>CAYZQI010000054.1:0-27468 GCA_964480455.1 uncultured Cytophagaceae bacterium
TGAGGTCTTGGGTCAAGATTTCATTGGTGAAGTGGTCGTATTCGTCTATGATGAGGTAGATTTTGAGCGATTCATGGTGATTGTAAGCATCAAGCAAGGCTGCCATAATTTGATGTGCACTTTCATAAGAAATAATTTTTTCTCTCTCCTCAGGCTCAAAAAGCTGGTGATAATTCATAAAAACCCGAATATTTGAGTGGATTCTATCTCTGAATGATTTTTCAGCTTTTTCTGTCGAGCGTGTGTCAATTGCTGAGAAATCTAACTTTAAGACACGGTATTGATTGGCAAGAGGCGTGGGATTTTTACCAATGTAGTAATTGCCAAAGAGTGCATCAAATTTGTCTTTGTGTTCTATGCCGTAGTAATGCTCCAAGATAGACACAAAAAGACTTTTCCCCATACGGCGGGGGCGTAGAAAGGATAGATAAAAACCACCAAAATCCTCTAATTCCTCAATAAAGTGTGTCTTATCTACAAAATACAGCCCTTCATCTGCAATTTTACTAAAATTACTGACTCCATATGGAAACCTTATTTTTTGCTTTGCCATAGAATTTTGTGCTTTGTTGTAGGCAAATATACAAATTTTCAGTGAAAATTATGGCTTTATCTCTTGAAGGCTACCTAGGCTAACACATTTAACTCATTGGCATTTTTTTAAGGTGTGGGAAGGTTAAAAATCACTTTGGTACCTGTTCCTTCTTCGCTCTCCAGCGAGATATTTCCGCCTTGTCTTTCCACAAAGTTTTTACAAAGCAACAGCCCAAATCCAGTACCTTTTTCTTTGGAAGTACCCGTGGTGCTGAAATGTTCTTCTCGGTTAAATATCTTATGCTGGTCTTGCAGGGGTATGCCAATGCCTTGGTCTATGACTTGTATTTCCACTTTTTGATTGTTGGAGCTATGCTGAATAATTATTTTTACTTCTGTTTGACTACGTGAAAACTTGATAGCATTTGAAAGTAAATTTCTGAAGATAAAATTAACCATGTTAGCATCAGCAAAGACCTCCACATCACTAGGAGCTTGAAGAATGAGTGCAAGATTTTTCTCATCAGCTGTTGCTTCATACAAGGCAAGATTTTCTGTGGCTAGTTGGGCAATATTGAGGGTAGTAGGTTTGAACTTAATATCTTCTGTTTCAGAAAGCGACCACTGCAAAAGGTTATCCAGAAGATTGACGAGACGTGCTACTGATTTTTGAGTTTCAGATGTAAAATTTTTAACTTCTTCTTCTGTAAATGCCTGATAATCAATCTCTAATATTTTCATAAATCCAATGATGGTATTAAGTGGCGCACGCAAATCGTGTGAGATAATAGATAAAAATTTATCTTTTACATTGTTCAGCTTAGAGAGTCTTTCTTCTGAATCTTGCAGTTTTGTATTATTGGCATTGAGTTCTTCATTTTGCTGGTTGAGTTCATGGTTATTTTCTTTGATTTGTTGGAGTTGTTCTCGGAGTTCTAGGAGCATCTGGTTGAAATTCTGATTCAATAAAATGACTTCTTTGGTAGCACCAATTTTGGCAAGCTCAATAGGATTTTCAAAGCGATTTTCCATGTTGCGCTCGATAATCTGGCTTAGGTTCTCTATGGGTGCCGTGATACGTTGGGCAGTGAAGTAGCTTATCAGAATACTTGCCAATATCATACTGATACTTACAATAACATAAGAAAAATAGTGATTCTTCTTGAGCGTATCAATATTTTGATTAGTTTCTTTGAGTAAGCGTTCTATGGAAGCTACCAAATTGGTACTAAGGCGGTTGATAAGCCCTCTTTTGCCTGATATCTTGCTATTGAAGTGGTTGAGCCCTATGATAGATTCAAGCTGTACTAACTTGATGAAAAAGGTTTGATATTCAAGCAATAAGAAGTTGATTGTTTTTTGTTCTTCTGCGCTGCAGGTTGGGTCAGTTGCTATTTTTTTTCTTATTTCCTCATTGGTTTTGATAAACTTAGTTACATAAACAGTATCTTTTCGGTTTAGATAATCTTTTTCAAGTCGGCGCAGGGTGAGTAAATCTGCTTTATTTATCTTGGTTGTTTCCAGCTCGTGTGCAGTATTACGCATTTCTCCTTCTAGACCATAATCTATGAAGCCTCGCTGCAAAGTAAGTTGCGTTATTTTATCGAAAGCCTCTGTATATGCCCTCAGGGTATCTTTAATACGAACAAGGTCTTTTTGAAAAGGTTTTCTACTAGCATTGAGCCGAAGTGTAAGTGGGTTTTTGAGTAGATTTTCTATCTCGGCCTGTGTGCGGTCAACGATAAGGTGGTGCTGTTGTATATATTGGCTTTTTTGACTTTTGTGAAACTGGGGTGTATATATCTCAAAGCTGAAAAAATCCTGCTCAAGTTTATTGAGTGCAAACATCTCTACAAGCAGTCCTTCTACTCTATAGTTAAAGTCATTAAGGGCATCACTTTTTTGATAAAACCACCAATTGACAAGGGCTACAAAGCCTATCATACCTACAAAGCCCAGAAATACAGCCATAAGCCTATCTCGGAGTGAGCCTTTTTTTCTGAACATGACGAAGAATGTTTATGATTTATTATCACTTACGGATAATCTCAATTTGATAACTTTATGTTTTTTGTACATATCTTCACCGTCTTACATAAAGTCATCATAAAATAGCATAAATGCGTGTAGTTTATAGAAAGTTGGCGGTTTTATTACATCACTACACAACTCCCAAGATACTTTATTCTTTTTCTATTTTTTCCATTCTAAAACCGTAGCTATTCGGAAAGTAGCCAATTTTGTAGGTTTGTATTTTGGCTGGGTCTTCGTCTTTGATTTCAAACAAGATGTAGCGGTCTTTAACGGGTAGCATTTCACCTATTTCTTGTTCTTTGTTTTGCACAATACTCTGCCTATTGGCAATGCCCATGTG
Organism: uncultured Cytophagaceae bacterium; assembly: GCA_964480455.1. GTDB lineage: Bacteria > Bacteroidota > Bacteroidia > Cytophagales > Microscillaceae > JAABSX01. Next base: position 2,909 of record CAYZQI010000054.1, read on the forward strand.
TAGTTTTTCGAGCTGTTCGGCATAGTTTTTTTCACTTTCAGCAAAGGCAACAGCTTCTTCCCAAGTCAGTACTTCTTTGTCTATTTTGGGTGGATTGGCTTCTAAGTCTTTGAGTTCGGCAGTCATTTGTTGAATTTGCGCCTGAAAACTCATAAAATCATTAATTTTTGAGGCAACGGTCTGATAGTTCATTGTATCGGTTTGTTTTGAGTCAAAAAAAGTTATTTTGCTTTATCAAGCCTTCAAGTCATCAAAGAAAGAGTGCTCATCTTCCTCATCATCATTTGCTTTTATGGCATTAGGAGTTACTTCTTCGTCTTCTTCTTGGTCTATGTTTTCGGTGTTTTGCTGTGCAGCAAACACAAGTTGTTCTTGCTCGCGCATTACATTTTGTTGGTCTATTAGCTCGTGCTTTTCTTCAAGAAAGCCCTGCACCTTAGCTACCTTTTCATCAATAGAAGCAAGGGTGCCATGTTTGCTAGCAAACTGACCGACGCGCTCCAGCGAGCTTTGCATAAAAGATTTCAGCTCAAGCAAAAAATTATCTCTGTAATTTTCTACCTCTCGGTATTCTTGTTTTTTCTCCTTCATTTCGCCGATGACCTCCTCCAATACTTGGCGCGCACGGTCTTGCGATTTTCTGACAATTTCCTTTGCCTGTGTGCGTGCATCATTAATGATAACATCTGCCTTTACTTGTGCTTCTTTGACTTTGAGTTCGGCAGTTTTACGGGCTTGTTCTACAATGTTGGTGCTTGTATCCTCAGCGGTTTTGAGTGTACGAAAGAGCGAGCTTTCTACCTCTTTGAGTTTTTGGATTTCTTTTTCTAGTAGCTGTGATTTTATTTTCAATTCTGTATTTTGCTCGCTCATCACACTCCACTCCTCGGCAAGCATTGCCAAGAAAGTTTGTACCTCTTCGCGGTCAAATCCCTTTCCAAATGACTTGACTGAAAAATTCTTTTGTTTGATTTCTATTGGAGTTATTTTCATAAAAATTCTTTTTTTAAATATTGTTCTTAACCTATCAATGGGTTTAAATTGGCATAATACTATCAAGAATACGCATAAGTATTTGCAAATTACAAACTATAATTGAATTAATAAAATACAAGAACCTACTTTTATCCTCTAAGGGCTAAAATTGTGGCTAGTAAAAAAAAACAAAGTATCTAGCCTCTCGGCGGCTACACTCAGCAACTATTCAACAGAAGTTTTCTTTGATTCAAAATCAAGCTGCCACACCGAAATCAGGCGGTCATCACTTGCAGACAGTAGTTGTTGTTTGTACTTACTCCAGAGTAGCTTATTGACCGAAGTACCATGCCCTGCATGGCGTGCTTTGTCTATTACTTTAAGTAAGTTGAAATGATGGCTACTCCATATTTTGACTGCTTTGTCCATACTTCCTGTGGCAAAATAATGCCCATCAGGGCTAAATGTAATGTGATTGATGGCAAAAAGATGTGCTACTATTGATTGGTGGAGTTGATAATTGTCGTCTGAATCCCAGATTTTGAGGTGTGCATCACGGCTTCCACTGAGCAGAAACTGCTCATTGGGGCTGTAAGCAAGCGTAAAAACAGAGTTATTATGAGCTTGATACTGATACTTCAATTGTTTGCTGGTAAGGTCAAATATTCTGATGGCATGGTCGCTATAACCTATTGCCAGCTCCCCTCTTTGTGGTGCTAGGGCTATGCACCGCGCGCTCTTATTGCTGGCATCTATGTATTTTTTGACAGAGAAAGTGGCGCGGTCTAGCACCACCAAACGCCCATCGCCGCAGGCCACAAAGATTTCATCTTCCAAGGCTTTGATGTCAAAAATATATGATTGCGTTAGTTTTACAGATTGAAGCTCTTTTTTTTCTAATAAATCTATACGGTGCAGCCCCTCAAAGTTTTGCCCTATCAATAAGGTATTGCTTGTGTGCTCGTAGCATAGGGCGTAGATAGAATTGGGTACTTTGGCAATTAAATCTCCAATTTCTGGATTGGCCAGGTTCCATCTTGCCACTATGCCATCACCCCCTGCTGAGAAAAACTCCTCCTCGTTTGGGCTATGCTCCAGGGCATAGACGCAGTCTTTATGTCCTGAAAGTGTATTAATTTTTTGAACTTGTATCATAGAATTGCTTATTTTTGTAGGAAGTTTTATTTACAAATCTAATTATTTTTACGTGGCTTTGCATAGTATTTATAAAGTAAATCCTCAGTGTAGTTGGGCTGTTTGGCAAATTGCTGAAACCGAAACCCATCTGCAATCACTGCTTTGCCCCAATGATGTTGATGCACAATACCTTTCTAAAATTAGCCATAGAGAAAAAAGAAAAGAATTTTTTGCGGCTCGCCTTGCACTGCAAGCATTGCTGGAGGCTTGGCAGCAGCCCTACACAGGGCTACCCAAAGATGAACACGATAAACCTTATTTGTCTCATCTACCTTATCAGGTATCTATCTCGCATACTTGCGACAGTGCAGTGGCGATTCTACACCAAACACAAGCCATAGGTATAGATATAGAACCTCGCCGACAAAAACTCTGGCGTATTGCCCATAAATTTCTTGATGAACAAGAAAGAAGCATCGTAGAAGATTCATTAGATAAACTTACCCTTGCTTGGGTAGCAAAAGAGGCAATTTATAAACTCCACGGCAAAAAAAAACTCAGCTTTAAAAATAATATGCAAATATTGCCCTTTGAGGTTCGTCAAAAAGGAAGTTTTGTAACAAAACTCATTCAACCACAGGTTGCTGCCATTGATTTTGAAATATTTTATCAGAAACACCATAACAATTACATTGCCTACACCTACCAAGGGGCATACTTCACCAAATCATCTTCTATCTAAATGTTACTTACAAAAAAAGGTATTTGTACGCTTTGCGCACTTTCGCTACGCACCGAACCCAACAATAGAAAAGAACTCTGTACGCAAGCACTTTTTGGAGAGCTATATAGTATCCAAGCATACAGCCCCGACAAAAAATGGGCCTTGATTCGGTTGCTTGCCGATGGCTACGAAGGCTGGATAGATGCACTACAAGTACACGAAATCACAGAAAACTTTTATCAGTTGATTCAAAATAGTCCAAAAGCCCTTTGTGCTGACCCTATGGCAAAGGTCTATACAGCACAACCACCACCATTTTACATTAGCTTGGGTAGTACCTTGCCGTTGTTTGAGTTATCCTCTCACGAATTTTTGATGGGTGAGCATGCACCTTGGCACTATGAAGGAAAGGCTATTTTTACGCCCCTCCCCCCTAGTCCTTCTCAATTGTTATCATACGCGCTTCAATTCTTGAATGTACCCTATCTTTGGGGAGGAAAAACCATTTTTGGGATAGACTGCTCGGGCTTTGTGCAGCAGGTTTTTCAACTATCGGGCTACTCACTGCTCAGAGATGCTTACCAACAAGCTACACAAGGCCAAGAAATAGTACATATCCAAGAGGCACAAACAGGCGATTTGGCTTTTTTTGAGCGTGAGGGACGCATTGTGCATGTGGGTCTGGTGGTGGCGCAGGCACAGGCCACGGCATTCTTCCCTGACCTCTCACTCAAGCCTCATGAAAGATTTATCATTCATGCCCTAGAAAAGGTCAGAATAGACAAACTAAATAGCAAAGGTATTTTTAATCATCAGCATCAGTTCTACAGTCATACACTTGCTCAAATCAGAAGAATGGACTAAATTTTGAGTAAATGGCTGTTTATGACATATATTTCTTCCACCAATGCTGAAAAACCAACAGCCCCCAAATACGGGCGTGTATGTCTTCTGGATTGTTTGAGAAAAGTTTTTGCTTGAGTTCTCTAACAGTAGTGAGGTCAAAAATACCCTGTGCTTCTACCCAGTCATCAGCCAGTAAATCATCTTCTATTGTTGAGCGCAGCTCGCTACGCATCCAGCCTAGCAAGGGCACTTCAAAGCCGTGTTTGGGGCGGAGGTAGAGCTCTACTGGTAATAGTTCTCTGAAGGCATCTTGCAAAATACGCTTACGCATTTTTGCATTAATTTTGCTCTCTACGGGTAAGTTGCTGACATAATCCACCAGTTCGTGGTCTAGAAAAGGCACACGCACTTCTAGGCTATTGCTCATTGACATCAAATCTACTTTGGTAAGCATATCGCTTACCAATACCAGCTGAAGGTCTGTGTATAGCACTTCGTTGAAGTGGTTTAAAGTTTGAGATGCATCAGCCGTATTATGAATAAAATACAAGATGTCTTGTTTTCTTTGTTGGTATTCTTCTTTTACTATTTTTGTCTGTGTGTTGGGGTGTAGGAGTGCCTCTGCCTGCGCTTCATCTGCAAAGATAGCCCACCGCCAGTAACGTTCTTTTTCGGAAAGTTTTTGTCCTTCGGCAAAGCGTTGCAGTTGTCTAAATTTATTAGAGAGAAACCCTTGTCGTGATTTGGGCAGTCGTTGCCAAAGTGGAAGTAACTTACTTACTACCTCAGCCTGCCACCCCCCTGCACGTGCCCGATACTCTGCCGAGTGCTTGTTATAGCCCGAAAAAAGTTCATCAGCTCCATCACCTGAGAGGGCTACTTTAACCTTTGAGCGAGTACGCTGGCTGAGAATATATACTGCTAGTGCTGAAGAATCTGCAAAAGGCTCATCTGTATAATCTAATACATCAAATAAATGCGCATACAAATCTTGGTTGCTGAGCGAGAAAACGGTATGGTTAGTATTGTATTTTTTTGCTACTAGGCTGGCATACTTTGTTTCGTCAAAAAAAGGCTCATCTCTGTAGCCTATAGAGAAAGTATTGAGCTGCGGGGTGTGTCTTGAAGCAAGAGCAGTAATGACCGAAGAGTCAATGCCTCCACTCAAAAATGCCCCAAGAGGCACATCAGCTATGAGTCTTTTTTGTACTGAGGCTTCTAGCAAATTGATAAGCTGAGTTTTTTGGGCTTCATAGCTTACAAATCTTTCAAAAGAAGGGTATGCCACAGGAATTTGATAGAAAGCATGTTCTTCTTGGGTTTTACCTTTGATTTTGAGATAATGGCCAGGTGCTAGTTTTCTAACTTTTCTAAAAATTGTCTTTGTACCAGGTATGTAATTAAACTGCAAGTATTGCTTCAGGCTTACATAATCAATTTCTTTATCTATGCCATAGGCTAAGATTGCCTTCATCTCAGAGGCAAATAATAGTTTATTTTCATCTTCATATACTAGCAGCGGTTTGATGCCCATGCGGTCGCGCGCCAAAAAAAGGGTTTTTTCTATTTCATCATAAATAGCAAAAGCAAAAAACCCATTGAGCTTATTAAGTATTTTTTCTTGCCACTGAATATAACCTTTGAGGAGTACTTCGGTATCGGAAGTAGTCTGAAAGCTAAAACCTTCTGAAACAAGTTCTTCTCTAATACTTTTGTAATTATAAATTTCTCCATTAAATACAAGCGTATAACGCCTGCTTTCATCGCGCATAGGTTGATTGGCAGCTCGGCTGAGGTCAATGATAGAAAGACGCGCATGCCCCATACTCACCATGTGGTGTAGAGACATCTGGGCGGCATCTGGCCCTCTGCGGTTGAGCGTATCTAATGAGTTTTTGAGATTGATGCTATGAAAACGCCCGACTTCGTTATAGGCATAGATTCCTGTAATTCCACACATAAGTTGAGTGAGTAATTATTAATCTTTACAAATTACTTGTTTTAATTGCTTTTTATTTGTGTCAATGCTTTTCACTAAGAGATACAAATATTCTGTTGTACTTTTTTGCGCAAGTTAGGAAATTTTGACAGAATAATTGACATCTCTACACCCGCACCGCAAAAATTTCTTTACCTTCGTGTATGATGTGGTCTTCTTTCCAAGAGAGTTGCTTTTCACCATAAAAAATGAAGAGATAGCCTTGAGATAGGCTGTATTTCTCGAGGTAATTAACCAAGAACTTGTCAGGAAATTTTATTTTAAAATACTTGATTTATTGAAACGCACATTCAAGTTTTAAATGCAAAATTTGTATTTTTGACTCATAGTTTGTCTCCAGAATAAGAGATGAGGACATTAGTTTGAAAGACATCTAAACAGATTTCAATACCATCAAATTTAGAAATATAAAATACAGTTGAAAGCTATTTTCAAAAATAGTTTAATATCTGTAGGAGTTTTGCTAATTTTGTTCAAAATAAAAAATAATTTAAGAATCACTCATTCAAAGATAGCTGCATTTTATAAAGAGCTACTATCTTATTTCAAAATAAAATATAACCTTATGAAGCGATACTCTCTCATAGATAAGCAACTCTTCGTACAAAACAGAATCAACTTTGCCAAAGCACTAGAAGAAAATACACTTGCTATTTTTAATGCTAATGACCTTATGCCCACCAATGCAGATGGTACTATGCCCTTCCGACAAAACAGCGATTTGTTTTATCTTACGGGCGTGGACCAAGAGGAAACCATGTTGCTCATCTACCCTGATGCACCTGAGGATAAATTCAAAGAAATCCTTTTCCTGAGAGAAACCAGCGAGGAAATAGCCCTCTGGGAGGGAGAAAAACTCACCAAAGCACAAGCAAGAGAAGTAACAGGCATTCAAGAAATCCGATGGCTTGATGAGTTTTACACCACATTACATACTCTAGCAAGCTGCTGTGATGGCTTTTACCTTAATACTAATGAACACTACCGCGCCGAAATAAAAGTGGAAAGCCGTGATGCACGATTTATCAATTGGTGTAAAAAAATGTATCCCTTGCATACTTACCACCGTGCTGCACCCATTATGCAGCAATTGCGTGCCGTAAAATCGCAAATAGAAATAGACCTGATACAAGAGGCTTGCAATATCACTGAAAAAGGATTGAGAAGAATACTCTCTTTTGTAAAGCCAGGCGTAATGGAATATGAAATAGAAGCAGAGTATAGCCACGAATTTCTCAAAAATCGCTCGCGTGGATTTGCCTATGCGCCCATCATTGCCTCTGGCAAAAATGCCTGCGTACTGCATTACATAGAAAATGCCCAACCTTGCAAAGAGGGGGATTTACTTCTGATGGACGTGGGCGCAGAATATGCCAACTATGCCGCAGACATGACACGCACCATACCCGTGAGTGGAAAATTTACTGCACGGCAGCGGCAAGTCTATCAAGCCGTGAGAAGGGTAATGCTACAAGCCATTGACATTTTGAAAGTAGGCAATATCTGGAATGAATACCACGAAGCCGTAGGTGAATTTATGACCAAAGAACTGGTAGATATTGGATTGCTGACTATGGACGAGGTGAACAATCAATCAAAGGAAAAACCTGCCTACAAAAAATATTTTATGCACGGCACTTCGCATCACCTAGGGCTTGATGTGCATGACCTTGGCGACCGCTACCGCCGGTTTACGGCAGGTATGGTCTTTACTTGCGAGCCAGGTATTTATATCAGAGAAGAAAATATCGGCATCAGATTGGAAAATGATATCCTTATTACTAAGTCGGGTAATGAAGATTTGATGAAAAATATCCCGATAGAACTTGAAGAAATTGAAGAGTTGATGAACCAGTCATAAATGGCAAACAAGCACGATTAAGAGCAAGTGTGTAGCAGTACAGCTACCTCAAAAATTTATAAAATATTGCGAATCAAGTAATTAAAAAAATCTTGGTAAATATTGAGGGAGGCAAGTCGAATTTCCCCTTTTAGCCACCTCACCCCTTCCCTCTCCTCAAGAGAGGAAGTCAATTTGACTTGCACCCATATTGAGTTACCAAAACTGAATCAATGATTAATTTATCTAAGCGAGAGTTTTTTTTTGGTGGAATATTAGCATTTTCTTTTGCCTCTACGGTATTCTTCTTTTATGCCTACCAGATTTTTAGGTCGCCTAACTTTCAAGTCAAAAAAGAAGATACCTTTTTGTATATTCCACCCAAGACCGATTTCAAAGGACTACTTGAGATTTTATCAAAAGAAAAAATCATAGAAGATAAACTTTCTTTTGCTTTTATGTCAAAGCTGCTAAATTACCAAAAGCACGTAAAATCGGGCAGGTACCTCATCAAAGCAGATATGAACAACCTCAATGCAGTACGTATGCTGAGGGCTGGGCTGCAAGCACCCGTAAAGCTCACTTTCAACAACATCAGAACCAAACAAGAACTAGCAGAAAGTATTGCTGAATCTTTGATTTTTGAAAAAGAAGATTTTTTGAAATTGCTCAATGATACGAGCTTTGTAAAAAAATACAAACAAGATACTATTTCTATTCTGACTATCTTTTTGCCCAATACCTATGAGGTCTATTGGAATACTTCTCCCAAAGCCCTGATAGAAAGAATGTACAAAGAACATCAAAAGTTCTGGAACAAAGCTCGCCTTGCAAAAGCCAAAGCACTCGACCTTAGCCCCACAGAAGTAAGTGTACTTGCCTCTATTGTGCAAGCCGAAACCCTCAAGAATGATGAAAAACCTCGTATTGCAGGAGTATATCTCAATCGTCTGAAAAAAGACATTAAACTAGAAGCCGACCCCACGGTCATCTATGCTGTGGGCGATTTTACCATTAGAAGGGTGCTCAACAAGCATCTTCAAACGCCCTCTCCCTACAATACCTACCTCAACAAAGGACTACCCCTTGGAGTAATTAACTTGCCCTCGCCACCATCTATTGATGCAGTGCTAAACTATGAGCAGCACCAATATTTGTTCTTTTGTGCTAAAGCTGATTTTTCGGGCTATCACGCCTTTGCTGAAACCTATGACGAGCACCTCAAAAATGCACGGCTATTCCAAAAAGCATTAGACCTGAGAGGCATCAAAAAGTAAAGCTAATCAACCAGTTATTACAAATGCTTCTCAATAAAATCTTATTAAATCACTTAATCAAAGCAAAAAAACGATAATTTTGTAGGCTAGTTAAAAAAATATGGTTTTATCAAAAATAGTCTTCAAAAAAAGGGTGCACCATTTACTTGTGGGCTACATTCATTGGCTTCTCTTGTGGAGCTGTATGCTTTGGGCGCAATATGCTCGCTGCCAAACCAAAACTTTTGATTACCTAACTATAAATGAAGGACTTTCTAACAACACGATTTATACCATCTTAGAAGACCGAGACGGGTTTTTGTGGCTTGGAAGTAGAGACGGGCTGAACCGCTTTGATGGTTATGAATGTGCAATCTATAAAAGCAGTGCCCAAGACTCCACTAGCCTCTCTGACAACCGTATCCAATGTCTTTATGAAGATAAAAAGGGGAACATCTGGGTAGGGCTCAGACGAGGTGGAATTAATATTTTGCAAAGAAAAACACATACTTTTGTAAGAAATCCTTTTCCCAAAGCATCGCTGCCCTTTGACCTGAGCAAGGTAACTATACAAACTATTTTTGAAGACAGCTTTGGAGGTATTTGGATTGGCACATTGGGCAATGGCATCATACATACCAACTCAAGCCTTGATAAATTTGAGTTTTTTTCTACAAAAAGTAAAAATAAAACCCAAATTTTGAACAGCGACTTGGTATTTGACTTTGCCGAAGATGCACAACATAATATCTGGATTGCTACTCAAGGCACTAAAATTCACTGCTTGCAATACCAGACAAAGCAAATTAATCTCTTTGAAAGCGACCCAAGCAAAAACCTAGACTTCAGCAGCTACAGCAAGTCTTTGCTCTACCACAAAGGCAAAGTATGGATAGGCACTCAAGGCAATGGCCTTTATATCTATGATACTGCCCTAAAAACATTTCAACATCACAAGTTAGGCAATAACTTGGTAACAGACATCGCCCTGGACCAGCAAAACCAAGTATGGATTACCACAGATGGTTCTGGGCTTTTTATCACAGATGAGGAAGCCCAAAAGTTTGAATACTTTGACCATACCCCTACTTTCAAGAACAGCCTCAATACCAATGCACTTTACAATATTTACACAGATACACGCAACAACACCTGGATAGGCACTTTCAATGGAGGGGTAAACATTTACAAACCTTACAAAAATAATTTTCTTACTTTTTTGCATACCTCCCAAGATAGTTTTAATCCTAATTTCCAGTCGGTACTTTCTTTTTGCGAGAATAAGCAAAACAGCCAAATATGGATAGGTACTGATGGAGGCGGATTATTGATTTTTGATAAAAAAACACAAACATACAGCAATTTTGAGAGCGTTGTAAAATTCCCCAAAGGAGTAAGCAACAGTGTCATCACGGCTATCTATGAAGATAGTAAGCAAAACCTTTGGATTGGCACTTTTTCAAATGGGCTAAACCGTTATCAACCCTCCACAGGAAAGATAAAAAACTACCAAAACTTACCCAATGACACACAAAGCCTTGCCGTAAACAACGTCTGGGACATTGTAGAAGACCAAGATGCTTGTATCTGGATTGGTACACTTGGAGGAGGACTAGATAAGTATGACCCCAAAAATGATGCTTTTATGCATTATGTACCTCACCCGCAACAGCCCACAAGCCTCTCTGATGTGCAAGTACAAGTACTTATGGTTGATAGCAAAAATAATCTCTGGATTGGCACAGAGTATGGCGGTCTTAACAAACTTCCCCCTCACAGAAAAGCCTTCAAACACTGGAAGAAAGAAGAAAATCTGCACAACGGGCTACAGGCCAACTCTATTCTATCGCTCCTAGAAGACCGCAAACAGCGAATATGGGTAGGCACAGAAGGGGGAGGGCTGCACTTGCTATCGACCGATGAAAGTTCTTTTAAAAATTATACTACCAAAGATGGGCTTCCCTCTGATGTGATTAATGCCTTAGTACAAGACCCCGCAGGTAGTATCTGGATAAGTACCAATGCAGGCATTGCTTTGTTTGACCCTGAAAAAGAAATTTTTGTAAACTTTAACAAAGAAGATGGCTTGCAATCGGGTAGTTTTAACCCCAATGCTGCTTTGCTGACACAGGAGGGCGTACTTTTCTTTGGAGGCATTCAGGGCTTTAATGTATTTATGCCCTCGCAAATCAAAGAAAATGACCGTCTGCCTCGCGCTGCTTTTACTGATTTTAGGCTCTTTGGTCAATCTATCAAAAATGGGAAATATCAAAACAGGCAACTCTTTGATGTTGCGCTCAATGACGAGCCTACCATCTCTTTGAGTTATTTTGACAATGTATTCACTATTGAATTTACTGCCTTAGAATATACCAACCCTTCTAAAAACAAAATTGCCTACCGCTTGGTAGGGTTTCAAGAAGAATGGAACTATGCTAAAACTACGCAGCGCTCGGCTACTTTTACCAACCTTGATGCAGGCACTTATACTTTTGAGATTAAAGTAGGCAATGCCCTAGGCAAATGGGACGAAAACCCCAAGCGGCTCACCATTCAGATTGCACCGCCTTTTTGGCAAACTTACTGGTTTAAAGGGTTAATAGGTATCTTCATATTAGCACTTTTTGGGGCTTATGTACGCTATCAAAACTGGCTCAAAAAAGAAGAATACCAAAAAAAACTATTGCTTGCCGAGCAGACTATGCTACAACAAAACAATGCACACCTAGAAGAAGAAATCAAAAGACAAAACGCTGAGATAGCAGCTTCTCTTTTACAGTTTGCCCACAAAAACAGCCTTTTTGAAGACCTGAAAAAGGAGTTGGAAATTTTGATACAATCAGAGAAGGAGAATAAAAATACTTTTGCTAAAATCAGACAGCTCTCAAAAAAAATAGATGAAGAAGTAAAATCTGAAAGCTATTGGGAGCAATTTCATCTTAACTTTGACAAAATACACCAAGATTTTTCTAAAAAATTATCACAAAAACACCCCGAACTTACCCCCAATGATATTAGGCTTTGCTGCTTTATCCGTATCAATATGACCAATGCCGAAATTGCTGAGATACAAAACATTTCTATCAGGGGTGTAGAGAAAAGCCGTTACCGCCTCAAAAAGAAACTCAATTTAGAAAATGAGGAGCTTCATCATTATGTCTTGCATTTTGAATAACTGCCCAAGTGCCTAGTCAAAAAAAACACAAGAAAAGAGACAGTCTTTTAAGCTACTTTGATGTCGTGGTTGGCAGCCCATTGCCTTAGGTCTCGCTTGCTGAGGGCACTTGCCATCATATCAGGGAAAAGGTCGGGAGTACAGGCAAAAACAGGTACGTTGATAGATGCCAAAAATTCTGCATTGCTTTTATCAAAATAAGGTGCCCCGTCATTATTGAGGGCAAGTAAGGTAATGAATTGTGTGCCACTATTTGCAATCTCTAACATTTTTTGACGCATCTTCATCAAATTTCCCCCCTCGTACAAATCCGTAATCAATACCAAAACCGTATCGTTGGGGCGCGTAATGATTTGCTGGCAATAAGTAAGGGCCTTGTGAATGTCTGTGCCACCACCTAGCTGCACCCCAAAGAGTAAATCAACGGGGTCTTGCAGTTCCTCGGTCAGGTCTGCTACCGCCGTATCAAATACAACCATTTTGGTCTGTACGGCAGGGATAGACGACATCACTGCACCAAAAATACCCGAATAGACCACGGAGCTACCCATGGAGCCGCTTTGGTCTATGCATAGTACCACATCTTTGAGGGCTTTTCTTTTTCTACCATAGCCTATTCTGGTTTCAGGAATAATGGTTTTGTATGCAGGCTGATAGTGCTTGAGGTTGCGGCGTATGGTTTCACTCCAGTTGATTTCATTGTGTCTGGGGCGTAGGTTTCTGCTGCTTCTATTGAGGCTTCCAGCAATGGCTTGCTGTGTAGGGCCACTTAGTTTTTTGATGAGTTCATCAACCACTTTTTTGACCACAAGTCTTGCGGTAGCTTTTGTCTTGCTTGGGATAGCCCTCCCTAAGGTCATAAGGTTGGCGACAAGGTGTACGTCTGGCACTACGGCATCAAGCATTTCGGGTTCGGTGAGCAATTGGGTAAGGTTGAGCCGCTTGAGTGCATCTTGCTGCATTACTTGTACTACACTCTGCGGAAAGTAGGTTCTTATGTCGCCTAGCCATCTCGATACATTGGGAGAAGATGCCCCAAGCCCTCCTTTGCGGTTGCTGGCTTTGCTGCCTTCTCCATAGAGTGCCTCTAAGGTCTTATCAATCCCCTGTTCGGTAGCTGAAAGTGAAACATTGATTTCTTCTTTGGCATCATTTCCTAAGATGAGCCTCCATCTATTGAGTAGTTTTTCACGCATGACTTTTTTTAATCAGTGGTAAAATTCATACAAATATAGCATTTTCAGATTGCCTTGCAAGCCTTTTGAAGATGAATTTTGAAAACTAAGTAGGCTGATTGTGCTGTAACCCGATGAGAATTTGGGTTCTCTGATAATTTTTGTGATGGCATTTTATAAAATAGGCTGAATAGGGTTCAGGGTATAGATGCTAGCGTATTGAAAGTATGCCACTTTTTTTAAAAATACTTACATAACTGATAATCAGCGAGGCACAGTTTTATTGTTAATCACTTGCTAATACCTGTTAAGTTGGCTACTCATTTAGTGAGTTTTACGTCATTAGATAGATTTTTATTTACTATTAAATCTATATTTAGATATGCGTACATTCATTAAAATTTTAGTATTTGTGTTAGCGTGGCAAGTAACCTACGCTCAAGACTTACCTTCGCCTAGTGGCAATACCAATCAGTATGAGTTTTACCAAATGACCAGCATAGAGTCAGTCGTTCCGGGTGGTTTGGGGCGTTCACGCTTACTTACTCGCGACCAAAATGGCAGGCAGGAAGAACTAGACCTTAAAAACTTTTTCAGTATGGCGGGTATCAATTTCAAAAATATCCAAAACAATGAGGCAGCCATTGGAAATAAGATACAATCACTTGCTAATGAAGGTTGGGAACTTTACAATACAGTGGGAGGAGTGTATAGTGCAGATACAAGCACGGGTATTTTTATCACACGTTACTTGTTTCGCCGTATAAAGAAATAAGCCTGATGGGTGGTTTGATTGCGGGAAGGTTTCACCTGTCCGTTGCTAACAACTGAACTGAGGCAAATCATCAATCCTCAAAGGTGCTCAACTCACCTTTGAGGATTTTTTGATTGTCAAGAAGTAGTACTTAGAAATTATACCTCAAACCGAGTTGCATTTGCCATCTAGAGTTTAGGCTAAAATCATTAAAGAAAGTAGCTGTTTGTGAGGGGTCAAAATTATAAACGGGGTCTCCATCTACCACTGTTACCCCTACAGGCTGTACTAAGCCTGTATTGGTAGCAATTTGGCGTACTCCCCAGGCACTATTGAGCAAATTACCTACATTCAAAATATCTAAACTTACTTGTATGCTATGCTGATTTGGGAATTTGAGTTCTTGCATCACGCGCATATCCCATTTGCTATACCAAGGGTTGATAGAAGCATATTTTTCAGCATAGTTACCTCTGTTTTCGCTTAGGTAATCATCTTGGGCGATGTACTGCTTGAAAGCCGCACGCTGTGTAGCTGCATCACCTTGAAAATTCATCAGGTCTATCTCTGCATCTGTTGGTATATAAAGCAGGTCATTCAGTGGAGAACCGTCATTGTTGATGTCTCCTGAGTAAGTAAAGCTAAAACGTCCACCTTGTAGGTACTCCATAAACACAGACACATAGGTTGCCCATTTGTTGCCATATTCAAATTTCTTGAAGAATGTGCCCACAATTCGGTGTTTGTTGCCATAAAGCGCAGGGGCTAACTCCGGGGTATTGGTATGCTGAATATTGGCAGGGTTGCGATCATAGGCATCTGAGGATATTTCAGCATCAATAGAAGCTGCATCTTTCACATCAAGGTAGTTATAGGCCAAGGTTGCACGCATATTATTGGCAAAGGTCTTAGTAACTTGCAAAGAAGCATTGAAACTATAGCCCACATCAGTATTGGTAAACACATAAGCATTGTTGCCTCTATCTTCTGAAAGGTAAATTGGGCGATTGTCCACCCCGCTGAGTGTACCACTTGGGAGCTGTAGCCCATAGTTGCGTACCATCATGGCATTGACATCTTTGGTGTAGATAATGTCAGTACTTACCGTCCAGCCTTTGCCGAATTTTCTGTCAAAACCTAGGTTGCTACGCCATACTTGGGGAAACTTAAAATCAGGCTCAGTTACTACATAAAAGAAGAAGTTGGGGTTAGCCACTTGGTTGCCTATCCATACAAAAGGAAACCGCCCTGTGAATAAGCCTGTTCCGCCACGTAGTTGCATGGTCTGTTCGCCCGTGATGTCGTAGTTAAAGCCGATGCGAGGTGAAAAAAGCGGTGTTTGTTTTGGAAATTGCAAGCTATTCAAAAAAGTCTGATTGCCATCTTCATCAAAATACGGAATGGTAGGGTCATAGCAGCAGTTGCGATCTATGTTTTCTTGCATTTTTGTTTCTGTATCAAAGTAGAGTGGCAAGTCCATTCTCAGTCCAAGTGTAAGTGTAAAATTACGGCTAATACTGATTTCATCTTGTAGGTAAGCTGCCCACTGCCCTATATTGGTTTCTGCCAAAGCCCAAGTGCCATTGGCGTTGTTGTTCTCAAAAGCGGCACGTGCGTCTGCTACTTCTTGTGCAAACTCAGGCGAAGTAATGAAAGCAGGCGCATCATTAATATCAACATCAGGGAAAAAGACCCTTGCTCCATAGCCTGTTAAATTAAAAGAATTATCAAATGTAAACCGCTCAAAGCTAGTGCCCATGGTAAGGGTATGATTTTTTAAGAAAATATTGAAATTATCTGTAAACTGAAATACGTTTTGGTCTAGGCGGTTATTGATAGAGAAGGGTTCGTGCCCTGCCACGATGTAGCGAATACCGTCTTTGCCGATATTAAGCACTGGAAAGGGAGTGCTGAAGGGGTCGCGCGAGTCTTTAAAACTGGTGTAACCCACCTGAAATTTATTGGCAAACTTATTTCCAAGCTGCGAGTTGAGTTCTGCCTTTACAGATTGGATTTTATTGATGATGCGGTAACCTGAGTTTTCAAATTGCAGGGTTAAGAAATCAGGACCTCTCCTGCCAATGGCAGAGGGGTTGGCGGGCAAATCTCTAAACGCATCTAAGAAATTGTAGGTGATGGCAAGCTGATGGTTTTGGCTAAGGTTAAAGTTAAGTTTGAAAAGTCCTTTTTCATTATCGGTATTATGCTTAAAACCTGTAATTGCCCCTGTTTCATAGTCGTAGGTATCTCTCAATAGATTAGAAATGAGTAGCATATCAGAGGCAAGTACCCTTGATACATTATCGCCTGTTGTACCTGTATTAGGTACAAAAAAAGAACCCAAATCAGAGCGTCTTTCTAGTTCAAAATTGGCAAAGAAAAATATTTTGTTTTTAAGAATAGGGCCTCCAATGCTAAAACCCGACTGGAATTGGCTCAAATCACCTCTATTGACCTCTGTACCATCTACTTTGCCACTTGTAAGGTCTTTGTTGCGGTAGTAGCCAAATACAGAACCTGTAAATTTATTTGTGCCTGACTTGGTAACAGCATCTACTGATGCCCCCGTAAAACCCGCCTTGGTAACATCATAAGGCGCAAAAGAAACGCTAATCTGCTCAATGGCATCAAGCGAAATCGGCTGTGCATCACTCTGCCCACCAGGAGTAGCCGCATCTAAACCAAATGGATTGTTAAAGATAGAACCATCAAGGGTGTAATTGTTAAACTGGTCGTTACGCCCTCCAAAAGAGCCTCCCTCAGCCGCAAGCGGATTCATGCGTGTGAGGTCAGCAGCCGAGCGTGTAATGGTAGGCATCGTCTGTAGTTGCTCTAACGTAACCAAAGAGCCTGCTCCAGTTTTATCAGAGTTTATTAAGTCATCTTTGTTACCTGAGATGATGATTTCCTCTAAGTCAGTACCTAGTTTGAGGGTAAAGTTTAAATCTTTTCGCTCGCCGAGTGCAAGCTGTAGGTTTTCTACTTTTGCACTTTGCGAACCCACAAATGAAACCTCAACAGTGTAAGGGCCTCCTACACGCATATTCTGAATAATAAAACTTCCATCACTTGCCGTAGAAACGCCATACTGCGTACCCGAAGGTATGTGTGTAGCCAAAACAGTAGCCCCTGCCAAAGGTTCATTGCTTTCATCAACTACAAAACCTCTGATAGAAGAAGTAGTAACTTGTGCATACAGATTGCTATGCAAGAGCAGGTAAAAAAAAGCTATCCATTGTAGATGCTTTGCGAAAGTAAACATTTTTCTCATGTTGTTATCTTTAAGTAAAAATTATGTGAACAGAAATGCAAAGTTTATATTTTTTGTTTACAATTAATTCATTATTAATTAATATACACTTAAAATACAGTACAAATAGACCATTAATTGTACTAATCTTAGTGGTGAAAGTCATGAATTAAGAGGAAATGAAGAATAAATAGAAAGTATCTAATAAATATTAGTAACACTTACTTCGCTAATATTACCGATTCGGGCAGACATCTCGGAAAAGGAACTCCAATAAGACCCAAACACTTTTTGTGTTCTTGACAAGGCAAACAAGTCTATGACTGCATCTTGCATACCTTGTATAGATTTTCTCGAGAGATGTTTTGGGCGAGTGATGATTTTATCTTTAAATTTTGCTTTAAGGCTTACTTCTACCTCGTTGCTATCTGTTGCCAGAAAGAAAGTGAGTTGAGGTTTTTGTATGAGTTCTTGTTCCATCAAAGTTATGAAGGCAGCTAAGGGACTTTTTTCTATGGCTTGTTGATGGTCGCCTCTTCTGATATGCAAGCCGTAGGTTATCTCGCCAAACTGCCTAGCCAAATTTTCAATTTTTTCTTGTAGATAGTCAGTAGGTTGGAAGGCTGCTTCTAGCCCTTCATTAGGATAAAATTCATAAAAGGAACTAATGTAAATATCTGATTCTGAATGCATTAAAGTATTCCATTGTTCTGCTACTTTCTCTATAAATGAGTGCCTAAATGAACTAAAATGCGCAAACTGCTGCTTTTGATAGAGCCTATCAGCAATGTTGGCAAAATCATCATTGTAGATGCCTTGCTGATAAGGCTTTGGGAAGAAAGAAGGCAGCCGCCAACCTTTATCAGGATTAAAGGAATAAAAATGGTCTTGCCTTACTTTTTCATAGACGGAGGGTAGCCAAAGGGCAGAAGTGTTGATTACCTCAAAGGACTCACAGGGTTTAAACAATACCTCAAAAGGTGCATTTAGTTCTGCTTTACGCTCCCAAACTACGTGCAGGTTACGTGCTGTTTCTTGAGCAAGTTGCATAGCAGCAAGTATGGATCGCATACGGTTGCACAATCCTCCAAGCGGTTTGATGTAAAGTTTAGCTTTTGGCATACAATCAAGTATTTTGATGCAAGTGCGTAACAGCTTGTATGTCTATTTACCCACTTACATCAAGGCAAACCTTAGTTTTGTGGGTTAGTAGCAAATACAGTAGCTTCGGTGATGAACCCTCGGTCGTCCATAGCCAAAAGACTTGCGATGGTATGGGCTATCTCCAAGCCACGTAGTTTGGTAGCTTTTTCATTTTCTGAGTATTGCTTTTCTATGTTTCCTTGTGGAGTTTGCATATTGCTGATAAAATCGCTCATTACTTCGCTAGGGTTTACCAGCATCACACGGATATTGTGTTTGCGTAGCTCGTCTCTCCAGCTTTCAGTCATACCTCTCAGTGCAAATTTGGTAGCGTTGTAGGGTGATAAATTGGCAGCCCCTTTGAGTGCGGCAGTAGAGGCGATATTGATGATGTTGCCGTATTTTTGGGCAATAAAATGTTTGGCAGCTTCTCTGGCAGAAAGTGTAGCTCCTATCACGTTGGTCTGAAATACTTTCTGAAAATCTGTAGGGTTGATGTTCACCAAGGGGGCTGCATAGCCATAGCCTGCGTTATTGATGAGTACATTCAAGCCTCCTAGTTTTGCGATAGCGGTTTCTGTCATGCTCATCACTTGTGCCTCTTCACAGACATCGGCTTGTATGGCGATTGCACCTATTTCTTTTGCCTTTGCGTTGAGTTTTTCAAGGTTGCGCCCCGTAATGGCTACCTTAGCACCTTTGCTGATGAGCAACTCAGCAATGGCAGCACCTATGCCTCCGCTTGCCCCTGTAATGAGTACTTTTGCTTCTGCTAAATTCATATTTTTAATTTTGATGGTTTAGAACTGATGGAATATTACTTTCAATTTATTGAGGTCAAAGATAGTTCATTTTGAGGTTTTTTGTTGAGGGTTGCTTGTTTTTTTGAAAAATGAGATGAAAATATAGGCAAAAACTACTTCCTAAATTCCAAAAAAACACTTGCTAAATATGGATATTCTTGTTATTTTTGAAATGAATAAAAAGTTAAATGATAACTTCATTTACTTTAATTTATAAATTACTGACAATGAGCATTTTAAAAATCACATTTCATAACTCAAAATTTACACTTTCTTAAGTAATCTTCAAAGTAGTCAACACTAATTTTATCTCATAAAAGCATGATGAAAGAACAAATACCTCAAAAAAAAACACCTAAAATTTCACAACTCATACCTAAGGCAGTCTTTTTCTTGATTACCCTATGCCTAGCTCAACAAGTTACGCAAGCGCAAAACCTTACTGAACGCACTCAACCAAGTGTGAGTATTGTAAAACGCAATACCGATACTGAAAAACTGGAACAGCTTTCAAAAGAACTTCAAGAAAAATATCAAAAAAACTACCAGATAGCACTCCAAAAAGCTGCAAAAGCAGGCTGGTACACCACCATCAATCTAGCCGATGGAAGAATGGCGACCTTGGCAGGTTTAGATGACCTAGGCAACCCATTGTATGTGATAGAAGACAACCTAGAAGCAGCACGCACTACCTCTACCCATAAACTCTGGGAAGGCGGAGGCTTGGGGCTAAGTCTTGATGGTGAGGGACTTGTTTCTATTGTAAACAACACTACTTACTCTATGCTGGGCATGTGGGAGGTAGGGCGTGCTAGACTCACACACCAAGAGTACATTGGTAGAGTAGTACAACAAGATTCGGGAGGTTCAGACTCTAACCACGCCTCACACGTAGGCGGCACATTGGTAGGAGAAGGTATAGTGGGCGAAGCCAAAGGAATGGCATTTAAGGCTAGACTTGATGCTTATACCAGCAACAATGATGCCTCTGAAATGGCATTTGCAGCCTCAAGAGGTATGTTAGTTTCTAACCATTCTTACGGCACTGTAACAGGATGGGCATTTGGAAATTATGCAGAACAAGGCGATGAATGGCACTGGTTTGGAGACCCTAGCCTCAGCGAAACCGAAGACTTTAAGTTTGGATACTATGATACTCGCTCAAGAGATTGGGACAGAGTGGCTTACAATGCACCTTATTATTTGATTGTAAAATCTGCTGGCAATGATAGAAATGATAACATCAGCGGAGGTACTGCACATCAAGTTAGAATAGCAGGTGAATGGACTGAGTCTAATACAGTAAGAGAAAAAGATGGCGGTACAAGTGGTTATGATTGTATCTCTACCTATAGTAATGCAAAAAACATACTCACCGTTGGGGCAGTAGAGGGAATTGCCAATGGCTATGACCCCAACGGCAACCCCTCACAAGTAGTTATGAGTAGCTTCAGCGGCTGGGGGCCTACTGATGACGGAAGAATTAAGCCCGACATAGTAGCGCAGGGCGTTTCGCTTTATTCAGCTTCTAGCAATGGTGATGATGCTTACAGCACGTTAAGTGGTACTTCTATGTCAGCCCCTAATATCTCAGGCTCTTTGCTCTTGCTACAGCAACACTATCAGAACCTCAAAGGAGAGGGAATTTTTATGCGCTCGGCTACGCTCAAAGCGTTGGCTATTCATACTGCAGAAGAGGCAGGAACACACGAAGGGCCTGACTACAAATTTGGCTGGGGCTTGTTCAATGCTGCCAAAGCTGCCAATTTTATCTCAACGGAGTTTGAGAATACGCTCATCTTAGAGCAAACACTACAAAATGATGAAGAAAAAACATTTGAACTCGCACCAACAAATGATGGTGAGATTACTGTTACACTCTGCTGGACTGACCCCGAGGGTACACCAGTAGCTTCCCCACTTAACTCAACAACCCCTCTGCTCGTAAATGACCTAGATATACAGATTGAAAGTAATACTGGTGATGTCTTTTTCCCATATATCCTAGACCCTGCCGACCCCAATGCGGCAGCTACCACAGGCGATAATTTTAGAGATAATGTAGAAAAAATTTACATCGCCAATGCCAATGCCACTTCTTATACACTCACTGTTAGGCACAAAGGAACTCTCTCTGCCCCACAAGATTTTTCCTTACTCATAGAGGGAGCTACTTCTGGTGTGAGTGATGTTGGTGTGCTAGACATCTCATCAGTACTGAGTGATTGCGAACTCAATACAGCAACACCTGTTACTGTAACACTCAGAAACTATGGCACAATTGCCGAAAGTAATATCCCTCTTAGCTATACCATTGAAAATGTAACTACTGATGAACTTTTGGTACAAGACAATATTATTTTTGAAGAAAACATAGCACCAGGACAAAACAAGGAACTCTCACTGCCCCTTGACTTAGGTACTTCCAATACCACCTATCGTGTCAGTTTTACTACTACCCTCAACCAAGATGAAGATGCCTCTAATGATGACTACTCAAAGGAGTTCACTAATCTTAGCCCTGATGCCCAAGCAAGTGATTTAGTACTTACCAACCCCCTTGCAGAAGTAATGCAAATAGACTGGAACAACAACGGGCAGCAGAGCCTCGTGTTGGTAAAGGCAAACACACCTTTTACTGCCCAAGACCTACCCGTTCAAAATCAAATTGTAACTACAAGCAGTACTTTTGGAGGAGGAACACAAGTGGGCGAAGCCTATGGGGTTTATCGTGGAGGAGCTAACTCTATCAGGGTATTTGGACTTGACCCAGGCATTACTTATTATGTAGCGGTATTGTCTTACAACTGTACGCCTCCTACTTACATTCTTGAAGATTATCCTGCCGCCAATACACTCATTACAAGCCTTACAATTAGTTCAAATACAGCCTTTAAGATGTTTCCTAACCCTGCCACACAGCAAGTATTTGTAGAAATGGGGCAATGGGCAAATCAGGAGGTAGAGGTACGATTGTTGAACAGTCTAGGGGTGTCTTTCCAGCCTCAATTCATAAAAGAAGGCAAGCAATTGCAGATAGACCTTGGCAAGCTACCCGCTGGGGTTTATACACTACAACTAAGCACTGATAAAGAACAGATGAAGCAAAGGTTGATTATTTACTAACCAAAAACTTTGCTCGAGCAAAAAAAGCAAGTAGTTTTGATTGGCTACTTGCTTTTTTATTATGATAAAATACTGGTAGTCAATCACTTATTGATTCTATTGAGCAAGTTCTGAAAAGATATTTTTCAAAGAAACTGCTGCCTCTATTTTGGCAGGTAGTGCTGCAATAGGCAATCGCTCTTGTTCGGTAGTATCTCTGTGGCGTAGTGTAACGGTATTATCTTCAAGGGTTTGGTGGTCCACAGTGATACAAAAAGGCGTACCCACCAAATCTTGTCGGGTATAATTTTTACCGATTGCTCCTCTGTCCTCGTAAATGGTTTCAAAGTCATAGCGCAATAGTTCAAAAACCTCACGTGCTTTATCAGGCAAGCCATCTCTGCGCACCAATGGGAAAACCGCCACTTTGGTAGGGGCAAGGGCAGGGTGCAGTTTGAGATAAAGCCGTGTTTTCTCTTCTCCTTTAGCATCTGTGCCTGTATCTTCGGTGTAAGCATTGCAGAGGGTAGCCAAAAAGAGGCGGTCAGCACCTATAGAGGTTTCTACTACAAAAGGAATGTATCGTTTTTTGTCTTTGTCTTGAACTTCCTCATCAAAATACTGCATTTTCTTTTTAGAAAACTCTTGGTGCTTGGTGAGGTCAAAATCAGTGCGTGAGTGGATTCCTTCTAATTCTTTCCAGCCAAAAGGAAACTCAAACTCTATGTCGGCAGCAGCATTGGCATAGTGCGCCAGCTTTTCGTGGTCGTGGAAGCGGAGTTTTTCGGCAGGGATTCCAAGGGCTTGCAAAAATCTCATACGTACTGATTTCCAATATTCGTAGCTTTCTTTTTCTTCGCCAGGGCGTACAAAATACTGCATTTCCATTTGCTCAAACTCACGCATACGGAAGATAAACTGCCTTGCCACGATTTCATTTCTAAATGCTTTTCCGATTTGGGCTATGCCAAAAGGCACTTTCATTCTGCCTGTCTGCTGCACATTCAAGAAATTCACAAAAATCCCTTGTGCCGTTTCAGGGCGCAAATAAACTTTATTGGCTTCATCAGATACTGAACCGATTTCGGTAGAAAACATCAAATTGAACTGACGCACCTCTGTCCAATTGGTAGTTTCTGAGAGGGGGCAAGTGATGTTTTCTTCTATGATGAGGTTTCTGACGCCTTCTAGGTCTTCTTTTTCTAAGAGTTGGGCGGCTTTGGTAAGCAGGGCTTGGGCTTTGTCAGCTTCTCCATTTTTGGCATACTCAGCAGCCTTATCTTCTAGCAATACATCAGCACGGTAGCGTTTTTTAGAGTCTTTGTTGTCTATCATTGGGTCATTGAAGCTGTCCACATGCCCAGAGGCTTTCCAGATGGTTGGGTGCATAAAGATAGCGGCATCAATACCTACTACGTTTTCGTGGAGTTGTGTCATGGCTTTCCACCAGACTTGCTTTAGGTTATTTTTGAGTTGCACGCCATTCTGACCATAGTCATAGACAGCTTGTAAGCCGTCATAGATTTCACTGGAGGGGAATACAAAACCATACTCTTTTGCGTGAGAGATGATTTTTTGAAATTGTATGTTTTCGGGTGTATTTTTTTCTTTTTTAGCCATGGTGCAAAGATACTGTTGCTTAATTTGACTTCAAAATTAAGCGTTTTTTTTAATTCTATTATTTTTATATTGCATTAGGTCAAAAGCATTGTTGCCAAAACTACTGATTGATTATTTAGTAGAGATAACTACTGTAAAAAAATAAGATTTTGTGAATGATGCATTTAGCTCGGCTAGGAGGAGAACTTATGAGAAAATGAACAATAGGCAATACAGCTTTCAAGATGACAGCTAGGTGGTAGTGTATCTGATTTTTCGTATCTTTGCCTTAATAGTATAAACACAGTAACACCATAAAAAAACGCTTCAATATTACGGGTTCTTGCAACATCAATGAACACTACATGATGGGCGACAGTCGCCGTTTTGCAGGTATTTTATGAATGATGGAGTCTGGGGATTACTTCGTCATCAATCTCCCTAGGCAGCATGGCAAGGCTGCGATGCTTTTTCGTATGCTGGCAACCTTACAACAAGATGACAATTATCTTCCAATTTTGATGAATTTTCAGGGGATTAGCAATTCTCTTTATGCCTCTTCAGATACTTTAAGTCAGTTTTTCTATAAAGAATTAAGAAAAGAAATCGCTATCCCTGAGAATGGATTTCCTAATGAAAAGCTAGAAGCTTTGCAAGCCGTACATACCCTTGATGAACTTTTAGAACTGTGGTGCAAAGATATGAGCGGAGTGATGCTTGTGCTCCCCTCTGGTGCAAGCATTAGATACTATCTTAAACTCCAACTATTTTGATATAAT
>CAYZQI010000055.1:0-19349 GCA_964480455.1 uncultured Cytophagaceae bacterium
ACCATAAAAAACAACCATATAACCATTCAACAAGGAAACCATAAAAAACAACCATTATTTATCTATATGCCTTCCCAATCTCACCTGCTACTACCTGTCCTGAAATGAGCGAAGGGGGTACTCCTGGCCCTGGCACGGTAAGCTGCCCTGTATAAAATAAGTTTTTGATTTTATTGCTTTTCATTCCTGGCTTAAGTACAGCAGTTTGCATCAAGGTATTGGCCAGCCCATAAGCATTGCCTTTGAAAGCGTGATAATCGCTCATAAAATCGCGGTGGGCATAGCTTCGTTTATAGACAACGTGTGCTCTGATGCTTTGCGCTGTAAGTTTTTCGAGTCTATCCATCACCATATCGTAGTATTTCTCTCTGATTTCGGTGCGGTCTTCAAGGTTAGGAGCTACTGGAACGAGAATAAAAATATTTTCGCAGCCCTCGGGTGCTATGCTAGGGTCGGTTTGTGAAGGTGCAGACACATAGAATAGTGGGTTTTCGGGCCATTGTGGGCTTTCATAAATTTCTCGTGCGTGCTTACCAAAATCGGTATCAAAAAATAAATTATGGTGTTGCAGTCCTTGCAGTTTTTTGTTGATACCTAGGTAAAAAATCAGTGAAGAAGGAGCCATTACTCTATTTTCCCAATAATTTTCATCGTATTGGCGTAGCTGTTTGGGGATAACCTGCTGCTCTATGTGGTGATAATCTGCTCCTGCCACTACAATTTCGGGGTAAAAGGTTTGGTCGTGGGTATGCACTTCAATGATATTTTTACCCTGAAACCCAAAATCTTTTACCTCAGCATTATAGACAAACTCTACCCCTAGACTTTCGGCAAGCTTTACCATACCTTCTACAATTTTGTGCATACCTCCTTGTGGATACCAAGTTCCTAGCTGTATGTCGGCATAGTTCATTAGGCTGTAGAGTGCGGGCGTATTTTGGGGTAGTGCACCCAAAAACAAAATAGGAAACTCCATCAACTGAATGATTTTGGGGTGGCGGAAGAAGCGGCGAATGTGCGTATGGATAGAAGTAAATACATCCATTTTGAGCAAAGCCCCAAGCAGGCGTGTATCTGCAAATTCAAACACAGAGCGGCTAGGTTTATAGACTAAATCGCGCATCCCTACTTCATATTTGTAAGCGGCTTGTGCCAAAAACTCTTCAAGACGCTTTGAGCTTCCTTCTTCAAGAGATTCTAGTAAAGCGTGAAAATCTTCTTTATTAGCAGGAATATCCATAAACTCATTTTCACCAAAGACAACCGTGTAAGAGGGGTCAAGGCGTACTAAGTCGTAGTAATCTGAGGTTTTTTTGCCAAAACGCTCAAAATAAGCATCAAAAACATCTGGCATCCAATACCAGCTAGGTCCCATATCAAATGTAAAGCCTTCTGCTTTGAATACACGCGCCCTACCACCTGCACCTTCGTTCTTCTCAAGTACCTGCACTTTAAAACCCGACTGAGCGAGGGTGGTAGCAGCAGCAATACCTGCAAAACCTGCTCCGATAACAACAACTTTCTTTGACATATATGAAGTTAAATTTATGGTTTAAATCGAATAATTATATACTGAAAAATAACTATTGAAAGGCTTTAAAGTTAAAAAAATAAACTATATTGCACTGAAAATCAATTAATTTTGAGTATTTGAATTATTGATGTTTTTAAGAATCTTGGATTTTGCGCAACAGTTATAAGTTGTATCATTCGCTTTGGCATCAAGCTACCGTCTATTGTAAGCACGCAAAGCTAAGACGTATTTGTAAATTTATCGATACTTCTATCAAAAAATAGTACGCAAATCTTTCATTCAAAAAAATAGGAACAAAACCGATACCTCAGATGTTTTGCACCTGATTATGTAGTAGCAGTGAAAATATTTTACTCAAAAAAAATATAATTTTTAGAACATTTTTAACTACATTCTGTTTGGAAAATGGATAAACAATGTTCAACTATTTTAAATTAAAACTAAACAAAATAAGAGCCATACAAACCAAATCATTAATTAATTATTTTTTTTAATTGCATCTGAATTTAAAATGCAACCTAAGCCTCGTTAAGTTTTAAATTCTTTGTACTAATCTTTTTAAAGTAAAAAAATATTAGTTTTTTCTTACAAAACCGTAAAAAAGGTACGGAAAGGACATTTATGTCTTTATTTCAATTATGAAAGTAGCTGTATTTAGAAAAGAACATTTCAATGCTGCCCACCAACTTCACAACCCCAACTGGAGCGATGAAAAAAATGCCAAAGTGTTTGGAAAGTGTAATAATAAGAACTTTCACGGACACAACTACGACCTCATCGTGCAGGTAAAGGGTGAAATAGATGAAGAAACGGGCTATGTGATTGATATGAAAGTACTTAGCGACCTTATCAAAGAAAATGTCTTGGATAGATTTGACCATAAAAATCTGAATCTTGATACTGATGAGTTCCGCAATCTCAACCCAAGTGCTGAGAATATTGCCATAGTAATATGGAATATCCTCCGCCAAAAATTAGATATTAAATACGATTTAAAAATTAAACTTTATGAAACAGAAAGAAACTTTGTTGAATACCCTGTCACAAATTAACGGAAACGGTTTCAGTGTAGAAGAAATAGGTGATGAGCACATAGGTACTTCTATTGATACACCACTTCGTGAAGATGCCTTCGAACTTGATGAGGCACTTAAAATAGAACTCATCGAGAAGCACTTTACTGAAATTATGCACATCTTGGGGCTTGACCTGAGCGATGATAGTCTGAAAGGTACACCACACCGTGTAGCTAAAATGTATGTCAAAGAAATATTTAGTGGGCTTGACCCCAAAAATATGCCTAAAATTGCACTTTTTGACAACAAATATAAGTACAATGAAATGCTCGTAGAGAAAGACATCACTTTTTACTCTAACTGTGAGCATCACTTTGTGCCCATCATAGGTAAAGCACACGTAGCTTACATTTCAAATGGAAAAGTAATTGGGCTTTCAAAAATCAATCGATTGGTGCAGTATTTTGCAAAACGCCCACAGGTACAAGAGCGTCTTACCAACCAAATAGGGGAGGCACTCAAAGAAGTACTCCAAAGCGAAGACGTAGCCGTCTGGATTGATGCCAAACATCTCTGCGTCTCCATGCGTGGCGTACAAGATGTAAACAGTGCTACGGTAACTAGTTTTTACAGCGGTAAATTCAAAGAAGATCAGACCCGCAATGAATTTCTGAAAAGTATCTCGTAATAACTGACGGACTGAAGAACTGATGGGCTGAAAAATCTATTTGAAATGATGGTCCTTCAGTTCCTCAGTCCTTCAATTTTTTGGTTTTTATGTTGAACTTGTTGTTTAAATGTTTAAACAAAACACTTATCCTATTGATTTTAAAAGAAACTAGAAAAAATCATAAAAACAATTTAAACAAGATGAAGAAAAACATATTAATTATAGGAGCTACTTCAGGTATCGGTCTTGCACTGGCTCAAAGGCTAGTATCCGATGGACATCAAGTATTTGCAGCTTCAAGAACCAACTCAGATACATTACAAAACCTAGGCGTTCAACAAATCACTTGGGATGCAACACAACCCATAGGTAATGCTCTCGATACATTGCCTGACGAACTTCACGGGCTTGCCTACTGTCCTGGCACTATCAATTTGAAACCATTTCAGAGATTTACAGAAGAAGAACTCTTACACGATTATCAGGTGAATGCGCTCGGTGCAGTACGTGCCTTACAAGCAACGATGAAGCGACTCCGCAAAGCAAAAGGAGCAAGTGTAGTGCTTTTCAGCACGGTTGCATCGGCTTTGGGTATGAATTTTCATAGCTCTATTGCTATGGCAAAATCGGCAGTAGAAGGGCTTGCCAAAAGTTTAGCAGCAGAGTGGGCTTTGCATAAAATTAGGGTAAATGCGCTTTCGCCCTCTCTGACTGATACCCCGTTGGCAGAAAAAATACTTAGTAGCCCTGAAAAGCGTGATGCCTCCGACAAAAGGCACCCCCTAGGACGTGTCGGTACAGCTGAGGATCTTGCTAATGCGGCTGTTTTTCTGCTTTCTGAACAAGCTAGCTGGGTAACGGGGCAAGTGATTGGCATAGACGGCGGTATGGGTGCGCTTAAACCTTAAAGTTAGCTTCCTACACAAAATGTAGCATAGCTTTTAGACCACAACAAAGGCAGACTGAAATCAAAGTCTGCCTTGTAAGTCTGTTATCTTACTTACTACCTCATTATTTGCATCATTCTGCCTCTTCTGCCTCCTTTCGCACCTGCGGCTGGGTTGAAGGCTTTATTTAGATTGTAAGTAAAACTCAGCATAAAATACCTACCTAAGTTCTGCACTGTGGTTTGCTCTAAAAAATTAATTTGTGCTTCTTGGTTTGCTCCTATGTTTTGATTCAAGGCATTATGCAGGGTTAGTTTTAGCTCTCCTGCTTGTGCTTTTAAGAAAAATTTAGAGAGGGAAATGTTCCAAAGTGAAATAATCTGCTCAAAATCGTTGGTAGTGCTGTTATAGATGAAGTGGTCAAAAACAGTATTCAAGTTAAAACCCCAAGGTAATGTAAAATTGGCATCTGCTGTGTAAGTTTGGTTCAAAAAGCGTTGATTTTGGCTTGCATCAAAATCAAAGTTTGAGGCTTGGTGTCTTAAATCAGCAACCAGCACTATGGTCATTACATCATCAACATTGAATTCATAGCTTACCTTACCGCCTATGTTGCTTTGTGTGATTTTGGTCTCAATATCATTCACAAAATTAAACCCATCTGTGTAAGAGGTATTTGCTCCGATATTGATACGGCTTTTGAGTTTTTTGATAGGAAAACCAAAGTTAATATTGCTTCTTATTACCAAGTTATCTTGTACATTGCGCGGTGTAGTAGTACGGATTCCTTGCTCATCAAATAGCTGTGCATTGATGATGGTATTGGTGCTGTAAGTGGCATTCAGGCTTGCAAAGAAATTGACAAACTTTACGGCATCAAAGCTAAAATAATTTGCCCTGATACGGTGTTGAAACGCTGGGCGCAAATCAGGATTACCTACATAAATATTGAGTGGGTCACGGTTATCTATCACAGGTTGTAGTTGCGTGATGCTTGGTTCATTTACATCTGTATCATAATTGATATTCAACCGCTTAAAGCTAGTGAAGTCGTAGTTAAAGCGCATTGTGGGTAGTAAGTTTGTAAAATCACGTTTTACCTCAGTTTCTAATAGTGGAAAAAAACCTTCTAAGCGAGTATTTTGGATACTCAGCCCTGTTGAGAAGTTGTATTTTTTTCGGTTGAGTTTAAAATTAATACCTCCTCGGTGGTAATTGTAGTCATTCTTGAATTGGTTGCTGAGTGCAAGGTTAAAATTTTCTTCGCTTTCATTCACTCTGTCAAATACCCCTCGATTTACGTCATCTTGGGTTTTATTGTATCGGTAATTTAACTCGAGATACCTGCGTTTGCCCAAGGGTTCGGTGTAAGATACATTACCTCCGTAGGTATAAGTAGTATTGTCTTGTATATTGCGTTGGTCAAATATATCGGTGCGAGGCTCGGCTTGAAAAAAAGTATTGCTTGACTCTAAAAAACCGTCATTGCTTTGGTCGTTAAGTCTGAAGTTTAGATTTGCAGAAATAGTGCGTCCTTTTTTGAGGAAGCGATGGCGATAGAGTAAGTTGGTATTGAGCGTAAGCCCATTGCCATCAACACGATTGAGTGTTTCACCTTTATTAAGTAAATTTCCATCTTCATTTATATTTTCATTTTCGGTGAGTTCGCTTTGTGTTTTCTCGGCATAGCTCATATTCGCCGTTAGCCTCAATGAATTGACCGAATCTATTTTATGTTCGAGAGTCATATTAAGGCGGTGATTGCTGTTGCGGTCATTTTGAAAACTATTTTGGGTAAAGATTAAATCACCCGTGGGTAAGAAATTTTGTCTGATGAGGTCTTGCTCTAGGTTAAGGTCTGTATTGTTGTAAAAATAGCTTGTATTGAGCTCTGTCTTAGGGCTAAACTGCCTGTTGAAGTTTACACCCCCTGCCCAAGTTTCCATGATGCCATTAGGTTGCCCTCCAAAATTAATAGCTACCCCACTGCCGCCTCTTATTCTTCTACCACCACCGCCTAAATTGGCAGAATTACCTGAAAAATTGAGATAATCTTCTACACCGAACCCTCGCTCATTGATGTTGTTGCCCATACCTAGCACAGAAAACTGTGTGTCTTTAGCAAATCTATTCAGGCTAAGTTTGCTTTCGTAGCGTTCGTCTGTACCTAGGCCAGCCATCACATTGCCAAAATAAGATTTCTTGTTTTTATCTTTAAGGGTTAGATTAATGGTTTTCTCGAGTTCGCCATCATCAATACCCGAAAAAATGGCTTGTTCTGACTTTTGGTCGAATATCTGGAGCTTTTCAATGGCATCTGCAGGAAGGTTTTTGGTAGCGATTTTGGGGTCTCGTCCAAAAAATTCTTTCCCTTCTACCAGTACTCGTTGTACAGTTTCTCCTTGCACCTTTACAGTACCATCGCGCTCTACTTCTACACCTGGAAGCCTTTTGAGCAAATCTTCTACCGTGGCGTTGGGTTTAGTAGCAAACGAACCTGCATTGAACTCAATGGTATCGCGCTTAATGGTAATAGGATTTTTTTCGCCCTCTACCACAATATCTTGCAACAGCCTACTATCTGACTTCATCTGTATCGTGCCGAGGTCTAATAGAGGGGCATCTTTTGCCCCCACTGCACGCACATAATTTTGAAAACCTACAAAAGTAATTTTCAAGATATAATCATTGGTAGTGATATTTTTTAGCTCAAAAGCACCTTGAGTGTTGCTTCGCCCAAAAGTAACCAATGATGAGTCGGTCTTACTGAGTAGCATCACTGTGGCATACTCAAGGGGCTGAGAAATCGAATCTTTTAAGACACCCCTTATGCTCATCTTTTGCGCCCAAAGGCTTGTACTTATGAGGCAAAAAAGTAAAGAAAAAAGTAAAATTTTATTTTTCATGGTTAGTATTAAGTCAAAGTGTTATTGGGTCATTAGATTGATAGTCATTGGTCATTGGGTCATTAAAATTCCCCCTTCGGGGGTTAGGGGGCTTTCCCTTCGGGGGTTAGAGAGCTTGCTTTCTTATTAATTTCCGAACATTCTTGCACCGTTAGGATTTTGCTTTCTGATTTCTTGCATTTCTTTCCTAAATTCTTCGCTAGTTACTTCTTTTCCTCCCTTAGGTTCTTTGAGTTCGTTTTTTTTGAGTGGTCTAAAATTCAAAGCGGTAGCAGTAATGACTACTTCTCCATCATTTACATCAACATGCAAGATAGTACCAGGAAGAGAGTGAAACTTGTCAGGCCCTATGGGCAAGAAGATATTATCGGCATACCAAGCCACGATATTTTGGTTAAATCGTGGGTTTTCTGCGGTGATTTCAAGGATAGCTTTTCGGCATACCAATCCATTGACAGTCTGGGTTTCGTCTGTGAGTTTCCAAGAGGGTGCTTTGAGTGTATCTTTGATGAGGTATTGCTTACCTAAGATTTCTCTTGACTCTATTTTTAGCTCTTGAGAAAAATCTAAGTAAGTATCGCTAGACATGCTGCGCATAAACATTCTCATTCTTCCTCTACCAGCACCGTCTTCTTCTTCGTCTTCTAGTAGGGTGTAGAAAGAAGTATTGGCATTGAAGAGCAATTGAGTTCTAAAGTTCTGAAACTCAGGAATACGATTTTTGAGTTCGGCACGCTCTTCGGAGATACGGCGGTGCATATTGACTTTTACATCATAGGTGATTTCACCTTCGTTTTTTTCTTGTGCGATGAGTGAAGTGGCTAAAAAGCATAAAAATAAAACAACAACTAATACATTTTTCATATTTAAAGAATGGTTTATGATTTGGAAACTTTACAATTCATTGATATTATCATTATTGGATATTACAAAGCTACACCGTTACCTTTTAATTGTAAGTTAATCAAACTTAAAAGAAAGTTAAAAATAGTTAATGAATGAAAGCCTTGATTTTTGAAAGTTTTATCTTTGAAACATGAAAAAAGTAAAAATAGAATTTGGAATGGCTTTTTGGCTAATGTGTCTCAGCTTAGGACTGCTATTGATTTTTCAGGGCTTCTGGCTACGAAAAATTTATCATGAACAGCTAGAAATGTTAGGAAAAGATACTGATGCTATTTTTCAAAAAGTCTTGTTTGAGATGCAAGATACTTTACTGCAAAAAAATATAGATGAGTTTAAAGTGCAAGGGCTTGATACTACACAAGATAATGTACCTGATTTTGTAGAAATCAAAGGTGATTTCAATGCTCCACCTCCCACTTATTTTTGGAGTCATAAAGACCGCTTTATGGTGATTGGCAAAGAGTTTAAGCAAACCATGGACTCGCTCAGGCAAAGGGGGCTTATGCGAAAATCTGATTCGTTATATAAAAAGAAAATGCAAATTTATTACCATACTGCCAAAAGAGATAGTGTCTCGCAACGACACCGTAAGGCATTACACCATATTTTTAAAAATCCAGATTTTTCACGATTTATTATCAACATTGCCACAGATTCACTCCCTCTCCAAGCCATCAAAAAAAATTATGCTTTTGCACTCGAGAAAGCAAAAATCTCTCTTGAATTTGAAGTACACCGCTACCAATATGGCAAAAAAAAGCCCGACTCTACCACGCTTCAAACTCAAGCCTTTGAGTGTATCCCCCAAAAAAGTACCTACTATGTAGCCAGTTTTGCTGCTTATGGCTGGTTCATCTTTCAAAAGATGTACGTACATTGGGCCTTTTCTGTCTTGCTCATTGGGATTACTGTGGGTGCTTTTTGGCTTGTGTATCAATCTCTGGAGCAGCAAAAAAACCTCGCACAACTCAAAAACGAGTTTATCAGTAATGTAACCCATGAGCTAAAAACGCCAGTGGCTACCATTAGTGTTGCCATTGAGGCTTTACAAAATTTTAATATCCTCTCTGACCCTGCCCTCACCGTAGAATACCTCGATATCTCAAAAAATGAACTCAACCGCCTCAATATTTTGATAGATAAAATACTCAAAACCGCCATGTTTGAGCAAGAGGGGCTTAGTCTCCAAAAAGAACGCATACTGCTCAACGAGCTCGTCAATCAAATTCTTAACTCTCTAAAATTACTCTTTGAAAAACACGGTGCAAAAGTATGTTTCACCCAAGAAGGTGAGCATTTTAGAATAGAAGCAGATGCTACCCACCTCAGCAACGTTATTTATAATTTGATAGACAATGCCCTTAAATACAGTATTCAATCGCCTGAAATTCATTTACATCTGTGCGCCAAAGAAAATGAAATGATACTCTCAGTGGCAGACAAAGGCGTGGGTATCCCAAGTGAATACCAAAAAAAGGTCTTTGAGAATTTTTTTAGAGTACCAGCGGGCAATCTTCACAATACCAAAGGCTATGGTTTGGGACTAAGCTATGTAGCAAAAGTAGTACGTGGGCACGCTGGCAAAATTACGCTGCACAGCGAACTGGGCAAAGGCTCTAATTTTGAGATTAGTCTTCCAATGTCATCTTGATACTTTGGACAAATTTTGGAAAAATCGTTTTTCTTTGTCCCCTATATAGCCATTACATATCTTAATTAGTGATAACTCGATTTTGCATCTTTTTTAGCATTTTGGTCTTTAGATTTAGTTGCTGGGGTTGATTTTAAAAGTAAGTGGTTTATCACCTTGTTACTTGAAGTGATGATTATTAATTGATTATAATCTAGTGGTTTAGTGATTTATCCTCAATCTCTTACTTTTTGCAGTAAGAAAGTAAAAAAATACGTAAGTTTGAGGTGCTAAATCAATCATAAAAAGAAGCAGGCAGAAGTCCCGAATCTCAAATTAGTAAACAGGCAATGAAAAAGATACTGGTCATAGATAATTACGACTCTTTTGTCTTTAATCTAGTACACATCATCAGAGAGCTTGGCTATCAGCCTGATGTATTTAGAAATGACAAAATCAGCCTAGAGGCTGTTAATCAATACGATAAGATATTGCTTTCGCCTGGACCAGGTATCCCTAGCGAAGCAGGAATTATGCTGGAGCTTATCAAAGAGTATGCTCCTACTAAAAGTATATTAGGGGTATGCCTTGGGCATCAGGCAATCGGTGAGGCATTTGGAGGCGAACTACTGAATCTACCCGAAGTGTTGCACGGCATTTCTTCACGAGTTACTATCATAGACATCGAGGAGACACTTTTCAAAGATCTTCCTAATCAATTCAAAATAGCTCATTATCACTCTTGGGTGGTCAAAGAAAAAAGTATTGAGGGCAAACTTGTCGTCACTGCCCGCGATGCTCAGGGCAACCTTATGGCACTAAGACACCCTCGCTTTGATGTGCATGGCGTACAATTTCACCCTGAGTCTGTCTTGACAGAATACGGCAAACAAATGATAAATAATTGGTTACAGTAAGTAAATATGAGGTGTGAGGTGTGAAATGTGAGATGTGAGGTGTGTTAAATTCTCAATTATCAGCATTTTGCAGCTTTTTATCCATACATATCCAATAGAAATAAGTACTTAGTTAAATAGCTTTATATTATGCAAGAATATCCAGCTCGAGATGATGAAAATGAAGAGGGTTTAGACGATGAGATGCTCTCGCTCTTTGAGCATCACCGTATTATAGTAGATAAAAAGCAGGAAGCACTCCGAATAGATAAATTTTTGATGGACAGGCTGCCTAATGTAACACGCAATAAAGTGCAGCAAGGCATTAAAGAAGGCTTTGTAAAAGTGAACGAACAGGACATCAAGCCTAATTATAAAGTAAGACCACTTGATATAGTTACGGTTTCTTTTCCTGAGCCACCCCGAAACCAAGAGGTAATCCCAGAGGATATTCCACTAGACATCAGGTATGAAGATGAAGACCTTATCATTTTGCACAAAGAAGCAGGCATAGTAGTACACCCTGCACACGCTAACTGGACAGGAACTTTGCTCAATGGCTTGGCATTTCGCTACCAAAATTTACCCGAAAACTCAGAAGGTCGCCCCTCGCTGGTGCATAGGATAGACAAAGATACCTCGGGCTTGTTGGTGGCTGCCAAAACTGAATTGGCACTTGCACACCTCTCTAAGCAGTTTTTTGACCATAGCATAGAACGCACTTATTATGCCTTGGTCTGGGGAATCCCCGCCGATAGTAAGGGCACAATTGATACTTACATAGGCAGAAACTTGAAAGACCGTCGTGTGATGCAGGCCTACCCTGATGAAGAAATCGGAAAACACGCAGTTACGCATTATGAAGTGCTGCAAGACCTGCGCTATGTAAGCCTGCTCAAATGTAATCTAGAGACAGGACGCACTCACCAAATTAGGGCGCATTTGCAGTACCTCGGACACCCTCTTTTTAATGATGCTACGTATGGGGGGGATAAAATCTTGAAAGGTACAGTATTTTCAAAATACAGAAGTTTTGTAGAAAATTGCTTTAAACTTATGCCACGCCAAGCATTGCATGCTAAGTCTTTGGGCTTCAAGCACCCTCGCAGCGGCAAATGGCTAGAGTTTGAGAGTGAACTCACAGAAGATTTCAAGCAAGTACTCGAGAAATGGGAGCATTATGTAAAATATGTAGATTAGTGTTTATTAATCAAAAAATATTCACAACTTATGCGTTATACCAATCTTGAAGAAACTTATGACAAAAGAATACAAGCTGGCTGTTGGGGCTGCCTTATCTATGTAATACTTTTTTTTGGTTTAGGCAGTATCATTTTATATCTTGAACTACCCATCATCTTGGTAGTTCCTCTGATTGGACTTTTTGTACTGGTTTGGTTATTTTTCTTCATCAAAGCACACCGAAAAGACCAAAAAAGTAAGGATAAGGACAGATTTTGGTGAGTAGAGCATGTTTTCACAATTAGATGGGTATTAAACTCAACGCTACACCTTGCTTAAACACTACTCGAAAATAGCAAAAGTTGCCACTTAATCTAAGTAAGTGGCAACTTAAATTAAGATAACTTACTGCTTGTTCAAATTAAAGTTAAACGTATCGGCAGGTTTCGCTTCTGTACGCTTCAAGTCTGTACTAAAAGCAAGTGCAATATCGCCTGCACCAGAGAGGGTTACGCCCGTTAAGATAATAGTGCCACCATTATATTGTACGGTAGTGGTAACAGTAGTACCCGTTACTGTAAAAGTACCGTTTAGTGTTTGTCCATTAATGATTACAGTAACATTATTACCAGAGAAAGTGATTCTAAAACCTGTGCTAGGGGTGATAAAAGAGGCTTGAGCACCTGTAACTGAGCCCAATACCCAAGTGCCTTGCAGGCGGTCTTGCAAGCTAGGTTCGCTGGTTTTTTTCTTACAACTTGTCAAGAAAAAAACGCCAAAAAAAGTTGCCAATAAAATGATAAAGAGTTGTTTTTTCATGATATGAAAATGAATTTAGGTTATTGCTGTTGTATGAGTAAGTTCTAATTAAAATAAATAGTTATCACTTTAAAATCAGTTGGGGTTACAAATACAAATTTCTTTAGTTGTGTAATACCCCACAAATATAAAAAATCTTTTTAATAGAACTATATTTTTTGAAAATTTTGTATCAACCTACTGGCAATTTTTAGCAAAAAGTGGTCATGCTAGCGGATAAGACGAAGTGCGTGTTGCTAAAATGACCTAAAAGTACTTATGAGCCTTGGAAAACACGTTCCTTGGCTTTTTCTATATTGAGTGATAGCGTAAAGCGAAGCGTCTCTGCCAAAGGATTGCCCTGTTGCTGACTCTGTGGGATGAGGTATGCCACATCAAAGCCCACTTTTTTGTAGTTAATGCCTACTCCTATGGTAAAGTATTTACGGTCGCCTTTATTTGCAGCTTCATAAAAGTAGCCTGCTCTAGCCGCAAATACGTCTTGTCCTTCCATGTTGAGGTATTTATATTCTAAACCCGTAGCAATCATAAATTCTTGCAATTCTTCGCTAAATCCATCGGGCGCATCTGTAAAAGAGCCAAAAACCCCACTCAAAAGTGTACGCTCGCGAGGGTCTTGCCCACTTACAATCTGCCCTTGGCTATTGACTAGCGGCGGTGAGGGAACTAATAGTTTATTAAAATCAAGCCCTATAGTAATTTTATTTCGCTCTTGGGGGTCAAGGCTTGTTGTCAGCGCAGTGCCTAAACGCAAGTTAGTAGGAATAAAATCTTGTTGGTTGGCATCAGCATACGAAATTTTTGCACCAATGTTAGAGATGATTGCCCCAAAGGAAAGCACAGCAGGCTTTCCCAAAAACTGAAACTTATCATCTGTGTAAAAAAAGGATACATCGGCCGACCCTGTGATGCCTGGACGCGCATCTTGAATGACTGCGCCTGTGAGGTTTGAGTAAATGAATCTACCAGCGACACCAACGCCCATTTTATCTGAGAGTTTACGGGAGTAGTTTGCTGTAAAAGCAAATTCTTGGGGTGTAAAATTAGCAATGGTAGCCCCTGTCTGAGTGGTAAATTCAATAGAACCCAGGTTGAAATACCTCAATGAGCCTGCAAAGCTTTGCTGTTCATCTATTTTGTAGTAGCCACTCAAAAAAGCAATAAACATATCATCTACTAGGTTGCGTAGCCAAGGTGTATAAGAAAAAGAAAATCCGTAATCTTTTTCACTGAAAGGAATTTTTGCCGCATTCCAATAGATAGAGTTGGCATCAGGTGAGAGGGCAGCACCTACATCTCCCATAGCCGCCGAACGTGCATCTGGGGCAATAGCTAAAAAGGGAACGGCTGTAAAAATAGGACGGCGCGTAGTGTCTTGACCTAAAATAATGCTTGAGGTTTGTGCCATGCTTGCACTAAGACTTCCTAGCAGCAGCATTAGCAATATGCAATGTAATCTAAAGGTATTATTCATTATTATTTTCAAAAAAATTATTACGTTGATTATTAGTACTGTTCAAATATTGCGTATAATTTTTCTCATTCTTGGTTAGATTTTAGTAACTGAATTTATTTGTGTATCGCTCTGTAATTACTTTTCAAAATTGATTGATGTTCTTTGGTATCAATATAGTTGCTAATGGTTTGACTATTTTATTTAATTGACCACTACCAATTTGCTACTTGCTTGTGTAGCAATGCCTAGCTGAGGTGCTTGCAAACTTACACGATAAATGTATAATCCATTGCCAATACGTTGCCCTTTTTGGTCGATACCATCCCATTCATAGCGCAAAAATGCTTCACTTTTAATGATTTCTTGCTCAAAACGCTTTAAAACTTGCCCCTTAGTGTTAAAAATCTCCAAAACAAATTTTAAATCTTCGCCAGCCAAGTTATGGTTTAACTCAAAAGTAGTAGAAGTTTGTACAGGATTGGGAAAATTTTTCAAATCTTGTATTTCAAAAGAAGGATTTACATAAAAGATTATTTCAGCAGTAGTTGAATTGCTGTGTGTATCCCAAACCCTCAGCAAAAGTGTATGTCTGCCTTCACTCAATCCACGCAGAGGGTAAATAATTTGCCCTTGCTGATAGCTGTCGAGTGCAGTAGAATAGTACTCATTGAGCACAATCGGATGAGTAAAATCTCCGTCAAGCACAGCCGTTATTTCTTGCCCTATGCCTGTTCTGGAGATGTTCAATCCACTTTCATCAAATACATCAGCTATCAATAGGGCATTTCTACCTACTACGCTGCCGCTCACAAAGTTTTCATCGTTCAGGTATGCATTGATTTGTGGCGGCGTATTGTCTGTGCTGGGGTTGGGATTGCTGCCCCCTAGCACAATACTTTTGACCCCTCCACTTGCATCTTCAAGCCCCTGAGAGGGCTGGGCATACATCAAGATTTTTGATTTTCCAAACTGGTAATTGATGTTTTTGGGAATTACAAAATGCCCCTCAAAAGTACCATTTTTTACACTTACCTTGCCTTCGAAGAGCTTATTTTCCCTCACTGAAAAGTTCATCACACTTGCCGCCTTTCCAAGAGTCTGCCTTACTTCGCGCTTGTCGTAGAGAGTTATCTCTGCCAGACCCTCAAAATTTTCTATTTTTTGCCCTGCATAATTTTGAACTTCGCCACTAAATTCTACAAAATCTAAGGCACGGATTGTGTCACTAAAACTCTCAAAAGCCTGCCCGTTGATTTGTGTAAGCACTAAGCGGTGCTTGGGATATGCCATTAGCATTGAGGGGTCGCCAAGCAAGGCAAAATTGCGATTGATACTACCATTCAAACTATTGTTTTTGGTGAATCTCATAATGTCTCCTAGGCGGGGCATTTCGCCTGTTTGTGTATCCTTAGGTTCAAAAGCGGTTTGGTAAAAAGCCTGATTTACCAAAAAATTAGTACTTGAAAACACTGGACGCGTAGTAGTAAGCAAGCCTACGGCTGCGCCATTGGGGCTAGTTAGTGCCACTTCTGCACCAGAGTTTTCTTCTGGGTCGTCATAGCGGCCAAACTCACAAGTGGCTGTAACAAATACAGACAGTTGATTAAGATTTCTCCAGTTAAGTATGTTGGGTGTTTCTAAGATTTTTTCTTCGGTCCAGCCTCTTTCTGCACCGTGTCCTGTGTAATTGGTGATGAGTGTGCCTTGCTCTACTGCTTGGTAAAGTTGGTCTGTAAGTGTGGGCGATAGTTCTCCGTTGGGTGTAGCTACCTGTTCAAAAGCATCAAGGAAGAGTTTTTGCTGTATTACTTGAGCATAATTTTCTTCTAGGTCTTCTGCTAGTCGGTCTGCATCTCTTTGGTGTGTATTGGCATCACCATCATCAGCCACAAAAGTAACTTGAGTACGCCATTTGCCTAGTGTGGCGGGGCTTTGAGCATAGTGAATGAGCTTATCTACTACGGCATTTGCTTCGGCAAATGTTTTGGCGGTGATGCGTCCTATGCCTATCTCAAGGGTATGGTCGCCCGTGGTATTTTCTTCCCAACTTCCTTCATGGTCTTCTAAAAATCCGAAATAATCATCAGAAGAATAGCTAAAAATAGGGTGCAGCGATTGGTAAGACTCATAAACGGGCACGTAATTGGTATTATTGGCAATTCTATTTTTATAATCATAAGAAGCATCACCAAAAAGCAATAAATACTGGAGTGTTTCTGGAGATTTTTGATAAAGTAGGCGCATAAAATCGCGAATGGCAGTCAAATCACGCTTTCCAGAGGCAAATTCATTATAAATTTGTTCGGTGCTTACCACTTCAACACTCAGCCCGTCGTGGTTGCGGCGTAGATTTGCCAAGCGCATAGCTGCGGGTAAAAATGCAGGGGGCGATACAATCACTAGATTGGGGACTTCGAGGGCGTGCAAATTTTGATTGGCGACCTTGTGAAGCAGAATGGGTACTGGAAAATTCTCGCCTTGCCAGGCAATGTATTGTTTTAAATTTTCAGATGTATTGGCAGTAAAGCTAAGTTGATTATTGGCAAAACTACTTGTTTGCCAAGCAGGACGCAGAGGATTACTAATATCCCATACACGAGTCTGATTGCTTGCCCCTTGAAGCAAAAAAGCCGTGAGAGGGTGCTGGAGGCTTTCTATGTTTTGGAATTTTGTTTGTACTCCATAAAGTTTGAGTATGCGTTGATAGTTGAGAGTAAGGCTATTGAGATAGCCTGTGCCACCGTTAGAGCTGTAGTTCAGTACTAAGCGAATCTGCTCAGGATTACTGAGCCAAGCGGCAGGAAAGCTGAAAGTATTGACTGCATCTCTCCCTTTAAAGTCATACGTTTGCGAAGTAACAGGATTGATACTTTGTGTGCCGATGGTCTGTCCGTTAGTGCTAATGGTAAAAGAAGAGGTTTGCAAGGCGCGCGCCATCACTGCTGAGTGCAGTTTGATTTCGCTGTTGGGGAGCAGACCCTCTGCCTCAAAGTCAAAAGTGTATTCATTCTGAAACCCAAAAATTTCCCCATACCACTCTCGGCCTGAGCGAATGATATTGTGCTCGTCTTTTTCGTGGTGTGTATAGTCATCAAAAGTAGTAGCTGTAAAAGCAGCTCCGGAGAGGTTGGGCAAGGTAGCCATTCTTAGCCCTTCGGTCTCGCCCAGCGTGAGGTAGTAATAGGTAGTATCAGCATATAAATTCATTTCATTTTCAAACACAGAGGCCGAGGGGTTGAACTTCCACGCGTGGGGCTCTTGTGCATAAAACAAGATGTAATCATTGTTATCAAACTGATTGTCTTCCTCTCCTTTCACCCATATTGCATTTTCTTGCAAGTCATCATATCTTGGGGCATTGTTGGCTTGGGGTAACATTCCCCCTCCATTGCCATACAGACGCAGCAATTTAGGGTTGATATTCTCGGGGTGAAATCCCGCGGTGCGGAGTAGCTGCGCATCTATTTTGTAGATGCCTGAGGTGAGTACAGCTATTTTGTACCAGTTGCCCTTTGCCAGCACCGACTCTTCGGCAACTTGCCCTTGTAAAGGAAGCAGGGCTTGGTATGCGAATACTAAAAATAAGAAAAAAGTGCTTTGTTGGAGATACCTCTGCCTCATTGTCTTTTAGTTTTTGTGTAAAATGCAATATGCTTTATGGATTTATTTTTCAATAAATTTCAGCGTTTTTGTTAGCTACATTTTTATTGGTATAATGACAAAACAAAATTTATGAAAAATACCAATTATACAACAATGTGTTTGTGAGTAGAGGTTTACTGCATAGTTAGCTTTTTATGTTAATTGAGCAACAAATTTATACTTTTTCTTTGAGTTTCTTGCTACTTGGTAGCAAAAAAGAAGAGATTTTTATCAAAATATCTTCTTTTAAGTAGCTCTGGTGAGCTATATTTAAGGCCTACTTTTCAAGCCTCCCTTTGATGTCGTCTATGTGCAGCTTAAGTTCGCGTCTATCCACCAAGAGGTCATTAACTGTCTGAATGGCGTGAATGACTGTGCTGTGGTCGCGTCCGCCAAAGTGATAGCCAATAGATTTGAGCGAAAAACCAGTATATTCTTTGGCAAAATACATGGCAATTTGGCGTGCGGTTACGATTTCTTTTTTGCGTGTTTTTGCTTTGAGGCTATCTACTGTCAGTCCAAAATATTCGCTTACTACTTTTTGAATGGTATCTATGCTTACCTCGCGGCTTTCTACCGATTGTACTATCTTTTCTACTACTTCTTTTGCCATTTGCAGCGTAATGACTGTCTGGGTAGTAGTTGCTTGCCAGATTAGTGAGTTGATAGCCCCTTCTAGCTCCCTGATGTTGCTATCTACCGAGTGGGCGAGGTATTCAATCACCTCCTCGGGTAAATCAATTTTATTGTCTGTGATTTTTTTATGAATGATTGCCATACGTGTCTCTAAGTCGGGTTGTTTGAGGTCGGCAGTTAGCCCCCATTTAAAGCGAGAAAGTAGCCTTTCTTCTAACCCTTTGAGGTCTATGGGCGGGCAATCGCTGGTCATGATGATTTGCTTGCCCGATTGATGAAGATGATTAAAAATATGAAAGAATATCTCTTGTGTACGGTCTTTTCCTGAGAGAAATTGCACATCATCAATCATAAGTACATCAACTTGCATATAAAAATGATTGAACTCTTCAAGATTATGATTTTTGAGAGATTCGATGAACTGGTTGGTAAATTTATCTGCCGATACATAAATGACTTCCCGATTTTTCTCATAGGTTCTAATGTAGTTGCCAATTGCTTGTACGAGGTGTGTTTTGCCGAGCCCCACACCTCCATAGAGCATGAGCGGATTGAAAGCCGTAACCCCTGGCTTTTGCGCTACAGCTACTCCTGCCGAGCGTGCAAGGCGGTTGCAGTCGCCCTCGATAAAATTATCGAATGAATAAATAGGGTTGAGTTTGAAATTAGACAAGAAAGCAGGGTTGGTCTTTCCATTGACGCTCGCACTTTTAAAGGTTTGATTGTTTTTAAGGTGCGTGATGCTTCCTATATAATTATTGTGTGGTTTTTCTTCTTCTTCCTCATCTTCTACTTTGATAGAATATTCTAAACATCCATCTGTTCCGAGTGCTGTATCAATGGCCTCACGAAGCACAGGAGCAAAGTTTTCTTCAAGGTACTCATAAAAGAAAGTACTAGGTACTTGTATAGTAAGTGCTTTGCCTTCAAGTTTATAAGGTACAATCGGTACAAACCACGTCATAAAGGCTTGTGGCTCGAGTTGTGTTTTGATTACACTGATACAATTTTCCCAAATGGTATAGCAATCTTTATCTGTTGTGCTAGGTAGTTTTTTGTGTATGGTTAGTTTTATGGGTTCAGCCAACTTTTCTGCTGTTAAAGGTTGTTTTGCAGGCATCTGCGGTTTTTCCTCAGGAGATTTATCTTGCTGAGTGGCAGGGTTTTCT
>CAYZQI010000055.1:19449-27304 GCA_964480455.1 uncultured Cytophagaceae bacterium
AGGCATCTGCGGTTTTTCCTCAGGAGATTTATCTTGCTGAGTGGCAGGGTTTTCTGCTATCGACTGTTTTGTAGGCAGA
This sequence comes from uncultured Cytophagaceae bacterium, assembly GCA_964480455.1. Lineage (GTDB taxonomy): Bacteria > Bacteroidota > Bacteroidia > Cytophagales > Microscillaceae > JAABSX01. The sequence continues at coordinate 19,529 of CAYZQI010000055.1, forward strand.
GGTAGATTTTCATTTGGAGTCTGTTTTTCTTGAGTAGCCAAGTGTGCTGCTACAGGTTTCTGTTCTGATGTAGATAGTTCTTCCATGTCTTTTGTTGTATTTCTTTTGAAGCTGGAAAGCAAAAATGCAAAAAAAATCTGAAAACTAAGTGTAAAATTTAGAGGTAATTTATGCCCTATTTGCTAACTGATTGAGGGTCTTGATAAAAGGCGTTGAAATCGGTCAATTTTTTAATGCTACTTACTTGATAAAAGTCTTCTATTGCCTTTTTACAATATTAAACCAAGGTAAAATTTAACAAAACCATAACCTCTTTTTTTAGAAAAATTCTATGAATTAATAGTTTTTTGCCAAAAAAACAATACCATCATGCAAAAAATATCTTTTTCTATCTTTTGGCTGACTCTCGGATTGCTCTACAGCCACTACACTCAGGCACAGTATCCGTTCAATGAGTCGCTTAAGCCTTTTTACCATAGTGTTGCCTCTGGCGACCCCCTCACAGATAGGGTGATTATCTGGACGAAGGTTACGCCCGAAGAAGGCAGTACCCAAGCAATCAAAGTAACTTGGCGAGTGGCAACTGACCCCGCTATGCAGCAAGTTGTTGAGAAAGGCAATTTAAAAACTGATGCCGCCAAGGGCTATACCGTCAAAGTGGACGTTGTGGGCTTGCAAGCAGGAACGACCTACTACTATCAGTTTGAGGCAATGGGCAAAAAATCACCTATTGGGCGCACCAAAACCGTTCCTACGGGTGATGTAAAACGCCTTCGCTTTGCGGTGGTATCTTGCAGCAATTACCAAGCAGGCTATTTTAATGCCTACGGGCGCATTGCCGAACGAGAAGACCTCGACGCTGTCATTCATCTGGGAGATTATATCTATGAATATGGTGAGGGGGGTTACGGCGACTCTGTCTTGATAGCCACAGGCAAACGCAGCCTGGCACCTAAACACGAAATCATTACATTAGAGGATTATAGAGCAAGGTATAGCACTTATCGCCTGGACCCAGATCTGCAAAAGCTGCATCAATTGCACCCATTCATCACCGTCTGGGACGACCACGAGTCTGCCAATGATTCATACAAAGACGGCGCACAAAACCATAATGAGGAAGGCAAAGATGAAGGTGAGTGGAGCGTGCGTGTGAGTAATGCAAGACAAGTCTATGCAGAATGGCTGCCTTTGCGTGGCAATGCCAATAAAATTTATCGCAACGTAAAATATGGCAACCTCGCCGAACTGATTATGCTTGATACGCGTCTCGAGGGGCGTGATAAACAAATCAAAGACATCAGCAACCCTGAATTATACAGCGAAGAAAGAACTATTCTGGGCAAAGAGCAAAGAGAGTGGCTTTTCAATACCCTGGAGAACTCTACCTCAAGATGGAAAATACTGGGCAATCAGGTAATGTTTGCAGACTACAACGTAGGTTGGGCAGCGGCGGCCTCTCCACAATACACTGCCGAACAGCTAGAAAGCATCTTCCTAGACATCTGGGACGGCTATCCTGCTGAAAGAGCAAAAATCATTAACTTTCTGACTGAAAAGAAAATCAGTGATGTGGTCATTATCACGGGTGATGTACACTGTTCTTTTGCCTATGATGTGGCACTCCGTCCCTCAGTCTTCACTGAAAAAGGCAAAACTCCCAACTATGATCCTGAAACAGGCAAAGGCTCTGTGGCAGTAGAGTTTGTAACTACTAGTATCACTTCTTCTAATTTTGATGAAAACCTAGGCAAAGCAGGTGCGCAGATGTTTAATTATCAAATCAACAAACCCCTGTTAGCAGCAGCTCCAAACAATGTAAACCCCAATCCTCACATGAAATTTGCCAACCTGATAGACCACGGCTACCTTATCCTAGACCTTACGCCCGAAAAAGCGCAGGCAGATTGGTATTTTATGAAAGATATTTTGAGTGAAAACAAAGAAGAATACTTCGCAGAGGGCTGGTTCACTAAAACAGGTGAGAACAGATTGCAAAAAGCTGAAAAACCAGCCAATAACAAATAAATACACATCACTAAGGCAGAGTACAAAAGAAAAAGGCACAATATTCAAAAAGAATATTGTGCCTTTTTACATTATAGCTGAACAAATACTACCTAAGGTTGTTTTTTATTGTCCAAAACAAAATTTCTGTATTGTAGCTCTTTACAAGGTAATTTTTCATAAACTCAATAAATACCCATTTGGAAACAGAAAACTATCTCAATACACCTTACAAAATAGTTGCCTTTGATGCACTTTTTTCCCTTGAGCAAGCACTTATACATGAGGCAAAAAAAGCTTGTAAAAAATCTTATTCACCCTATTCAAATTTCAGGGTAGGGGCAGCACTTCGCCTTGAGAATGGAGAGATAGTGCACGGAGCCAACCAAGAAAATGCCTCTTACCCAGTCGGGATCTGTGCCGAGCGTGTTGCTTTGGCAGCGTGCCAATCGCAGTTTGCAGACCTAAAAATTACCCACGCCGCAGTTATGGCACACAAAGCCACCCATGAAGCGTTTGTTTCTATCAGTCCTTGTGGGATTTGCCGACAAAGCCTTTTAGAAGTAGAACTACATCAACAGCAGCCTATCCAGATTATCTTGCCTACCAATGATGAAAAATTTTTGGTGCTAGAAAGCGTATCTTACCTGCTGCCATTTCAGTTTGACCGCTCACATCTCTAATTTTGAAACCATACACTATGAATTGTTGTTAAATTTTTTTAAATTTGTATTGAAATTTCATTTTAAACTCCCCATTATGTTAATAAATATATTGATTTCCATAGCCGCTGTGGGTGTTTTTGCAACACTTATGAGTATAGGTCTATTAATAAAAGGCAAAGAGCTAAAAGGTACTTGTGCCTCTCAAAGCGCACAGTTTGGCAATGGTGAAACTTGTGGAATGTGCGGCAAACCCGTAGGTACTTGCGAAAGCGAACCAGAAGATAAACTCGAGCTAAGTAAAAATTAGGGCTTTATAAGTAAGTCTTATTCATTTAGAAACAAATAAAAGAAAGGCAGCATTTTGTAGATGTTGCCTTTTTTTGTGCAGTATTGAGCCTTAATAAAATCGCCTGTCTGAAAAAAACCGAAGCGGCAGACTGAGAGTCTACTAGTATTCATGCTCTGAGCCCTACTTAGTCTATCTTATGAGATGCTATTACAAAAATTGTTAAAGAACCACTTTATTTAGTTATGATTACTCATCCATCACAACAAAAAAATCAAGGTTATTTTTTTGATCCTTCTTTATTTTCTATTACTTCTATTTTTGTGATATTGTCTTGGATAGGTATTACTGTAACAGATTTGGCATTTTTGGCCACATAAAAAATATAGCTGCTATTGTTACCTACTATACGTACCTCAAGCGATTTCCCATCTTGCAAAGTAAGTCTATGCCGAGGTGATAACTCACCATTTTCCATTCTTTCTTTGGTTTTTACGCCTTTGCCCAAGCCTATCCCAATGTATGCCGAGAAAATCACAAAAGCAGTAAAAGAAATCCATACTTGTATGGGCGATATTGCAAGTACAGAAACAGTCTTACCACTCTGAGCAGCTTTTTTCTCAGCCCACTTTCTCATAAGGCCTACGTAAAAATAGGCAAAAGCAGGCAATATAATGATAAATAAAAGAACTTTGTAATTGTCTGTAATTTGGTTTACGGGACTAAGCAACACATCAAGGATGGTTGAATAGCTAATGATATTGATACCTAATAAACCATAATAAATAGAATCGCTCACAATACCAATGATTAAGAGATATAAGTAGCCCAAAGGCAGTAAATCAGAAAAATTAGAAGGCAATATGTTTTTTGGCTGTTCCATTGATACTATTTTTGCGTTTTTGTAGATTGATGTCCTAATTTATGCTAAAAAATATAAGCAAAGCAACGCGAACAAAAAAACTTCTTGTAAGCTGTTTTTGAAATGATTTAATGATAATTTTTCTTAAAATTATATACTTTTTTTAAGAAATGTCTTTTCTTTGTTGGTCAATTATCATTTTGAATATGCAAGTTACTCAAAAATCTATAAATTCCATTCTGATTGCCAATAGAGGAGAGATAGCCTCACGAATTATCCGTACTTGTCGCAAGATGGGTATTCGGGCAGTAGCTGTTTTTTCGGAAGCAGACCGCTATGCTCCTTTTGTGGGTGAGGCTGACCTGGCTTTGTGTATTGGCGAAAATAGCCCTAATGCCTCTTACCTCAATCAAGAACTACTCATAAACCTATGCCAAACGCATCAAATAGATACCTTGCACCCTGGCTATGGTTTTTTATCTGAAAATGCTGAATTTGCCCAAAAGTGCCAAGCGGCAGGTATTATTTTCATAGGGCCTAGCCCCGAAAGCATTGCCCAGATGGGTATCAAATCAAAAGCAAAAAGTCTTGCACAAGCCCACCAAGTACCTACCCTTCCTGGCTATTGGGGTGAGGCGCAAGCACTTGAAATACTCAAACAAGAAGCTGAAAAAATCGGATTTCCACTACTAGTGAAAGCCAGCGCAGGAGGAGGGGGAAAAGGAATGAGAATTGTGCGCCAAGCCCAAGACCTTGAAAAGGCCCTCAGTGCCGCCAAAAGTGAAGCCCAAAATGCTTTCGGAAATGATGAACTGATGCTAGAAAAATACATTGAGGTAGGTCGGCACATTGAGTTCCAGATTTTTGGCGATAAATATGGCAATGCTGTCCATCTCTTTGAGCGCGAATGTACTATCCAAAGACGCTACCAAAAAATCATAGAGGAAAGCCCTTCGCCTGCACTCTCTGCCGAAAAACGAGAGGCAATGGCACAGGCAGCCCTCCGCATAGCCAATGCACTCAACTATGAGAATGCAGGCACAGTAGAGTTTATCTATGATACAAAAACACAAGATTTTTACTTCTTAGAAGTCAATACACGCCTACAAGTAGAGCACCCCGTAACCGAAGCTATCACAGGGCTGGACCTCGTACAGCTACAGATAGAAGTGGCAGAAGGCAAGGCAATTCCTTATACACAAGATAAACTTCAAGCCAAAGGGTATGCCTTGGAGTGTAGGCTTTATGCCGAAGATGCACAGCACGATTTTAGACCTGCTACTGGTAAAATAGCATATTGGCAAATTCCTGAAGTAGCTCACCTGAGAGTAGATGCTGCCGTAGAAAGCGGAAGCGAAATCTCTATGTATTACGATCCTATGATTGCTAAAATCATTATCTGGGGAGAAGACCGACCCACAGCACACCGCAAAATGCGCTACACATTAGAAAACTTGGTCTGTTTGGGCATTACTACAAATCAAAATTTTTTGACGGCTTTACTAAACAATGAAGATTTCAAGGAAGGAAATTATGATACACATTTTTTAGCAACTCACCCAAATCTTACCAATCAGCTTCTCAAAGAAGCCTCACTTCAAAAAGCATTGATAGCTGCTACCCTGCATCAATGGCAACTGCGCCAAACAAAACGTACCTTGCTCAGGCATCTGCCTTCTGGTTGGCGTAATAGCTTCTATGCACCCCAAGAAGTAGATTATGCTTTTGGAGCAACACCATACAAAGTAAAATATCGCTATCTTGATGCCCAACAATTTATATTTGATATTGCAGAAGCACAATGCAAGGTCAGATTGTTAGCAACCTCAAAAAATAATCTTGCTTTTGAATGGGAAGGCATGCGTTATGAATATAACTTGGCACAAGTAGGCAATGCATACTATCTACATCACCCCCAAGTAGGTAATATTCATCTATCACAACTGCCTCGCCTGCCCGAAAAAGAAACAGAAAAAATACAAGGAGTTTATCAAGCACCTATGCCCTCTCAGGTAGTAAAAGTATGTGTAGAGGTAGGGCAGCAAGTAAGACAAGGTGATAGCTTGATTGTACTATCTTCTATGAAAATGGAAAATACCCTTTCTGCACAAGCCGATGGCACCGTAACAGCAATCTATGCCCAAGCAGGAGAGAGCGTGGAAGCTGGTTTTTTATTGATTCAATTAAGTGAATGAGCCTAACTAATTAAGTAAATTTGTTTATCTGACAATTTGTGTGAAAACGGTGACAGCAGACTTTCAGGCCGCCAGCATCTATGCTCTGAACAGTATTCAAGCTATCTTATGAAACACTACCACAAAAATTGTCAGAGAACCAATTTTTTTAAGGCATTTTGCTAAACAATTTATCGGAAAGCCTATTTTGATTTGTGAAATGAGTTGTATTAATTGCAGGCTCAAATTATTTTATCTACACTAAACATCTGTAAAAAATGATTAAAATTAAACCAATGTACACTGCCGAAGTAAACGCTACTGGAGGCAGAACAGGACACATCAAATCGGTTGATGGTATTCTTGATTTTGGCGTATCTATGCCCAAAGAAACAGGGGGAGATGGCAGCAAAACTAACCCTGAGCAACTTTTTGCCGCAGGCTATGCCGCCTGTTTTGGGGGTGCTATGGGCGTAGTTGCTGGTGGACGCGACATAAGCGGTTTCAGTATCAACTCAAAAGTAAGCCTTGGCAAGTCTGATGAGGGAGTATATGCCATTGCAGTACAGCTTTCTGTCAATATCCCTAACCTTAGTTTAGAAGAAGCTCAAAAAGTAGTAGAAGAAGCACACCAAATCTGCCCTTATTCTGTGGCTACACGTGGCAACATAGAAGTAGATGTAAAAGCAGTTTAATACAAAATCTTGTGCGAAGTGAGTGCTTCGTGCTTCTTTTTTTATGCTTGGTGCAAATCAAAAGATTTGCACCAAGTACCTACATTATTTTAAAGATGCTTACCAAAAGAATTATTCCCTGCTTAGACATCAAAGACGGTCAGACCGTTAAGGGTGTCAATTTTGTCAATCTTAGACAAGCTGGCGACCCTGTAGAACTCGCCGCACGCTATGCCGAAGAAGGTGCTGATGAGTTGGTCTTCTTAGACATCACAGCCACGGTAGAAAAAAGAAAAACATTGGCTGCATTGGTCAAAAATGTAGCGCGAGAAATTAATATTCCCTTCACAGTAGGAGGGGGCATCAAAAGCATAGAAGATGTAGGGGCAATGCTTGATGCTGGGGCAGACAAAATTTCTATTAACTCTGCCGCCGTTTACCGTCCTGAATTGATTGATGAACTTGCCAATGAGTTTGGAAGCCAGTGCATTGTATTGGCTGCCGATACCAATATCATAGATACCATTTGGTTTGTATTCACGCACGGAGGGCGTACTGCCACTGAAATACCACTCTTGGCATGGATAGAAGAAGTCTATCAGCGAGGTGCAGGCGAAATCTTATTGACCTCTATGGCGCATGATGGCACAAAAAATGGCTTTGCCAATGCACTCACCGCACAAATCTCTGAGTTAGTGCCTATCCCTGTGATTGCCTCAGGCGGCGCAGGCAACAAAACGCACTTTAAAGAGGTCTTTACCGAAGGCAAAGCCGATGCTGCCTTGGCTGCCAGTGTATTTCACTTTGGAGAAATTCCTATCCCAATGCTGAAAGCCTACCTAAAAGCTGAAAAAATTGAAGTGAGGTGATTAGATAGATAAACTCATAGGCTATGCAAAAAATACCATACATTTTAAATGCAACACCAAGAATCTACACCAAATATTTATAAGCATATAGTAAATTATGAATTATAAGATTTTATAGCTGCTCATTATCAGCAACTTAGAAAATAAAAGTGATAAGGTTATTTTTTACCTTTTCTTCAGCAACCAATAGTCCGCTAAATTTTTGGATAACAAATAAGAAAAAAAGCGTGTTAATTTGA
>CAYZQI010000056.1:0-26630 GCA_964480455.1 uncultured Cytophagaceae bacterium
CTAAGCTACTGATAAACAAATACTTATGGAGTATATTAATAACTACAATTTAAGAAACCAAGTCAGGATAAATTTTTGACAATTTCTGTAAAAAACCGTGGCAGTAGGCTCTTGACCTGTTACTCAGATAACCTATTGCTGATTTTGTTATGATCTAAGCAATTAACATTTTGCAAAGTAAAGCCCCAGATAGCATCATAAGATACATAGAGAGGTTTTTACAAAATAAAATGCTATTTATTATTCTGAATTTGCTGACTGCACCAATACAAACTTACAAATACTGTCAGAAAATCATGATTTTTCTGGTACACCTATTTTTTGATTGAGCTGCGAGAGCATGTCTGAGGTCATATTAAGTAGCGCAAAGTCAGGACTCCAACCCCAATCTGCAGCAGCCACACTGTCATCAATACTTTGAGGCCAAGAATCGGCTATATTTTGCCTAAAATCAGGTACATATTTGATAGAAAAATGAGGTATGTGTGCTTTGATGGCCGCTGCAAGTTGAGCGGGTGTAAAACTCATTGCACCCAGATTGTAGCTAGAGCGTACTGAAATGGCATTATTGGGTGCTTCCATCAGCTGCAAAGTCGCTTTAATAGCATCAGGCATGTAAATCATTGGTAGGTATGTATCTTCTTTGAGGTAGCATTTGAAAGTTTTTCCCTCTGCGGCTTTATAAAAAATCTCTACTGCGTAATCTGTAGTTCCTCCGCCAGGCGGCGATTTATGGCTGATGATACCCGGATAGCGGAGGCTTCGTACATCAAGCCCAAATTTATGGAAATAATACTCACACCACCGTTCACAAGTTTGTTTGCTTATGCCATAGATAGTACTTGGGTTCATGATTGTACTTTGCGGTGTATGTTCACGAGGAGTATCTGCTCCAAATACTGCAATAGAACTTGGAAAATATACCTTTTGAATCCCTTTCGCACGTGCTACTTCTAGCACATTCAGCGTACCGTCTGTATTGATTTGCCAAGCAAAGAGCGGGTCTTGCTCACCTGTGGCTGAAAGTACGGCGGCAAGGTGGTAAATCTGTGTGATTTTGTATTTGTCTATCACTGCTCCAAGACGCTTGGCGTCTAATACGTTGAGTTCTTCAAACTGCATATTGGGCAGCGTAGTAGCTAGGTCTGTGGGGCGGCGTATATCTGAAATAATCACATTAGAAATTCCAAACACTTCACAGAGTGATTCTGAAAGTTCGCTCCCTAGCTGCCCTAATGCGCCAATCACCAATATTTTATCTTGCTGCATATCATTGTAAGATTAAAAAAACAAAAGTCCTTTTTTCAAGCTGCAAGTTAATAAATATAACTTAATGATGATTAATTTTGAAAATTCTTGGTTTATTGTGCAATTTAGCCTATTTCTAATAGATTATTCTAACAAAAAATACTAACATTGAAAAAATTTGGCGTACTGACTAGCCTACCAATTGAATGATAAGTTTTGAAGATTACTTAAAGCAAAAAAAAATTAACGCTTCTGATTGGCAAGCAACAAACCCTGCACAATGGCAAGAGTTTAAAGAACTTTTTGAGCAGCTACACCCTGATAGCTTCACTGCACAAAAGAAATTTCTTCTCAATGACCTTAGAAAGTTATACCCAGAAAAGGCACAATAAAAAAACCACTTTGCGCATGAGCTCAAAGTGGTTTGGTAGATTTTCTATGAAGCAGGCTATTACATCACTATCAATTTACGAGAAACTTGTTGGTTGCCTATTCTCAGATGGACAATGTACATACCAGAGGTTAAACCCTTTGAACTGAATTTTGCGATGTTTTCACCTTCTTGAGTAGGCATGAGAGTATTCATTTTGAGGTTGCCCATCATATCACTGATTTTGATGTTGGCAAAGCCTCCAAAAGACTGAAACCCAAGTGAAAAATCATCACCTGCCTGTATAGGGTTAGGAAACAGCTTCATTTCTAAGGTATTGATGGCATCTATGCCTACTTGAATGACCGAGCCGAGTCGGTCTCTGCCATTGACATCAATCATACGCAAGCGGTAGTAAATCACAGATTTGCCTTCGGGAAGATTGTAGTCTATGAAATCATAGTTTTGCAATTCATTCAAGCTGCCTTTTGCCTCTGCCTCGCCTATGGCATAAAAATTAGTACCATCTGTGCTTCTTTGCACCTCGTAAGTAGCTAAGTTCTGCTCATTAAGTACCAGCCAATTGAGCAAAGTTCTATTGCTCACCAATCTCCCTGTGAAGTCTAACATTCTCATATTTAAGCTAATACCCAGTGCAGTAGGCTCGTCTGCTAGTTCACAAGCATCACCTCTCAGGAGGGCATCTAAGGCATCTGTGTTGGTGCTTGAGCACTGCTGGAATGAGATGTCATCAATGGCAAAATCATTACCTCCTTTAGAAAGTGATAAGTTTTCAATACAAAGGTTTAGCTCTGTTACATTCTGTGGTGCACGATAAATACATCTTACTACCTGCCATTGGTCTGGCTCTTGGGGCAGGAAGAAGTCAGAACCTAACCCTTTGAGGCGTGAATTGGGAGCTTCTCCATCAATATTACAAGGCATAGCTGCACCAAAGGCAAAGCCAAGTGGAGCTGCCTTACGCATATTGGCATTGTTGGGTGGTGGGGGTACGTGGCGTGTGCGTACTCCATCATCTGTGTAAGTTGTGCCTGGTAAAATAGAACTTGGAGTATTGCCAGTAGCTGCTGCTAAGGGAAGTACGCCTGGATTATTAACATCTTCCATATCACAAACCGTGATGCGTAGCTGTGGTACATCACCCGATTGTTTGATACTTTTGACATTGTTGAACCAAGCCGTAAACACATAATAACGATTAGGCTGTGAGGCATTACCAGAAATATCAAGCGTCTGACACCAAATTTTACCTGCTTCTTGATTAGGATAATCTGCTGGCTTTTTCCACCAGCCGTTTACAGTCATAAAATTCGCCTCAGCAGCACTCGGAATGATGGCGGGTCTGCCTGCTTCTAGTGTACCAAAATCAATACAAGCCTCACTGCCATCACCTAGCCCACCTGCAGCACAATAGCTTGCCGTAAAAGACCAGGGGCTTCCCCCTCCATAACCTGTATGCCCGTTGCCATAGCAGAACCAGTTATTTTTGTAATTATAGGTATTGTGCGATATTGCATACAAGCCCTCTGGGCCAAACTCGCCTTGGCTTGCCACCAACCTTCTTTGGCTATTGGCATCTCCCCCACTACCTCCAGCCCTATCTCTTAGGTAACCATAATCTGTAGCAAAGCGTGAAAAATAATCGATATCTCTATCCATATCTGTACCTGTGAGGGTGTATTTCCTGATGTCAGGGTTAGAATGCACCCAGTTATCAAGCCCTGTAGCACCCAAGAAGGTGGTAGGGCTAGGGTTGGCACTGATGTCTAAGGGTCTCCAATTCTCAAAAGTGCCATCAATTACCAATTCCCCTTGTAGTTCACAGCTTGCAAATTCAAAAATACGAACCAAGCCAGGCATATTTCTGCCTTTGTTTCTTACATTCATTACCCTTACAAGATAATCTGCCCCTGGCTCTACACCAATGGTTACGGTTTCTGTTCCCCTCCATACATTGTTGGCACAGTCTATTAGTTGTAGATTTGTCAAGTTACAAGCACTTGCATTACCATTGATGGAAGCGGGTGTATTGGGAGGTAGTAATCTGTAAACTGCTATAGCTCCATTTTCAGAATTAATATCTGATGAAGAAAAGCGGGTATTGTCAAACTGTATTGAAACAGCAGTTACTTGCTCATCGGGGTTTATATTGACAGGCACATTGAAGCGTACCCAGCCATTACTTACGATAGGTGGGTTAGGGCTTGTTGGGTTTGAACCATTAGGAATTATACATACAGGGTCTAAGATGCGGTCTTGCGGGCTTACATCAGTCCAGCCACTCAACACTTCAAATCCTTTGTAGCTACCATCAAGCGGGCCATAATCAAGTGTAGAGGCACAATTAGGACGGGCGATGGTTTCGCCATAAAAGATACACAGTTTACCAAAAGCGGTACGCGTGTCATCTTTGTTAATGATTCGGATATAATACTGCTCGCTGTTGTTTACATCTACTGTAAAATTCACACGCTCTGTAAGTTCTATTCCTGCATCACTGCAGGCTGGAGCTGGGGTAACACGTGTGTAAGTGGTAGGGTCGGTACAGTCAAAACCTCCTATTGTATTAGCTCTAAATATCTCGATACTTACATCAGGAGCAAATGTATAACTGTTGTTGTAGTTGTCATACTCTATGGTGATGTTACTGCCTGGCAGAGGAAAAATACCTCCCAAACCAGTAGTAAAGGTTGCCCAAGCCTCGCCGTAGCCTGTGAGAGGGCAATCGCCATCAATCGGAGGATTAGCACCTAAATTATTCCTATCTAATACATTAAATTGTACATTGCAAGCTCCTACATCATCTGGATTACCAAGGGTAGAGAGGATACTAATTTCAGTGGCACTAGCACAATCCTCAGGTCCTGTCTGTCCTGAGAAGATACAGAGCGAGCCTTTCATATCATTGGGTGCTAAATCCACTACACGCAAAATGTATAACCTCCCTGCTTGTGTGGGGAAAGAAACCGATTCGGTTTGCCTTCCCGTAGTGGTGATGTCGTTGGCACATCTGTATTCGTTTAGTGGGTTTCCTGCCCCGTGAATACCTACTCCACAGTTGATAGGGCCAGGTCCATTGAGGGGCGCATAAATCATGAGCATAGGATTGCTAGTTGCTTCTTCATTTTGGTATTGAATGGTCATGGTTCTACCATTTCCTAAGAAACGAACCCAAGCATCTCTTGAGCCAGGCAGCAAGCCAAAGTCAATTGTTGAACAACTGCCCAAAGCATTGGTTGCTGCCCCCGTATTGCTGAAAGTAGCAGGCACATTGAAACGCACATTACAAGCATCGGGCGTAAGCGTAATAATGTCTTGGTCATCACAAACATCACGCTCACGGGTATTAAACAAACAAAGGCGACCTTCCATATCTCCTGCTGTGCCTACATTCATTATTCTGATGTAGTAAGTAGCACCTACCAAGGTATTGAAGTTGGTGGTTTCTACTTCTTCGGGTGTACCATTGAGGTTATCTACACAAGCTACTAAAATAAGCCCTGAGCAACTTCCTCTATAAATTTCAAAAGCCACATCTCTGCCCGCATTGCCAGCAGTATTGGGTTTGTAATACTCAAAGGTAGTAAGTGAGGCAGATGCTGTAAAACTAGCCCAAGCATCACTACGAAGTGTCTTGGCACCAATGCAAGATGGGGCAATGGGCTGATTGGCAGGTAGGTTGGCTTCTATCAAGTTAAACTCAATGTCGCAATCACCTGAAATAATAGGGCGTGCGGTGCTACAAAGGTCTTCAGGTCTAACACCTCCATCACGCAGGCAAAGTTTACCCGTAGTACTGGTAGGGTTTTGAACATTGGCTACTCTGATGTAGTAAGTGCTATTGACTTGAAAACCTGCCACTAAACCGTTAAGGGTTACAAATTCTGTTCCTTCATCAATACCATTGGAGCAAGCTACCTGTGTAAGCGGGCTGAGTACTGCAAATCTACCCCCTACAATATTATCAGTAAAATCTGAATTTTGAATTTGAATATAAAATGTACCCACAGGAAAATCAAAAGTTCCTTGTTCTAGACCACCAAGATTATTGTTGATGTTGCCCATAAATGAAACCATATTATCATAAATAAAAATCTCAGTATCGGGGTTGGTATCAAATACCAAGGAGTAAGTACCTGCTGTGGTGATGTTCAATTCTGCCCATACAGCATCTCCTTGAAGAATGTCTATACCCTCATAAAAAGTATCCAAGTTCATAGGTGTTGTAATAGAAGGCTGGTCAGGTGCTATTATGGCAGCCGTGGCAGGTGTATTGGTGATATTAGCTCCTCTATAGACCAATAAGGCTACATCATTGTTAAAAGTAGCATCTTGGTTATCGTTGTCATATTCTATCACTAAATCGTTGGTGGGTAAAGTGCCTCCAGTTTGGAATTTTGCCCAAGCATCTCTCAATACGAGGTCAGAAGAGCAACTGATAGTTTGAGGATTATTAGCGGGTAAGCCTCCAGTACCATTGAAAGTACTTAGTATGTTGAATTGCTTTCCACAGTCTGTACCATCTATGAGAAACTCGAGTGCTGTAAAGAAATTATCCTCGGCACGTTTGCCATTGTCATAGATACAAATTTTACCTGTCATTTCATTGCTTACTTGATTGGATAACCTCACATAGTAAGTTTGCCCTGCCACCACATTAAAACTTGAAGATACGGTATTGCTATTAAGATTGGCGGTAATACAAACCACAGGAGCTGGTGTACTCAGGTCTGCACAATTGAGGGTAGCACCATTGTAAACTGCTAAACTTGGATTGTGTGTAAACTCATCTTTATCAGCTACATATTCTACACGCACACTTGATACACTTGCATCTGTATGGTCGTAGCGAATCCAAATATCGTTATTGTCCACGCCGCAAGCATTTCCTGAAGCACCCGAAGTAGTAGAAATATTTGCTTTCACATTACAATCGCCCAGCACAAGCGTTTGTGCAGAAGCAACGGCATCAGCACAATTATCTCTTGGAATGACATTATATATACAGAGTTTACCTACCATAGTTTGTGTACTTTCTATGTTCATAATCCTCACATAGTAAGTACCAATAGCGGGGGCTGTAAATTCTATAAATTCTTTTTGAGGACTGCCATTAGTAGTAAGTTCTTGATTGGCGCAAGTGAGGTAGTTCAAGCCATTACAATTACCAGTATAGATAGCCAATGCCACATCAGTATCTTCGCTTTGGTATTCTACTCCTATGCGTTGGTTAGCCTCAGTAACTACAAATCTTGCCCAGCCATCTCTGAATACGTCAGTGATGCCACAAGCAGGGGGAATAGCTAAGTTTTCATTATTGAAAAAAGAGGAGAATACCTCTAATTGATAATCACAAGTACCGATAGATACTTCTTGTGCTTCACTACAAAGGTCGCCAGATTGAGCAGGGCCATTGAACACACAGAGGTTGCCGTCCATATCGGCATTGCTGAATAAATTGACGATACGCACATAATAATCTGTACTTGGGTCAGCATTGAAAGTTACGATTTGTGTGCCTTCAGTGCCTGATACCGAGCAGCCCAAAAGTACTGGTGTAGCACAAGTACCTTGATAGACTGCCAACATAGCATTGTGTTGCCTCACCCTAAGTGTACCATTCATAGGGTTATTGCTTTGTACGTTCATAATCCTGATTTCATAGGTAGCAATTGCGCCAGTATTGTTGGTAAGTGTAACCTCTTCTAGCCCTGCACCACCTACCGCGTTGCGTAATGCCATAAAAGACCCTGTTCCTGGGCAGCCATTTTGATAAACTGCAATGGCAGCATCTTGATTGGTATTGGTGTAAGATACAGTGAATTTTTCGCCTATTTGGGCAGTGTAGCGTACCCAACCTTCACGGTAGGCATCTACGCTTACACCTGAGAAGTTAATTAGCAGAGGGTTGGTAGGAGTGATAATAAAATTGACATCAAAATTCCCTTCTGTGTTCGCATTGATTTGTGTACCAACCTCAGCCGATGCACAGTCGTCATATACTGTCAGGGCTTGCGGTGCAAAAGGGGAGACAATATGATTATACTGCACCACCACACGGCTATCTCCCGAAGCTAGTGAAGTAAAACCTGCCCAACCATCTCTCAGGTTGGCACTTGCCACATTACTACACGGTGCAAGTGGTACTGCTGAAAGCGTATTCGTAGTAGGTACTCTGAATAGTGCATTATCACATTCATTAATCAAGAGTGTAGTAGTAGCATCAATATCTCCACATAAATTGGAGAGGTCTGTTTGTGCTTGTATGCTAGTATGTGTAAGCCACATTCCTAACAGAAGAAATGTAAAAATTTTGAAGTTCATTTGCTTAAATTTTTGTTTGAACGAACAATATGACAACGTATCTTGGCAACAAGATAGATGTTATGAATCTAACATTGAATTACTTATGTGCTATTTGCTTACTTTTTAAATAAAAAATCAAATTTATTGATATACAAAGTTACACTTTAAATTAGGCAAATCCTATTTCAATCTTTAATTTTGGTCAAGTATTATCTTATGTTATCAAATCATTAATTTTTACTATTTATGAGCCATTTTGTAGAAGCCAATCATATCCAATTACATTACTTGTTACACAAAGGAAATTCCCCTGCAGTTGTACTGATGCACGGACTCACTGCCAATGCACACGCTTTTGATGGCTTGGTGAAAGCAGGACTTTGTCCTCAAAACCAACTTATCTCTATAGATTTGAGGGGCAGGGGTTTGAGTGATAAACCCGCAACGGGTTATAGCATTGCTGAACATGCACGCGATATTGTGGGCTTGTTAGACCAGCTTGCTATGGAAAAGGTTATTTTAGGGGGACATTCTTTTGGGGCGTTTTTGGCACTTTATATTGCCAATCACTACCCCGAGCGAGTAGAAAAACTTATTATGCTTGATGCAGCTGCACGCCTTCACCCCGATACCCGTGACATGCTTGTGCCTACTATGAGCCGCCTAGGGCAAAAGTTTGATTCTTTTGAGGCATACCTTGCCAAAACCAAACAAGCACCTTACCTAAATTTCTGGGAAGATGCCATGCTGAGTTATTACCAAGCCGATGTAGAAACCTTAGAGGGAGGGGCAGTGATACCTCGCTCAAAACCTGAAAACATAGGTGAAGCTGCCAATGCTGTACTGAGCGAACCTTGGCTAGAATATTTGCAAAAAGTATCGCAACCTGCTATTTTGGTAAATGCACCTGGCGATTATGCCTTAGGTGCACCACTGTTACCCAAAGAGTTTGCTCAGGAAACTGCCAACATGATGCCTAAATGCCAGTATGTAGAGGTCAGTGGCAATCACCAAACTATGCTTTATGGCAAAGGAGCTGTAGAAACCGTTAAGGCAATTCAAGATTTTATTGGGTAAGTTTGTAGCAATTGCCCACTGCCTCACATACTGTATGTATCTTGCAGTGGGCATTTGAATATTGCTACTTTGGGTAAATAGTAGTCTATCTAAGGGAAGTGTAAATTATGAGTTGTGAAATGTGATTTTTTAAAGTTCTCATTATCAGCAATTTATGAGTTAAAGTAACCGAAGTTGTTATTTACATTTCCTAGCTAATGGAGTTGCTTCTTAAAAAATCCAGCATCACACAATTAAACAATTCAGGTTGGTCAAGCGGCGTAATGTGCCGTGAGTTTTCTATAATGTGCAGTGAGGCATTTGGAAGTTTGTATACAAAGCGCATTTTATCCTGAATCGTGGTATAATCTTCGGGTGTACCTACTAAACATGTAGGGCATTGAATTGCCTTATATTTTTTGCCCATTTCCCACTGAATCAGCCCTAAAAATGATTTTCTGTAAGCCTCGGTGTCATTTTTTGTCCAATGATTGATAAATTTTGTTCTCAACTCTTCTTGGTGAGGGTCGGGAAATAACTTTCTTGCCAAAACTTTTGAGAGAGTGTCTATGCCAAAGTGTGATAAACAAAACTCTCGCTCTACAAAAAAAGCAACTGCCTGCCAAAGGTTCATCTGGTACTCTGGACCTGTATTAGAAATCAACAGACTTTTTACGAGGTTGGGGCGTTGGGCTGCTACCTCAAAGGCAATAATACCTCCCATAGAAAGCCCCACCAAGTGAACACGCTCAATGTTCAATTTTGCTAATAATTGAATAATGTCATCAGCAAAGTTGGTTATTTGATAGCCTTTCTCCGAGATATGACTTTGCCCATGCCCACGCAAGTCGGGCAATATGACTTGATAGCCTTCTCTTAGCAAAGTTTCAGCTTGCTGCTCCCAAGTCCAAATGCTTGCACCTAAGCCATGCACAAACAGTACTGGCTCGCCTGTACCCTCTTGTCTGTAAGCAATTTTTGTTTGATTGATTTCAATGGTTTTCATATTTTTTCAAGAAGAATGATGAACTAAAACTGCAAATAATTTTTTGGAAATTCAAGTTTTTTCTGTAAAATTGTGAATAAAACATTATTCTTTTACCCAAACTCAAACCTTTACCATGTTCAAGATTTTCTTTTCCTGCTCCGTTTTATTGTTTTGCCTTGTACCCTTTACAACAAATGCCCAAGTGAATGGTAAAATTACCAACCTTGCAGAAGGTGCAGAAATTAGCTTACGTTATCACCCTTTGGGTTACCCAATAATGAACCTTGAGGAAGCCTTTATCCAAACAGACAAAGAGGGTAACTTTTCAATAAGCCTCCCCTTAAAAGCAAGCTGTATTGCTTATTTCGGCATCAAACTTAAAGATGGTACTTATGCAGGAACTTCTATTTTTATCAGCCCCGATACTGACTTGGGCATTATGGCAGATGCTGAAAATTTCTTGACATCTCTACGACTCGATGGAAATCTAAAAGCTGAAAATGAGTACTTTCAGCAAAATAAGATTGACGAAATGGAAGGACTGAAAGGAAAATTCAAACAAGAAAAACAAGCCAATGCCTGTTGGGATTTAATCAACACCTCAAAAAAAGAAGCACTTGCAGGCCTCGAACAAGCAACAACACAACAAAAATTCAAGGCTGAATTCGTCCAATATATGAAAGCACACATTGAATACACACACCTCAAGGCATTCAATGACTTGGCGACAGCCTATTTTTCACAATCAAGGCAAGGAAGCAATACCATTTTTACAGACAATAACTGGGATACCAAATGGAAGGAAGAAGTATTGCCTGTTTTTCAAAGCACTGAAAAAGGAGATTTTAGGATTCGTGGATGTGTGGATATTTTTTCTATTATGGATAACACAAGTGCTTGGGTATTTTTTTTAGACCTGCAGCCCTTACCCGAAGAGATGACCCAAGAGGCATACGAAGCAGGCACTTTCAGCAAGAGAATTGTCAAAGCAATTTCTGAATATATACCTAATGAAGAAAATGCCATGTTTGCAGAGGGATACTTCATCTACCGAATGGCAATGCAGACCAGGTATGAAAAATACCTTATTGATATGGCAGCAGATTTTGATAAAAAATACCCTGAACACCCTTTCAAAGATGTATTCTTAAAATTTATAAACCCTATCAAAACTTTTCACGAGCAGAAAGAATCAGCACTTGACCCTGCCATCAAAATCATTAAGGACTACCCTGATATCAATACCTTTGCTGATTTGATTGCCCCTTTCAAAGGCAAAGTAGTACTGATAGACCTTTGGGGGACTTGGTGTGGTCCTTGTAAACACGAGTTCGAGTTTCTTGAACCACTCAAAGCACGATTCAAAGATGCGCCTCTGGAGTACCTTTATGTTGCTTACGAACAGCATAACAGCGAAGAAAAATGGGAAAATATGCTTAAATTTTACAATCTCAAAGGGCATCACTTAATAGGTAACGAACTTCTCTTCAAAGAAATATGGGCGGAGGTGAGCAAAATTAACAAAGATGAGATGGCTGCTTATCCTGAAGAAACCCAAAAGCTCCTCGTTGAAACAGCAAATGGAATGATGATGTTTCCAACCTATCTCATCATCAATAAAAATGGTGAGGTAAGTGTAAGGTATGCCCATAAGCCTAGTTCGCAGGAAAAACTTTACACCCAAATTGAACAAGTACTCAGCGAGTAGCCAATACTTGTTGGTTAGTACGCAAAAAAGCCTTCAAAATGAGTTTTTGAGGGCTTTTTAATTTCATTGTCTTGTCCTATTTTACCTTATGTTAATACTAATTAGAAGCCACTCTTTCTCAATATTTTACATAAATCTAAATGAATCTCGAAAAAAAACGTTGTAATATTATATCAAATGTAACAAAATAATTTAGTTTTGGTCTTAGTAGTTACTTTTAATTTATTTTTATGATTTGGATTTGGATTTTGCTTGCACTAATACTACTTGTTCCTACTTTTGTTTTGGGCTACCTCTTTACTGCCACCCTGCTAAAATGGATTCCGAGCAACCGCAAAGCACGCCCAAATGCAGAAGGTACTACTATGTGGGTCATCTCTAATGGTGCTCACTCTGACTTGCTATTGCCTGTGCGTACTATTGATATAGATTGGACTGAATTTATTGATACTTCGCTTTTTAAAGCTACTGATTACCAATACATTTCATTTGGCTGGGGCGATAAGGGCTTTTATCTGGACACGCCTACTTGGGCAGAACTTCAACCTAAAGTGGCTTTTAAGGCTTTGTTTTACCTTGGCGAAACAGTGATGCAAGTGGTTTTGCATGAGGACATTCCCAGAGATGCCAAGTATAAAAAAGCCATTAAGCTCAATGCCTTGCAATATGCTGAAATCATTGAGTATATCAAGCGTAGCTTCAAGATGAACGAAGAAAAAAAACTTGTTCCCGTGCAATTTGCAGGGCTTCCTGCCTACGACCATCTCAATTATCACTTTTTTGAAGCTGTAGGCAAATACCACTTTTTCAAAACTTGTAACTGCTGGGTAAATGATGCCTTAAAAATAGCTGATGTACGGACTGCCACTTGGGCACCTTTCTCTAAAGCGATTTTTCATCAATTAAATAAATTTTTACCCGAAGAACCTATTATTGGGTTACAGCCCGTAGCCGTATCACGCCGCCGCCGCTTGCTTAATCGCCTAAAAAGACGCTAACATTCAGTCGGGTAAGCAGTTAGTAAGTTTAGCCAACTGAGATTATTAAAACTTTTTATTTTTCAAATCGTAAATATACCATGCAAATTAAAGAAATAGAAGAAGATGAGTTTTACATCATTCAAATCTATGGTGACGTTGATGCTGCCTCTTCCATCATTTTAGATGAAGCATTTGACAAAGCACTCAAAGCCAAAAGAAAAAAAATTCTGACAGACTGCACTCACTTAGAATACATTGCCTCTGCTGGATTGGGAGTTTTTATCTCCTATATTGAGCCTTTCAAAGAAAATGACATAAGTTTCACCCTCTTTGGGTTAAATCCAAAAGTAAAAGACGTTTTCCAAATTTTGGGCTTAGATAATCTACTACCTATCGTAGATTCTAAAGAAGCCGCAAAAAAAATAAATCCATGACGCAATCTTTTAAAGCTACTTGTATCCGTGATAATCTCAAGCTAATCCGTGAGTTTGTACTACGTGTACTCAACAAACAAGCACTCAATGATATTGAAATCAATCAATTGGTGCTTGCAGTAGATGAAATTTGTGCCAATCTCATCATTCACGCACATCATTGTAATCCTGATGAGGTGATTGAAGTCATAGTTTACAATAAAGAAAATCAGATTATATTTGAAATCACCAACCACGACCAAGCACCTTTTGACCTCAGTGCCTACCAAAACCCCTCCCTTGATGCCATAGTGCAGCAAAGACGCAAAGGAGGACTAGGGCTTGTATTAGTACATAAGATTATGGATCAAGTAGAGGTCAATGTTGATGATGCCAAGTGCACTTGGCGGCTTGTCAAAGATTTGACCTGCGAAAATAAAGCATCTTAATACATTTTATTCTGCTATTTCTCTATGAATGAAGTATTTTAAATCATCACAAAGTTTTATCCCTGTTGTCATTTTTGTTAGTCTGATAACACTCATCAAAGTTTTGGAGGAAGCAAGTGGTTTTTCTATATCTTTTTTGGGTTTGTATCCACGGCGTTGGCAAGGTTTAGTGGGCATCATTACTGCTCCTTTTTTGCATGGCAGCATACAGCATTTGTTTTCCAATATTTTTCCTTTGCTTTTTTTAACCCCTTTGGTATTTGACTTGTACCCTCGCTTAGCGTGGGCATTGGTGCGTTGGCTTTTTTTAGCAACGGGTTTTTGGACGTGGTGCTTTGCAAGGGAGGCATACCATATAGGCGCAAGCGGGATAGTCTATGGACTGACTTCGTTTTTGTTTTTTGCAGGTATTTGGCGTGGCAGGCGAAGCGACTGGGCTATTTCTCTTTTGATTATGCTTTTTTATGGTGGTTTGCTCTCGGGCTTAGTGCCTCAAGAAGACCATATCTCGTGGGAATCTCACCTCTCGGGTTTTCTAGCAGGGGCTAGTTTTGCTTATTTTTTAAGAAAATGGGATAATAAGTACCAAGACGAAATACATCTTCACCAAGAGCGAACACAAAGTGATACCCTCCCTCCTATTACACTTACAAATCTTTATTTTCAGGCAACAAAAACAAGCCCACGAAAAGAGTTGAAAATCCATTAAGTAATTGTGAATGGGTGCAAATCAAATTTCCCTTTTTAGCCACCTCAACCCTTCCCTCTCCTTAGGAGAGGGCATAAGGAAGTCAATTTGACTTGCACTCTTTAAACTATTGGTTACATCAAGTAACTGACTACCCATACTTTACTTTAAAAATCAAAGTATCAGAAATTATTTTCACATTTTCCTAAGCATAAAAAAAGGCAAAACATTTTACTTTGCCTTCTTTGAGGAGAGAAGAATACTATCAGCCAAAAACTAAGCTTCGTTTTCTGTTGTATTGCTTGCAGTTTTTTTACCTTTATTTGCTTCAAATTCAGCCTTGATTGCTTCTACATCTACTTGTTTTATTTCTGGTTTCCAGTTTAAGTGTTTAATGTAAGCAATTCTATTGTTAGCTACTGCTTTGTTTCTCTTTCCTTTGCGTTCTAATCTAGTTACAGCCATCTTTATAATTTGTTTTGAGAATTTTCGTGCAAAGTTAGCCTATTTTGCTAGAAAATCCAAAGTAAAAATTTTCTTCCTTATTTACCTTATGTACTAAGCCCTCATATCTATTATAAACCATTGACAATCAGCTTTTTATAAACAAAAAGATTTTCAATAATTTCTTTTAAGCAGCTCAATACCTAATTTTTGATGAGAATGCCCTAATTTTGTCTTCCAAAATAAATAGAACGACAATTAACCATTGACAATTCATAACTCATACATTGCCATGCAAAAACCAAGTCTGCCCAAAGGTACAAGAGATTTCGCTCCCGAAGTAATGATAAAGCGAAATTACATCTTAACTATCATCAAAAATGTATTCGAGAAGTTTGGATTTCAACCTCTAGAAACCCCTTCAATGGAAAACCTAGAGGTGCTGACAGGTAAATATGGCGAAGAAGGCGACCAACTTATCTTTAAGATTTTGAACTCTGGCGATTTCCTCAATAAGATAAGCTCAGAAGACAAAGAAGATTACAAAAAACTTACCCAAAAAATAGCTGAAAAAGCACTTCGCTACGACCTTACCGTGCCTTTTGCTAGGTTTGTAACCATGAACAGAGGCACACTGAGTTTTCCCTTTAAACGCTACCAAATCCAACCTGTCTGGCGTGGCGACCGCCCACAGAAAGGACGCTACAGAGAGTTTTACCAATGTGATGCAGATGTGGTGGGCACAGATTCGCTCATCTGTGAAGCCGAAATTGTACTGATGATCAACGAAGTACTTGCCCAGCTTGGTATCAATCACTTTGCCCTCAAAATCAATAATCGGAAAATTTTGTCAGGCGTTGCTGCTTACTTGGGCTATCCTGAGAAAGTAAGCGATATGTGTGTAGCAATAGACAAACTCGATAAAATAGGCGAAGAAAAAGTATTGGAAGAACTCCAAGAAAGAGGTTTTGTGGGAGATAGCTTACAAAAAATTAGGCCAATTCTCTCGCTTCAAGGTGATTACGCATCAAAAATTGACTTTTTGAAGACCATTTTTAGCCAAATAGAAATAGGCAAGAGAGGCATAGAAGAAATAGAACAAGTGGTGGCGTTGCTTGCAAGTTTTACAGGAAAACTTGATGACATAAACAAGCTGAATTTAGATTTTGACATCACGCTTGCCCGTGGATTGAGCTACTACACAGGGGCAATTTTTGAAGTGAAAGCACTTGGGGTATCTATTGGCAGCATTAGCGGAGGCGGACGCTATGACGACCTCACGGGGGCTTTTGGTATGCCCAATATGTCGGGCGTGGGCTTCTCCTTTGGTGTAGATAGAATCTATGATGTAATGGAGGAATTGAGTTTGTTTCCAAAAGAAAATACACTTAGCACCACTCAAGTAATGTTTACTAATTTTGATGAAACAGCACAAAACTACCTTCTGCCAATGGTAGCACAATTTAGGGCTGTGGGCATTAGATGCGAAATCTATCCTGAAGCTAGTAAGCTCAAAAAACAAATGAACTATGCCAACCGCAAAAATATTCCTTTTGTGGTATTGGCAGGTGAAGAAGAAATACAATCACAAAAAATCACCCTCAAAAATATGCTCAACGGCGAACAGGCACTTTTGACAGTAGAAGAAAGCATTGCCAAGATTAAGCAGCAATGAAAGACACAATGCGCTACTAGGGAAAGTGTAAATTATGAGTTGTGAAATGTGATTTTTTAAAACCCTCAATATTAGTAACTTACAAGTGCTAACAACCTAAGTTATTATTTATGTTTTTCTAAACAATGATTTACACCATTCTCAAATACCTAGTTTGGATAGGGATTCATATTTATTTCCGTAAAATTGAATTTACCAATCTTCATCAAGTTCCGAAAAAAGGACCTGTGCTGTTGCTAGGAAGCCACCCCAATTCTTTTTTAGATGCCGTTGTGCTGGCAGTGATGCTGAAGCGTCCTTTGCATTTTTTGGCAAGGTCTGATGTATTCAAAACGGCTTGGCAACGGTGGATTTTGGGCAAACTGCACATGATTCCGATTTATAGACTAGAAGAAGGCAAAGAAAATCTAGGCAAAAATCAATCTACTTTTGAGCAATGCAAAGCACTTTTCGAGGCAGGTGAAATGGTACTTATTTTTCCTGAAGGATTTTCTATACCTGAAAAAAGACTCAGAAAACTCAAAAAAGGAGCAGCCAAAATTGCCTTCGAGAGTGAAGAAGCCAATGGTTTTCAACTCAATATTAAGGTAATTTGTGTGGGTATCAATTATACTTACCCCACTCAAGCACGTGAAAGTCTTTTGGTGAGATTTGACACACCTTTTTCTACGCAAGAGTTTGAGCAAAGCTATCAAGAACACGCCGCTCGTGCCATTCGTCTTTTTAATCAGAAAATTGAAGAGCGGCTTCCACAGCATACTGTCATTATCCCTGAAAAATCACAAGAAAAGCTCGCAGAAAATTTGCTCACCCTCGCCCGCAATGCACAATATAAAACAAACAGTCCTACCAAAAACCTACTCTCGACAGAGTTAGAAGCAGTAGCACATCTATCAAGGCTTACACCTGCACAGTCCGAAGAAATAGAAAGATATTTTGACCAACTCACCCAAACAGGACTACAAGACATTGACCTTGCTAAAGACCAAAAAATTACTTTCGGACAAACCCTAGCATATTATCTCGGTTTACCTTTTTACTTTCTAAGCTATTTATTTTATTTTTTTCCTACACATTATGCCCGCAAAATTGCTGATGATAAGACTAAAAACACACAGTTTTATTTATCAGTTGATTTTGCTTTGCATTTCTTTTTTATACTTTTTTACTTGCTCTTTTGGTGGATAGTCTTGGCTGTTTTTACTAAAATCTGGGTTGCCTCTTTGTCTGTGCTACTTTTTATGGGTTTGGGTAGGTTTACGCTTTATTATTCAGTTCTGAAAAAGAGATTTACGCACACACAGCACTGCCAAAAAATCAAAAAACAGCAAGGCAAACTAATTGAAACATTACACGCAAAACGTGTAGAGATTATGGGCTATTTCTAGGATATAAAACTACTTTAGCATATTAGATGTAAGATGTAAATTGAAAAGGTAGCCAAAGGATAACAAATTCAGTCTAAAAAATCAAATAGGTATTTTTCGTCATAGTCTATCTCAAATTTTTGCAGAAAAGCTAAGTATTCTTCACGAAAGCTAAATTTGATTGTCTGATAATTTTTGTGATAAATCTGTTGCAAAAGGGCATGCCCTGTAGCCAAAGAGCATGCTCTTTGGCTACAGCTCTGAAACAGACTGAAGTCTATTTTATAATGCTACTTTCACAAAAATTGTCAGAGAACCAAGAATATCTTCATTTTTTATTAATTAAAATTCCTCACTTCCTACTCCACCACTTCTCCATCTTCTATTTCATCATTTTCAATGCGGAGGTTATCCACGATAAAGAGTTGTCTTTCTTGGGTGTTTTTGCCCATATAATAAGTAAGTACTTCTTTGATAGAAGTATCTTTTTTGAGTACAATGGGTTCAAGGCGAATGTCTTTGCCTATGAACTGCCCGAACTCATTGGGGGAAATCTCTCCTAGCCCTTTGAAGCGGGTTATCTCTGGGTTAGGGCCTAGCTTACGGATAGCAGCTTGTTTTTCTTTGTGGTCGTAGCAATAGAGTGTTTGTTTCTTGTTTCTTACCCTGAAGAGAGGCGTTTCTAAGATGTAGAGATGCCCTTGTTTTACGAGGTCGGGGAAGAACTGCAAGAAAAAGGTCATCAAAAGCAATCTGATGTGCATACCGTCCACATCAGCATCAGTAGAGATGACCACTCTATTGAAGCGCAGATTTTCTATGCTCTCCTCAATGTCTAGGGCATGCTGTAAGAGGTTGAACTCCTCATTTTGATAGACAATTTTTTTGGTTAGCCCAAAGCAATTGAGAGGTTTTCCCCTAAGGCTGAATACGGCTTGGGTCTGCACATCTCTTGCCTTGGTGAGTGAGCCACTTGCAGAATCACCTTCGGTAATAAAAATGGTAGTATCAAAACGCTCATCTTTTTTATGGTCGGTATAGTGTATGCGGCAGTCGCGCAGCTTGCGGTTGTGGAGATTGGCTTTTTTGGCTGATTGGTTTGCCAATTTTTTGATACCTGCTATGTCTTTGCGTTCTTTTTCGTTTTGTTTGATTTTTTTCTTGAGTTCTTCGGCAGTAGCAGTATTCTTATACAGATAATTGTCTAATTCTGCCATAAAATTGCCCACAAAAGTACGAATGGTAGGTCCATCGGGGCTAGTGTGTTGAGAGCCAAGTTTGGTTTTGGTCTGTGATTCAAACACGGGTTCTTGTACTTTTACACTAATGGCAGCCACTATAGAGCTACGAATATCGGCAGGTTCGTAATTTTGCCCAAAGTGTTTACGGATTACTTGCACATAGGCTTCTTTAAAAGCAGAAAGATGTGTGCCGCCTTGGGTAGTATTTTGCCCATTCACAAAAGAGTAATATTCTTCGCCATACTGGTTGGCGTGGGTGATGGCTACTTCTATGTCATCACCTTTGAGGTGTATGATGGGGTAGCACAGGTTATTTTCATCGGTCTTGTTTTGTAGGAGGTCAAAGAGTCCATTTTTAGAGTAATATTCTTTGCCATTGAAAAAAATTTTTAGCCCTGCATTGAGGTAAGCATAGTTCCAGGTGAGTTCTTCTAGGAACTCGGGGTTATAGTGGTAGTGTTCAAAGATTTCTTCATCAGGCTCAAAGACAACCTCAGTACCATTTTTTTGCTTGGTAGGGGTGATGGCATGGTCTTGAAGAATAATTCCTTGCGAAAACTCTGCGACTTTGCTTTCGCCTTCTCGGTGCGATTGTACTTTAAAGTATTTAGAAAGCGCATTGACTGCTTTTGTACCTACCCCGTTGAGCCCTACTGATTTTTGGAAGGCATCTGAATCATATTTACCACCTGTGTTGATTTTTGAAACACAATCTATGACCTTGCCCAATGGGATGCCGCGTCCATAGTCACGTATTCTTACCTTTTTATCGCTTACTTCCAGCTCTATGGTTTTGCCGAAGCCCATCATGTGTTCATCTATGGCATTGTCCATGATTTCTTTGGTAAGCACATAAATTCCGTCGTCGGGCGAAGTTCCATTACCTAATTTTCCAATGTACATTCCTGGTCTTTTACGGATATGCTCTCGCCAGTCGAGCGTTTTGATATTGTCTTCAGTATAGGTTACACTCATAGAGATAGTCAGTTCTTATTTGAAATTTGCTTGCAATATTGCTGTATTTTGGATAGAGTTGCAATTTTAGCTACAAATATAAACAAAAAAAAGTTTAAAATCCTAGAAAAATTAAGAATTAATCTCTCACCCCTCTTTTTTGTTTAAAAAAGTAACAACTATGCTTAATGGCTTGAACGTGTATTTTTTTCTTTATAATCTAGAAAGATAGATGATTTATCTTTTCAGACGTTTAAGGCAAGCTCTACAAAATGATAGGGAGGCCAAGGCCCGCTCCATAGGTATTTGAATTGTGGATATTTTCTTTTTACTTCATAAAATACTTTGTAAAGTGCGTCTGCCTCATAGTTTTCTATTAGGTAAACACTCTCGAGCAGCATTTTATCTTGAAAACTCTTTTTGATTTTATAATTGGAGGATTTGTGTACAAAAAGCTGATGCATTGCTTCTATGTCCTCTTTGTGTTTTTGTTGTTGGTTACCGAGGTTTTTTTTCCATATTTTCCAGAGGTATTGCTTGGCATTGCTGTCAGGCTCAAAGGGGGGGTGGATTTCTTCGCTATTATCAGCAAGATAAGGGTCTTCTATAATTTTTAGTCCAAATTCTTGCTTGTCTTTGAGCTGTTCCCATTTGTTATAAAAGGTAAGGTATTGCTTGTTGATAAGCTCTACGGCATCTTGGTACGATTTGACCAAAGCACCCAATCGGAAAGGCAAAATGCCTACTTGGTCAAAGCAATGATGTACTACGCCCTCGTGTATGCGGGCAAGTTTTGAGAGTGCATCGGGTTTTTTGAGTGATTTTTTAAACTCCTCTGTTTCTGCCAATTCACTTACTAGCAGCGCAAGGTTTCTATCTACAATCAAAAAAGGTTTTTTTTCCTCCAAGCCAAAAGGAATATTTGTAAGATTCAGTTGATTGGTGGTGATTCCATAGACATAAATGGCTTGTTGTGAAGTCATAGCGAATTGTTTTCGGTGATTTTGTGCATATTTTCTACTGAGGTAAGCAATGGCCTCAGCCCAAGATAGACCAAATCTATGTCGGCCACACTTATCACAATATCTCCATTTACTACAATACCCTGCTCTAGCACACGGTCAAGCACTTCTGAAAGTACCAATTCTTGGTGAGTAGTAGCTGCATAATTTTTGTCTGTCATGGATTTTGTAGGTTGATGTATATTGATTTTGTGCTTGCTTTTGCAAGTACGATACAAGCAAAAGCAAGCAACAATAGCTTAATTACGTTGCTGTGTTATTGGTTAGCAATCAAAATTTAGCCTTTTTTATGACTTTTTTCCTTTCTTAAAATACATTATCGAGTGATTGTGCACTTAAAATCCTATCCCTTGATGAGTACCTTGGACTCTGAGGGGCTTTGCCTTTACCTATACCCAAAGGTACTTTTTTTATCTTCTCCGCTGGTTCTGTAAAATGAAGGATATATTTATTCGTATCCTTCCATTGTTCAATTGACTTAACTTCTGCCAAATGAGTTATTGCCGAAATTGGTGCAACTTGATAAGCGGCAATGTATCTGATTTTTGGAATCATAGACGAGTTAAGTCGGTTTGCATACCAGCAGGTTTTCACCTAAAAAAGTTTCTTTAAATCCATCCTCTCTTGCAGAAATTACTATGATGTCAATATCCGAAATATCAACTTTTTCAGTATCCTCTGTTACTTCATTTAAAAAAGGTTCAAACTCATAAAGGATTTTTCCACTTCCTGATTTGTATCTTTTTAATGTTGTAACTTCTACTGGAAACTTAAACCTACTAATTAACACAGTTTCTAATTCTTCTCCAAGTTCGTCGATTATTAATAAAGCGTTAAATGAGTCCTTCTTATGAATTATAGATTCAAGCAAATAGTCTACATTTTCATATCCGTTATTTCTTGCAAATTCTTCACACTTTTTCCATTCATCAGGTCTCTTTTGAAGCATTTCTTTAATCACGTTCTTAACCTTTACTTTCGATGTCTCAAAAGACAATGAAAATTCAAGTATTTGAACTGCAATATGCTTTAAGTGTTGATGACTAGCTAAGTCGTTTTCAACTACAAATATTTTCGGATCTTGCTTATTGGTCAAGTCAATTAAATAGCCATCTGGTAAATTATTAGTGCTGCCTTTTTGTCCGATTTTTTTCTTGTCATCAAGATAAATTCGCGTTGAACCAAACAAAGCGTTTTTAACCTCATTTAAAGCATCCTCTAATTCTGACTCTTTATCATATGAAATCTCTGTATATTTTTCTTCTTTATTCCAAAGCATTTTTATTTTTTATTCTGTGAATTGACCATAACAAACAACAAAATTTAATCCATCTTAATTTTCTCAACCTCTAAGATTTCTTTCAATTCTGATAGGTCTATTTTGTTCAAGACTTCCTCTTCTCCCATGAGCTGCTCAGGTTCTGCAAACCTATCCAAGCGAAAATACTCGTATGGTGCTAAATCGTCATTATTTATCTCCGCAAGTTTGCAGCCATAAATCCCTCCTTGTGCATTCAATTTATCAATTTGCACAATATGGTAGGTTTCGCCCTCTTTAATCCATCGGCTTGTAGGTACTTCATTAGGGCGGTGTTTGTCATTGATACAAATAACTCTGATGTTCATAGGTCCACTTTTTTTATTGATAGTTCAATGAATAGCTATTACTTTATTTTTGAGTATCTTTTTTCAAGATAATATTGGTCAAGTATTTTGCTTAACCGTTCAATGCAAAAATAATAATAAAACCAGTAAAACCGAAGTATTTTTTATGGATAGCCCAATACTTGCTTGCCAAAATTTGCCACACTCCGTCAGGCTGTTAAAAAAGTAAGTGTATGCAATAATGAGCAGGCAGTTTCAAAACCTTTCTCTTTTGAAGAGATGAAAGAAGTACATCAATTGTGAGGTAAATTCATTAACTTTGCCAATTAAATAGCGCAAAATATGATTGATAAATTAGAAGCCATCAGAGAACGATTCAAAGAAGTAGGACAATTAATCATTCAGCCTGACATCATTGCTGATATGGATAGGTATTCTAAACTTACCAAAGAATACAAAGATTTAGAAAAAATTGATACCAAATTCAAAGAGTACGAAAATGTGCTCGGCAACCTGCAATCTGCCAAAGAAATTTTGAGCCAAGAAAAAGACCCAGAAATGCGCGAAATGGCAAAAATGGAGCTCGATGAACTCAGCCCACGCAAAGAACAAATCGAGGACGAAATCAAAACCCTCCTCATACCCAAAGACCCCAACGACAGCAAAAATGTTGTGCTAGAAATTCGTGCAGGTACTGGCGGCGATGAAGCCTCTATTTTTGCAGGAGATTTATTCAGAATGTACCAACGATTTATAGAAAAACAGGGCTGGCGTACTGAAATCATAGATTTTACTGAGGGAACTTCGGGAGGCTACAAAGAAATTGTCTGTGGTATCTCGGGCGAAGATGTTTATGGTATGATGAAATTTGAGTCGGGCGTGCACCGTGTACAGCGTGTACCTGCTACCGAAACTCAAGGGCGTGTGCATACTTCTGCTGCAAGTGTGGTAGTTTTGCCCGAAGTAGATGAGGTAGAAGTACACATCAACGAAAATGATTTGAGAATTGATACTTTCTGCTCCTCAGGACCTGGCGGGCAGTCGGTCAATACCACTTACTCTGCCGTAAGGATTACCCACAAGCCTAGCGGATTGGTGGTTTCTTGCCAAGATGAAAAATCTCAACTCAAAAACAAAGATAAAGCACTGAGAGTACTGCGCTCTAGGCTTTTCGAGATAGAACTAAAAAAACAACAAGATGCCATCGGCTCACAGCGAAAGTCTATGGTAGGCAGTGGCGACCGCTCAGACAAGATTCGGACGTACAACTACCCGCAGGGGCGTGTAACTGACCATAGAATTGGCTTTACGGTCTATAACCTACCCCAAGTAATGAATGGCGATATTGAGGACTTCATAGAAAACCTCCGCATGGCAGAAAATGCCGAAAAAATGCAAGACGGAGAATAAATGGTTGAGGGACAGGGTCGCTTCAAGCGATCCTGTCTCTGAGACTTCAAGCAACTCTGCTCCTGAGATTCAACACACTGACCTTTTTTAGAAAATGATGCAAGATAATTTTTACTTCCTGATGCCCCTCACACAAGCCCTTTCACAGCGTTTGGGTGTGAGATGGCAGCTTGGCTATGAAGGTATCAAAGAGCAAATGCCTACAAGCGGTGAAGAGGCTATGCAGCTTGCTACAGCATTTAGCCAAACCAAAGATGAACTCATCTTGGGCTTTTGCCGTGAGGAAGAAGAATTTTATTGGCGGGTTAGTTTACAAGCACAGTTTTGCTGTCTGAGTTTTCCTGATGATTTTGCACGTGCTAAACGCAACAGTGTAGAGCTATTTACAGAAATTCTACATCTGCCAATCATTTGTATCATTCAATTTCAGCAGGAAAGGAGTTTTGCCCTTGAGTTTGAAGGGGGATATTTATTGCTTTTCAAGATGCATGGCAGGCGTGCCAATGTGGTGCTGTTTCAAGATGAGGTGTTTTTGAGAGGGTTTCACAAAAAATTTCTGCAAGACCAGCAAATTAAACCTTCTGAACTTGACCAACTCACCACCCAAAATTTTTCGGCGTTTGAAGCAAATCAATATAATTGGCAAAGTATTTTCCCTACCTTCGATAAGACTATCCGAAAAGCACTTACGCTTCAAAATATCAACACTGCTACACCTGCCCAACAATGGCAAATCTTAGAAAATACCACAGATAGGCTATTACAGCCTCAGTATTTTGTAGTGGCATCACAAAATCCACCAGAAATGCTTTTATTACCGCCTGCTATGCTTGGCTACCCTTCTACCATAGATTATTTAGAATTTGATAACCCCCTAGAGGCTATTAATGCCTTTTATTATGCTTATGCGCGTGTTTTTCACCTTTCCCAAGAGAAGCAAGAAGCACTCAAAATACTCAACAAAAGGCTCAAGCAAAGTGAAACCTACCTAGAAAAAAACTTTGAACGCTATGCTACCCTCGAGGAAGGCTCTTACAATGAAGAAATAGGACATATCTTGATGGCAAATTTGCATCAAATTCCGGCTCAAACAAATAGCATACAGCTACACGATTTTTACAAGAATCAGCCTATCAAAATCAAACTCAAAAAAGACTTATCAGCCCAAAAAAATGCCGAAAATTACTACAGAAAGGCAAAAAATGAGAAAATAGAACTTCAAACCTTACAAAAAAATCTGCAACGAAAAGAACAAGAAATCACTGACCTCAAAACACACATCAAAAAAGTAACAGAATTTGATAGCCTAAAAAATCTTCGTGATTACCTTAAAAAATATAGACTTGCACAGGTAAAAACAGACGCTGCTGAACAAATACTATTCAAGAAATTTCACTACAAGGGCTGGGATATTTGGGTAGGTAAAAATGCCAAAAACAACGACTTGCTTACACAGCAATATGCCAAGAAAGATGACCTTTGGCTACACGCCAAAGATGTAAGTGGCTCGCACGTAGTTATCAAAAACCAAGCAGGCAAGAAATTTCCTGATGAAGTTATTGAAAAGGCGGCATCTTTGGCTGCCTACTACTCTAAACGTAGCGCAGATACACTTTGCCCAGTACTGTTTACGCCCCGCAAGTATGTCCGCAAAACCAAAGATCTCGCCGCAGGGCAGGTCATTGTAGAAAAAGAAGAAGTCATTATGGTAAGCCCAGAAAGGTTTGAATAGATTACCCACATATATTACTCACTAAAAACAAAAAAATGAAACTACAAGAAAATGTCCAAGCACTCAATCAACTCATTCTGGAAGGCAAAGTAGAAGAAGCCTTTGAGCGATTCTACCACCCTGAGGTAGTGCGCCAAGAAAACTACGAAGCACCTCGTGTAGGCAAGGCTTTTAACTTAGAATATGAGCGAAAAGCCATTGCAAGGGTAGAAAAGTGGCACAAAGTAGAGATACTTGAAGTGGCTTTGAATGAAGAAAAAAATATCTCGATGGTTGTACAGTTGATTGAGGTTACGCTGCAAGGCAAACGTTTCAGAAGGGAAGAAGTAGCAGTACAAAAGTGGCAAGATGACCTTATTATCCACGAAAAGTTTTATTATACTATTGAAGCACTCTCCTAGGAAGGCTTGAGTGTTAATTGTTACGCAAAACAAGTAGCTCATTATTGCGTGTAAAGTTTGCTGAATACTCAATCTCGAGCTATTTTTTAGCTAGATTGCATAGAAACTATCAGCTCAAGGCAAGAAAGCGCAATGACAACTACCACTTCTACAATAAAATATCCCAAACCTAACCAAGTAAGTGATGAATAATAGCGCAGAATTAAGCCTGCTGTAAGGCAGCAGTACAACAAATTTGCTACTGCAATTATCCTCAAAAAGATTTGGTGTCCTTCTTTTAAAAAAGAATAACAAGCTAAGGAATAGCCTGCAAAGAAAATAGCAATTAAGGAGAGGTTGCGTAGTATTTGAGGGTATAAGCCAATGTAGGTATTGAAACTACCTGCACAAATCAATAGGCACGAAGCTGTAAGCAAAGCCCCTAATCCATCTACTAAAAAAAGAACTTTTGATGAAGGTCTAAGTTTGGTTAATATCATTGTTTTTGTAAAAAGTCTTTGGTTGTCTGACAATTTTTGTGAAAATCTGTAGCAGCGGACTTCCAGTCCGCTG
>CAYZQI010000057.1:0-26391 GCA_964480455.1 uncultured Cytophagaceae bacterium
AGATTTATTAAAAATTAAGTTGCTCAATAGAGCCAAGTTCTCCAAAAAGCCAAACTAGCATTGCTGGTTTGGTTTTTTTTATGCTAAAAAGACCGTATATCTCTCATTTTGATTTTTTAGGCTCAAAATATTGCTTATTTTTGGGAATGTATTTTTTCTGTTAGGTTTGAGAAAAATATTTTACTGAAAACTATGAAAGTGAAAATTATCAATCAATCCCCCTTTGAATTGCCAAATTATGCTACTGAAGGCTCGGCAGGGCTAGATTTGCGTGCCAACCTTGAAGAAGCCATGGAACTCAAACCATTAGAAAGAATTGCCATTCCCACAGGGCTGTCTATCAAACTGCCCGAAGGCTACGAAGCACAAATCCGCCCACGCAGTGGCTTGGCTATGAAGTATGGCATTACGGTACTGAATGCACCTGGCACAATTGATTCTGACTATATCGGTGAGATTAGAATTTTATTGGTCAATTATTCTACCGAGTCTTTTATTATACAGCCTGGTGAACGTGTGGCGCAGATGATTGTAAGTAAATATGAGAAAATTGAATGGGAAGCAACAGAAACACTGCTTGAAACCGTACGGGGCGAAGGAGGATTTGGAAGTACAGGAAGTATTTAAGAAATGATTAGCGGTTAGTGATTAATTGTAAATTGTTGAACATCAAATGCTTAATTATGTGTGTATTAGTGATGATGATTAAATAAAGTGTCATTTTTAAATTACTAAACACTTGATTATCAGTATTTTATTTAATTAATCATTATCAATTATCCATTATCCATTTCTTACTTATTGTTGCTAAAAAAAGCCTTTTCTTGTGATGAAAAATTAACGTAAATTTTAAAATAGCTATCTAAAACTAAATCAATACTCAAAATGAAAATTATTATACCAATGGCAGGCAGGGGTACACGCCTCCGCCCACATACGCTCACAGTTCCCAAACCGCTTATCCCGATTGCGGGCAAACCCATTGTGCACCGCTTGGTAGAAGACCTAGCCAAACTCTGCCCCGAAAAGGTGGACGAGGTGGCTTTTATCATTGGAAGAGATTTTGGGAGTGAAGTGGAAAAACAATTAGAAGGAATTGCCATACAGATAGGTGCAAGAGGAAGTATCTACTACCAAGATGAAAAACTAGGCACCGCCCACGCCATACAATGTGCCAAAGATTCTATGGAAGGAAAACTGATTGTAGCCTTTGCTGATACGCTTTTTAGGGCTGATTTTAAGATAGATGCTGAGGTAGATGGCGTAATTTGGGTACAGAAAGTAGAAGACCCTCGCCCTTTTGGTGTAGTGAAATATGATGAAAATAATGTCATTACTGATTTTGTAGAGAAGCCACAAGAATTTGTGTCTGACCTTGCCATCATTGGTATTTATTATTTTAAAGATGGGGCATATTTACGCAGTGAAATACAATATTTACTAGATAACGAGATTAAAGACAAAGGCGAGTACCAAATTACCAACGCCCTTGAGAACATGAAAAATAAAGGCACTAAGTTCAAACCTGGGCAGGTAGAAGAATGGCTCGACTGTGGCAATAAAGATGTAACCGTAGCAACTAATCACCGCTATCTGGAGTTTATCAAAGACCAAAATCTAGTAGCTTCTACTGCAAAAATGCATAACTCCTTAGTGATTCAGCCTTCTTTTATCGGTGAAAATGTAGAACTACACAACAGCATAGTAGGTCCACACGTTTCTATAGGGCAAAATACCAAAATCATTGATTCAGTTATCAAAGATTCTATCATTCAAGAAAATAGCCTTATCCAAGAGGCAAATTTGAATAACTCTATGATAGGAAAT
This sequence comes from uncultured Cytophagaceae bacterium, assembly GCA_964480455.1. Taxonomy (GTDB): domain Bacteria; phylum Bacteroidota; class Bacteroidia; order Cytophagales; family Microscillaceae; genus JAABSX01. The sequence goes on from CAYZQI010000057.1 coordinate 1,828, forward strand.
TTTGTTACATACAGAGGTAAAAGTCAAGATTTGAGCATTGGCGATTATAACCAAGTGAAAGCATAATGAAATAAGATATGAAAAGACTTCAAAAAATGACATTCTTGACCTGGGCTTGGTGCCTAGGTCTTCTTTTAGCTAGCAGTATATCTCTACCAGCTCAAAAGAAAAAAGCAGGAAAAAACAATCAGCCCACAGAAGAAATCTCAAAAAAACGCTCTCAGGCAGAGGCAGAATATTACATGATTGAGGGAATGAAGTTTTTCGTGCTGGAAAACTACCCTAAGGCACTTGAAAAATTTGAAAAGGCAAGAGGGTATCTTGAAAAAGCACCTGCCATAGATTATAAAATTGCTGAAACATATACCCAACTTAATAGCCTCCCCCAAGCTGAAACTTACGCTCAGAAAGCACTAGAAGAGGATAAGAATAATCCTTACTTTTATATCTTGCTTGCCAAAATCTATGAAAGGCAAGCCAAACTTGACCTAGCAGCACAGACCTACAAAGCCATGCTTGATGCAGACATAGGCGCGCAAGAATACTACTATGACCTTGCCAACATCTATGAACAGAAGCAAGAACTCAACAAAGCCATTGATACTTTTAATAAATTAGAAGAAAAATTTGGTACTGATGAGCAGACCATTCGCCGAAAGCAACAAATCTATATGCAACTAGGGCAAAGCGACAAGGCAATAGAAGAAGGTGAAAAACTCATAGCAGCCCAACCACAAGACCCCCGACACGTAGTATCGCTTTCTGAAATGCTCATCGCTAATAAACAAACTGAGGCAGCACTGCCCATACTCGAAGCTGCTGCCCAACAAAAAACCCTTGACCCAAGGGTCTATCTGCTACTTGCTAAAATATACCGCGAAAAAGGGGAAATTTCAAAATCACTAGCACAACTTAAAATCGCCTTTGCCAACCCCGAACTCTCTGCCGATGATAAAGTCAAGACAGTACTAATGTATATCCAAGAAGATAAGGAAGAAACAGATACTCACGAACTTATACAACTCACAGAGCAAATTATAAAAGGACAGCCAGCCTATCCAGCTGTGTATGTTTTGTATGGAGACCTTCTACTGAAACAAAATAACAGAGAAGCTGCTAAACAAAAATACCTCAAAGCTACTAGCCTAGATACAGATATTCACCCTAGAATCTGGCAACAAATACTGACCATCGAGACCGAAGCAAGTCAAATGGATAGCCTCGCAAAACACGCCGAAGCAGCCCTCGAACTCTACCCCAACCAAGCAGTTTTTTGGCTTTATCTAAGCATAGCCCAATTGGGTAAAAAAGATTATGAAGCCGCAGTAGAAGCCATAGAAGAAGGGAAAAGAATGGCTTTCAACCAAGAAGACCTTAAACTCGACCTTCTGACCATGCTCGGTGATGCCTACCAAGGGCTGGAAGAGTATGAAGCCTCTAACCGTGCCTATGAGGAGGCATTAAGTATAGATCCTAACCACGAACGCACACTCAATAACTACAGCTTCTATTTGGCATTAAGAAAAGAAAATCTACCCAAAGCCAAAGCCATGGCAACGCAACTCATAGAAAAATACCCCGAAAATGCTACTTACCTCGATACTTATGCATGGGTGCTGTATGCTCAAAAAGACTATAAAAAAGCAAGAAAGGCTTTGGAAAAAGCACTACAATTTACACAGAGTGGCACCATCTTAGAGCATTATGGAGATGTACTCTACCAACTCGGAGAGGAGGAGGAAGCACTCAAACAATGGCAAAGGGCCAAAGAAAAGGGAAAAACTTCTGGAAATATAGACAAAAAAATAAGCAACAAGAAATTATATGAATAAAGTAACTTTTCATGATGCCTCTTTAAAAATAACTAAAAACCAGACGCTTGTCTGGTTATTTTTTGGAACATTACTCATTTTAGGAAGTGCTTGCTCGAGACCACGCATTACAAGGTTGCAAGATAATAATTTTTATTACTTAGATACTAAGTTCAAACTCGATTATAAAACTGAAATAGACCAATCTAATGTAAAAGTGAAAATTCGTATGCGTAAAGATAGCCTCGTATGGGCTTCTATCACAGGTCCTTTGAACATAGAAGGCATCAGAACCATCATTACTAAGGATTCCATTTACTTGATTGACCGTATCAACAAAAAATACTTGGAGGCTGATTTTGATACCCTCACAAGGCTGTTAAAGTTTGAAGTAGATTACAGTCTTTTGCAAGCCATCATCTTGGGAGATATGCCCATACCGCAGTATGATGCCAGCCAAATTAGCACAGAAGGTAAATTATTGAAAATAAAACAAGAAAAAGAAGGGATTGAAATCATCAACTACCTCAACCCAAAAACCCAAAAACTCGATAAACTTCATTTGAAAGATATGTCTAATGGCAATCAGCTAGAAATGAACTACTCTACTTATCGCCGACAAAAAGGACATTGGCTTCCCCAAAAAAGTAATATCAGCGTAACTTATCAAGATAAAAACACCCGAAAAACCCAAAAAACCGAAGTAAAACTGGAATACGGCAAAGCCGAAATCACTGAAACTCCTATTACATTTCCCTTTTCTGTGCCTTCTAAATATAGACAAGAGTAAAAAGCAATAGAAGGGAGGGGCTACTCTTTGAGTATTTTCAGCATTTCTTGATAGGTTTGTTTGCTGAGTTCTTCTTCTAAGAGGTGATATACGTCCATAAAATTGCCTGTGCCACTGTTGCCAATATAAGTATATTTTTCGTCTATCTTCACGCTGAAGCCCTTGCTTTGTAAATCATTCAATAGTTTTTCTCTTCGCTGAAAATAGTCTGCAGCAAGTTGTCCAAAGTTTTGGTCTATCTTCAAAAAAGCAGTTTTGAAGGCTTTATTTTGCATAATTTCCTGGTAGATGGCTGCATGTTGGGTTTGGGCATAAAGCAAATACTTCAAAATATAGTATTTAAACTCCAAGTAGGCATAGAGCGTACCGTCTATATCTTGCATATACTCTAGCCATTCCTGTCCTTCGGCTTTGCGCTCATTTAAGAAATAATCATACAGTAGAAAGGAAGTTCTTGTGCCAATGTAGTAAGCATTCATCTCGTCTAAAAGCCCATAGATTCCGTGCTCCTGAGTGCTTGAGCTGCCTTTGATGTAGGTACTGAATCTGAATGTTTGTAGGTTTTTAGGAATGACCCTCGCCAATTTTACTGAAGGGAAGGTAGGGCTGAGTTTGACAAGTATTTTTTCTTTTGAATTGATGAAATAGAGATAAAACTCATCTTCAAAATTGTATTTTATCTTTTTGTTTTGCTGCAAATGTGCATAACTAGCTACAGAAGTATAGCCGTGATTCATCTCGTGTACTGCTGTATTGATATGCTTAATGATATTTTCTTCTGTATTTCCCTTGATGTACTCCATAAAATGTGTATGTGCACCCAAGGTGATTTGCACACCATCAAAATTGTATTTTAAAGGTGCATTCTGATAGGTATTGATAATTTCAAGTGCCTCAGGGTCATATTTTTGCAAAATCTCCAAAGTTCTTTTTTCCATTGCTTTGCGGTTGAGGGTTTGTGCTTGTAGCACAGTAGCGAGGCTTAGAAAACTTAGAATGAGCAATGTTTTTTTCATAATAAAGCAGTTTATAAAAAGAGTGTTATATCCAACCAATCTATAAGTATCAATCAGTTTTATCAAACACGTAAAATAATCTGCTAGGTTGGCAATCAAAAGGTATTGCATAGCATACTAACATTATTTTGCTACTTTTGCAACCGAAAATAAATCAAAAAACAATCTCGGGCAGGTAAGCACTCATCTGCCTCGTCATTACAAAATTGCTCATAAAATGGTCAAAAAAAATATACCCCTGATTGCACCCTCTATCTTAGCGGCTGATTTTGCCAATTTACAAACCGAAGTAGAAATGCTCAACCAAAGCCAAGCCGATTGGCTACACATCGATATTATGGACGGTGTTTTTGTGCCGAATATCTCTTTTGGTTTGCCTGTTTGTGAGGCTATCTCAAAACACACCCCCAAACCCCTAGATGTTCACCTCATGATAGTACAGCCCGAACGCTATCTTGAGGCATTTCAGCAAGCAGGGGCAGCGGTTATTTCAGTACATTATGAGGCTTGTCCTCACCTGCACCGCACTTTGCAGCAAATCCAGAGGCTGGGTTGTAAAGCAGGAGTTGCCCTCAATCCGCATACACCCGTTTCAGTACTTGAAGATGTCCTCGAGCTGACTGACCTAGTCTGTATGATGTCTGTAAACCCAGGCTTTGGAGGGCAGAAATTCATAGCGCGTACCTACCAAAAAGTAAGCTTATTACGCCAAATGATAGATGAGCAAGGTACTTCCACACGCATAGAAATAGATGGTGGCGTAACATTAGAAAACGCCAAGGCACTCATAGAAGCAGGGGCTGATGTACTTGTGGCTGGTAATACAGTATTCAAAGCATCTGAGCCTATGCAAATGATAGAAAATCTGAAAAAATCCTAACTTTTCTAAAAAAAATGACGATAATCATTTAAAAATTTAAAATTTATCTACTAATTGCATACTCATATACTTGTTTGACAAAATAAACCTAATCTATTTATTTAATCCTTAACATTCAAACACTAAACAAATATGGATGCAAATCAAAAAAGAGTAGCACTTGTAACAGGCGCAACAGGCGGACTTGGCACAGCCATGTGCCAAAAATTACATGAAGATGGTTTCAGGGTAGTAGCTAACTACCGCAATGCAGAAAAAGCCAAAATCTGGCAAGCAGCACAAAAAGCCGCAGGCTTTGAGATAGACGTGTTTGAAGGAGATGTATGTAGCTATGAGTCTTGTGGAAAAATGGTTGCTGACATCAAAGAAAAAATAGGCATTATAGATGTATTGGTAAATAATGCAGGAATCACGCGCGACAAGCCCTTCCACAAAATGTCCCTTGAAGATTGGCAGGAAGTAATCAGTACAAATCTTGATAGCGTTTTTAACTGTACACGGCACGTGATAGAAGATATGCGCGAACAGGAATTTGGACGTGTGATTAATATTTCATCAGTTAATGGGCAGCGCGGACAGTACGGACAAGCCAATTACTCAGCAGCTAAGGCGGGCATGCACGGTTTCACAAAAACACTTGCCATGGAAGTAGCTCAAAAAGGCATCACCGTCAATACTATCTCCCCTGGGTACATTGCTACTGATATGGTAATGGCAGTAAGGGAAGACATCAGAGCTAAAATCATTCAACAAATCCCTATGGGCCGACTAGGAGGAACAGATGAAATTGCTTTCTTGGTTTCTTTCTTGGCTTCAGAAAAGGCAAACTTTATCACAGGTGCTAACTACGCCATCAATGGAGGGCAGCACGTAAGCTAATCACATACAAAGCCCCCCAACCCCCAAAGGGGGAGCTTTTATATTTATATTTTAATAGTTATGATGTAATGTAAATACTTGATAATCAAGGTGTTATTTTAAAATTGCAATACCAAACCAAGCCCGTTAGCATTGCTAGATATTTGTAGATTCTCGAATATGCCTTTGAATTTATCATGGTTAGATTGGTGAATGAGGTACATAGACACATCAAATGCAAATAAAAATGCACCTTGTAGTACGATAGACCGCCCAAAGCCTTGCATCAATTCACTATTTTTCTCGGTATTTTTGCCACGTTCATTCAAATAAAGCCCTCCCATAATGTAGCCTATATCAAGCCCTGCATTGAAAAGCAAGGTTTTTTCTATGCTTCCTTGTTCTTGCCAAGATTGAAATACAGACAGCCCCTCAGTAGGACTTTTTAAAGCACTATAAAGTCCAAAACCTGCCAAGCCCAAGTTAAAAACATTCCAATAAATATTCATTTCATGGAATTTTTGGGTGATACCCTCGGTGCGTGTTCGCATTACACCACCTACAAGCATATTACCCAAAGCCCAACTGCCCAGCGTAATCATTCCTGCTTTGTTGATTTTTTGGCGCGATTGGTTGTAGCCAATAAGCGACTCCTGCTGTGCCAATAGGCTATGGCTAATAAGAAAAAATGAAAACAATAAAAAAAAGCTATAATAATGTGTATTTTTCATCTTGCTATGGGTTTAGGCTAGGAAACTTGTAAGCCTATTCAATGGTTTAAAAAAGATAAAAAATAAATCCTGTTGCTTTTTGTTTGCAAGTTTCTGATAATGAGCATATTGAAAATCTATCAGGTCTGATTTTTTGGATAATTTTAGAAAAAATAATACTTTAGCCAAACAAACCTAATCAATACAAGACGACATGGAAACACACACAAGTACAAACCTTTACAGCTATGCCGATTACCTCACTTGGCAATTTGATGAATATGTAGAACTTCTGCGTGGCAAGATAGTCAAAATGTCGCCTGCGCCTTCGCGCAAGCACCAAAAAGTATCTAGCCGATTGCATACCAAAATTGGTAATTTCTTTGAAGGAAAAAAATGCGAACTCTATGCTGCCCCATTTGATGTACGCTTTCCTGTAAAGGCAGACCAAACTCAAGATGAACAAATCTTTACAGTACTTCAGCCTGACTTGTGCGTAATATGCGACCTCAGCAAGCTAGACCGCAGGGGCTGTTTGGGCGCACCTGATTGGGTGATTGAGATTCTTTCAGAGGGCAATACACCCAAAGAAATGGGCGAGAAATACCAAATTTATGAAGAGAGTGGCGTACAAGAATATTGGATAGTACAGCCTGATACTAAAACCATACTGCCCTATGTGCTAGAAAATGACATTTTTGTAGGCAAAGCCCCTATGCTTGGCACTGACACCGCAAGTGCTTACCTTTTCCCTGATTTGAAACTAGATTTGAGTTATGTTTTTGAGGAGTGATGATACAAAATATCAATAACAATTCTATTTTTTTGCACATTACAGCTATTTTTCTGTTAATTTGGTTTGATAATAAATTCATTTGGAAGATGTGAAAAGTGATTCCATCAATTTTTGTCTTATAAGCTACTGATAATGACTAAATTAGTAGTTTATAATTAAATATTCATGATTTCCTTATGTTAGCTTTTTAGTAAAAATAACGTCATAACAAGCAAAGTTTAAAAACAAAAGATGTGGTGATTGAACAAAGGAAAAAGTATATTTACAATTTGCTACAAGATGTGACAGAGGAAAAGGTGTTATTTTTTATAGAAGATTTTTTGCGTCATCTTTTAGCCCAACCTAAGGCATTATTATTATATGCCAAAGCATTAAAACCTAAAATTGATGTTGAAGATTTGAAAACAAAGTAAAACTATCAAACGCAAAGGATACAAAAACTTGCAGGAGTTTGAATAAATGAAGCTGAAGACTTAGATACACTTTTAGAAGAATTATAAAAAATGGCAACTTTTGTTTTAAATACCATGATGGCCTGTCAGCCATCACTAACATACTCCTCTTGATGAAAGCATTAGCCAAAAGATGCTTACACTAGGTATTTTCAACACTCCACTTTTAAAACCCCAAAAAAATCCTCGTTTTTTTTCCAATCATTTATATATTTGTGAATACCTAGTTTTTTGTGTAAGTTTGTAATTGGTGGAGGTGCGTGCCAAGACACAAATTATCAACCAACTTTAAACCATACACAAAGGAAACAGTTATTTAATCTATTGATAATCGCTAGAAAAGAGAATACATGACAGAAAATGAAAATGCTTTGACACCACAACAAATTGTGGCTGAATTAGATAAATACATTATAGGGCAGAAAGATGCTAAACGCAATGTAGCCATTGCACTCCGCAACCGCTGGCGAAGAATGAACGCACCCCTAGAAATGCAAAACGAGATAGTACCTAACAATATCTTGCTGATAGGTGCTACAGGGGTAGGCAAAACTGAAATCGCACGCCGACTTGCCAAAATCGCAGATGCTCCTTTTACAAAAGTAGAGGCTTCCAAATTTACAGAAGTAGGCTATGTAGGGCGTGATGTAGAAAGCATGGTGCGCGACCTTGTAGAGCAATCCGTCAATATGGTGAAAGCTTCTAAAAAAGAAGAAGTACAAGAAAGAGCCAGCCAAGCCGTAGAAGAAATCATTTTGGATATTCTTATCCCACCCGTACGCGAAAAACGCTCACAAAATAGCTCATTTACGGGCTTTACCATTGATAGCTCAAGCTCGGAAGACCAAGAACTCAACGAAAAAACCCGTGAGCGATTTAGAGAAAAAATACGCAATGGCGAGATGGACGATCGAAAAATAGAAATCAGTGTGCAGCAAGGCTCTAGTGCCAATGTGGGTATGGTAGGCCCAGGTATGGACGAGATGGCGATGATTAACATTCAAGAAATGATAAGCGGTATGCTGCCCAAACGCGATAAAAAACGCAAAGTAAGTATTGCCGAAGCCCGCAAAATCTTGCTAGAAGAAGAAACCTCTAAACTCATAGACATGGACGAGGTGAAAGAAGAGGCACTTCGCAAGGCTGAAAACTCAGGAATTATTTTCATAGACGAAATAGATAAAATCGCCAACCGCTCAGGAGCTAGTGGCGGCCCAGACGTAAGCCGCGAAGGAGTGCAGCGTGATTTACTCCCCATTGTAGAGGGTAGCTCTGTCAATACCAAATACGGCGTAGTCAAAACAGACCACGTGCTATTCATTGCCGCAGGTGCTTTCCACGTATCCAAACCTTCTGATTTGATTCCAGAGTTACAAGGTCGCTTCCCGATTAGGGTAGAACTCCAGAGCCTTACCAAAGATGATTTCTACCAAATCTTAAAAGAACCTAAAAATGCACTTACCAAGCAGTATGTTGCCTTGCTAAAATCTGAAGAAGTAGCTCTGAGCTTTCAAGATGAAGCCCTAGAGCGCATTGCCGAGATTGCCTTTCAGGTCAATTCAGAAATAGAAAATATTGGCGCACGCCGTCTGCATACTGTAATGAGCCACTTGCTCAATAAATTCCTCTTTGAAGTCCCTGACATCATTGGGGCAAATGCCCAAATCTTAATTACCAAAGATACGGTCAATGAGTATCTAAAAGACTTGGTTAAAGACAAGGATTTGAGTCAGTATATTTTGTAAAATATGTAGTGCGAGCTAGTTTGCTTCGCACTATGTAACAGCCCTATCAAAAAATCTATTTTGCCCACTGAGGGATTGTGCCTACCTCTACTCCAAAAGCAAAAGGTAGCAATATCCAGCAGAAAAGCAGAATCATCATTACCGAAATGATATTGAGGTAAATGCCTGCTTTTATCATTTGGTTTACTTTTATATTGCCACTTGCAAACATAATGGCGTTGGGGGGCGTTGCCATAGGCAGCATAAAAGCACAACTAGCCGCAATTGTAATGGGAATGGTGAGCAACAAAGGATTTTCTCCTAGGCTAAGGGCAATCCCTGCTACTACGGGTATCATCACAGTTACTAAGGCTACATTGCTCATTACTTCGGTAAGCATCAGCATCGTAAAACTTAGCAAAAGCATAATCCAAAAAATGCTTAGTTCTTTCTGTTCGCTTGCGCTTCCTGCAATGAGCTGTATCAATCCTGTTTCTTCCATTGCTGCTGCAAGGCTCAAACCTCCCCCAAATAAAAGCAAGATGCCCCAAGGGAGATTTTTAGTATCGTTCCAATGCAAAATAAATGTACCTTTCTTCCAATTCACGGGTAGAACAAACAAAGCCAGCGTACCGAGCATAGCTATGATAGGGTCATTCAAAGCTAACCCTGAAATAAGCTGATTGATGCCTCCTCTAAATATCCAAAGCATAGCCGTCATCACAAATACCAGCAGAGTGAGCTGCTCGCCTAAGCTAGGTTTGCCTAATTTTTTTAATTCTGCTTGAAGAATCGACTCTGATGCCTCAAACTTGCCCAAACGATTGGGGTAAATGATTTTGACCAACAGCACATAAGACAATAAAAGCATCACAGCACTAAAAGGCAGCCCTATCATAAACCAACTAGCAAAGCTGATTTCGTAGTTGTATTGTGCTAAAAAAATACTTGCCAATACAGAGTTAGGTGGAGTGCCTACAATGGTAGCTACTCCGCCAATGTTTGCACTGTAGGCAATTCCTAGTATCATCACCAAAGAAAAGTTGCGCATATTGGGGTCTTCCTCAGGGAGTGAATCTTTCAATATCTTAATCATAGAGTTTGCAATAGGTAGCATCATCACAGCGGTAGCAGTATTGCTAATCCACATACTCAAAAAAGCCGTTGCCAGCATAAAACCCAGCAAAATACCATTTGCATTTGTACCAGTTTGCTGCACTATGCTGAGGGCAATGCGGCGGTGTAAGTTCCACTTTTCTAGTGCGAGTGCAATCATAAACCCGCCCATAAACAAGAAAATAATAGGATTGGCATAAGGGGCAGTTGCTTCTGCAATGCCCTGACTAATGCCCAGCAAAGGCAATAGCACAATGGGCAACAATGCCGTAACAGGCAATTGTACGGCTTCGCTTATCCACCAAGTAAGCATCCAGACAGCCACTGCAATTACTTGCTGCCCTTCGGGAGTGAGGGGGGGCAATACAGGCAACAGTAAGATACCAAGAAAAGCCAGAGGACCCGAGAAAAGCCCAATTTTTTTTGATAAAGGAAAAGTATCTTTTGATTTTGCCATTTTTTGATTGTTGAGAAGTGCCCAGCTACTTACAAATATTTTGAAAAATAAATAATTGATGAAAAATTCAAAAATAATGTTAAAACATGAACTGCAACACAGTTTCAATGACTTTTTGGCAAAATTCGTGTAACTTTGCAACCTAAACCAATGCAGTAAATTATCAAAAAAGTTAGTTCATTGATAATGAGCTACTAAAGAAGCAGAAAGCGTAAGTAGCTGAGATAATTTGCTTATGAGATATGAACAAAATAAAAGAAACAACACACTCAAAAAATAAATATTACTACATTACTAAGTTTTTACTAAGCCTGAGTTTGTGCATGTTGGTAGGTCTTGTGGCGGCTTATTTCACGCAAAGTTCTGTCAATACTTGGTACACAACTCTCCAAAAACCCTCATTCAATCCCCCTAACTGGGTTTTTGCGCCCGTCTGGACTTCACTTTATGCCATGATGGGCATTGCATTGTTTTTAGTCTGGAGTAGAGGAGCAAATACCCCACAACGCAGCACAGCCCTTGGATTCTTTTTTGCACAATTGTTTTTCAATGGTTTGTGGTCTTTTGCCTTTTTTATGATGCAATCTCCACTTGCAGGTCTAGTAGTGATTAGCATTTTGTTTTTGCTGATAGTTTTTACAATTCTTATCTTTTTTAGAATATCGGGCTGGGCTGCCGTTTTACTCTTTCCTTATCTCTTGTGGGTAGGTTTTGCTTCTATGCTGAATTATACGATTTTTATCTTGAATAATAATTAGCTTACTTTTCCTTCGGTATGGTTACTTAGGAAAGTGTAAATCTTGAGTTGTGAAATGTATTTTTTTTAATTTACTCATTATCAGCAGCTTATAATTAGAAATAACTAAATTTATTATTTGTATTTTTCCTAACACCAAATAGATTTTCAAAATTTGGCTGGCGTGGGTTTACAAATACTATAAAATGTATCAGATTAAAAAGCTTTGGTATGCTGAGATAGATTCCCACAATCAAGGCAAGCCTCAGCACACTGGTTCAAGCCTCTAGGATTGAATTTCATAGAATAGGCTTTGGACTTGCCGCGCAAGCGAAAACGCTTGCACGAGATGGGTGTTTATCCTCTTGACGATTTTTACTACAAAGATGACAAGCCTATGGCTTTTTTTGAAGTCCTTTAGGACTGAAATCTTTGCAAAAAGCATTTCATATTTATTCTTGAAAGTATCAAGTTGAGCTTGTCCTAGTGCCCATCTTTTGTCGGGCGTTAAAATCTCAAAAGGTTTGTTATTAATCTATATTTTTTCTGTTCGTGTCAAATTTACTTTTCTATGTCTGTTTATCCGTCCCAGTTTAGCAAGAGACCTATCTTCTGATGCTTGAATGATAAAATTATCTATATTGTCATAAATTGTGGACATGTCTTGTCAACTTAATGTATCTCGAGTATGATTCTAGCTCGGTTTAACACAGCCTTCCCCTAAGTTTTCCCAAATATATCTTATTTTATTTGATTAACAAGCAAAAATACCTCGCTAATGTACAGTAAAACAAGATAATTTGCTTTCAAGGCTGGATAACCAAGTTTGTAATGATACCGTAAGGGGTTTGCAAAGTATTGATAAAGTACTTATTTTACGTACTTAACTTTGGTTCAATAGTAGCCCTACGGTTAGAGACGTATGGTTTTTTGCCATGCTCATTCTATCCGCTAGCCCCTTCCCCTCAGGAGGAGGGGAAGTTAATTCGCTGTTTTTCAGTGAATTAACTCTAAATAACAAAGCCCTTACTCTGAGAGGGGGGCTAGGTGGGGTGTAGCAAATAAGGGCTTTTTTGAGCATACGCACTTCAGTCAGAAGCTACTTTACTACATTTTGCGATAAAACTCTCAAAATGAGATTTTCAATATTTCGACAGACATTCATCAAGAGATACCAAATAATCTAATGACATTCATCTATCATAATCATACATTCATAACAAAATATGGGTAACTCAGAAAACAGGTAGTTTCCGTATTATTTTTGGCATATTTTTTACTACTATTTGTGTGTAATAAACAGGTAGTTATTACAAATTAAAATAATAAAGTGCCTAGAAAAATTAAAGATTAGTATGTTAAACGAATCAGATTTTGAGAAAATGCTAGACGACATTTTTCAATCGTTACAAAATGCTGAAATAGCCAAACAAGAAGCCTATCAGCATTTGAGTAAGGTGTATGGCGAACGCTTTCTGAGGTATCTCAAAAAGAGAAAACTCAATTTAGGGTAGCCTTCTGTACCCCCATAATCCACAAAAAATTAAAAGACATACTTGGAGGTCTTCTTCCAAATATGTCTTTTGCTGTTTTTAGAACTCATAAATCCGCTGTGGAATATTCCACCTAAAATGCAGTGAAGTAAATACGGTAGTGCTATCTCGTGCGGCTATCTCGCTTTCTAACCTTCTGTAGATTTGCTTCAAGTCAATAAAAACATTATGAAATAACTGCCAAGTAGCTGTAAAATCAACAAATAAAAGCTGTGTACTAATGCCCTGCCCGATGCGGTTGCCATATTCTTGCTCAAAAGTAGAGTTATTCAAAAAAATATTTTGCCCCCAATTGGTGCCTTGCGCATCTGCACCATAATCTGCATAAATGGCTTTGCCTGTGAGCTGAAGCCTAGCTGTAGGCTGATAGCGTACAATACCGATGTATTCATAAAAATTTGCCCCAAGTGGGTGTGCTAAGGGTTGGTTATAGTTGCTATACTCTGCATAAAGAAAATTATGCGAGTAAGTATAAGGACGTGCAGAGTTCATCTCAAGCTGCAAATCTAAATTGCTGATGCCCGCTACATCTATGTATTTCAAGCCTAGTTGCAGGGCGTGCTTATTACCGCGCCAGCCATCGCTGCGCCGCACTTCTGCAATCAAAAACTCATCTAAAAGCAACTGCCCATAAAGCGAAAAGCGTTTGAGGAAATTCCATCTAAAATCTAGACCCAGATTGACATTGTCGGGGCTGCCTGCTTGTTGCTCAATGGCTCTATAAAATACCACAGGGTTGAGGTAGCGCATATCAAAAGTGCCATTCTGATTGCTAATGGTATCACCTCTATTGAAAACTATGTTTTCAAATAGACCTACCTTAAGATTTTTGGTAATATCTAAACTCAGGTGATGGCTTGCAAAATACTTGACTGGATACAAGCCATCACGAAGGGGGTTGTCTGCTACAAGTTGCGCAAATAAGTTTTGATAATTGAATTTCCAGATATTGGTATTGATTTTTAAGAAGAGGTAATTGCTCGAGAACTCAGAAAGTATCAGTGAGCGATGTCCATTGCCGATAAAGTTTCGGTCATAGCCAAACTGTATGTTCATAATATTTTTGAGTGCATCAAAGCTAAGGTAGCCACGTGCGGTGAGAAAATCAACTCCACCTTGGCTGTTTTGCTTGTAAAAGCCTTCGTTGGGTACGGCTTCTAGCCCTCTAATCGTTTGGACAACATAATTGGCAAAGTCGGCTTGGGTATCTGTTACAAAGCTATAAAAACCTATCTTATTGGCAAGTAGTCCACGCAGTTCTATACCTCTTGAGTTCATATAGAGTGTATTATCATTATTCTGCTCTCTGCCTACAAAGCCTGTCAATACAGGATTGACTTGAAGGATAAAATCTTTGGTATTGACGTGGTAGAGGTCTGCTTTTTTTTGGTAGAAGTGCTTCAAGAAAGGCTTTCGGCTATCGCCCGATTCGGTTTCAGACCACTCCCAGCTATCGTTTTTAAAGTAGCTAAGGTTAAACTTATCGGCATTGGATAAATCAGGAATGGCAGCCCAGAGGCTGTCGGCGTGTTGGGCTATGATTTTGCGTGGGAAGGGCTTCATCTGAGATGCCCACCCTTGTATGGATTGGTTGGCTTTGATTTCATAACGCTCTATCAAATGATGATAGTCGGCGTTGAGTGGAATAAAGGTACTTTGGGAGTAGCTAGGCGTTGATAGAAGAAATAACGCTAGGCAAAGTACACAACGTAAAATTGAGATAAACATAAATATTGGTTTATTGGTCATTAGTTTATTAGTTACTGGTTTATTGGTCATTGATGATAGGGGCATTACTTTTCCTAATGCCCAATGACTTTTTTTGTTACGCAGTACAACAGATGCCTACGGTCTGACAAAAGAAGTCCCCCTTTGGGGGCTAGGGGGCTTTCTCCCATCTCTTACTTCTGATTAAGTAAATTAGCCATATAAAATGCCTTGATTTTATCTATTTCTTCTACTTCTTCATCTTGTACACTTGAGTCAAGGTTTTTGGTGTGGCACAAGTCTGACTCTTGGTAACGCACCAATTGCCATTCTCCCTGATAGTCTTCTACGAGGGCGGTCATAGATTCTACCCAGTCGCCAGAGTTCATATATAGTACACCATCAAGTACTTTTACAGAGGCTTTGTGTGTATGTCCGCAGATGATTCCATCACATTTTTTAAACTTGGCTAGTTCGGCAAGTTGTTTTTCATAATTGGAAGTGGGAGAAACAGCAGTTTTGACTTTTGTTTTGATGTATTGAGAGAAGGAGTAGGGTGGCTTACCTCGCCATTTTCGGTAGGCATTATAAAATTTATTGAGCCAAAGCAAAAAAGTATAGCCTACCGAGCCGAGTTTGGCAATCCATTTAAAATTAGTGCTTACTGAGTCAAAAATATCCCCGTGTACTACATAGTAGGTTTTACCATTGCTTTCATAGACATAGTCCATCAAGATAGAAAGATTGCCAATGGTAAGCGGCAAGATATTATCCAAAAAATCATCATGGTTGCCGTGGAGGTAAATCACTTTGGTACTGTGTTCTTCAATCATTTTCATGACCATTTTGAAGAATCTTGTATGTTTTACCTTCCAGCTTCCGTATTTGCGGAGTTCCCATCCGTCAATAATATCTCCATTCAAGATGAGTGTGTCGCAGGTATTGTATTTCAGAAAACGCACTACTTCATTGACTTTCGAGCCAGCAGTACCTAAATGCACATCAGAGAGTATGATGGTCTTGTGATGACAATGGGGAGGAGTAAGTATATCTTGTTCTAACATAAGCAATTCATCAATTTCTTGAGGTAATTCTACATATTATGAGTAATTGATTTTTAGAATACAGGGTTTAAAGCCCTTATTTTTACTCTTAAAACAGCATAAATTTAGCAAAAAATAAATGATTTATGCAAGCAATACAGTTTGATTGGTGTAGATAAAATTGTGGTTCTGTTTATAAACTACTGTTTATCAGGAACTTATACCTTAATAGTGTTCTCTTATTTTTTTAAATTGCTGCAATACATAAGTTTATTTCAACACCATGAGAATAGCGGTGGCGTAATAGTACTTTCCAGAAGTATTTGGTCAGTATTTTAGAAATAACTGTTGAGAAGTTTGTAAAGGAGAAGGCGGTTGTTTACAACCATTTTGATACCGACCACTCACATCTAAAGTAAGTCAGTTTTAAAGATGGAAACAAGTTTAGAACAAGGGCAGACTAGCTTTTACACAGCTATTATTTTAAATTGGAAAGCCTTACTTTCACAAGACAAAGAGATTCCCCCATTCTGTTCTTAGAAATACGCTAAGAACAGTTGCGGTGTGGGTCAGGATGCTAAGACCACAACAGGGGGGGAATAAACTCTTGTCCTGTCATTAACTCTCCTTACTAATACCTTACAGCTCTTGCTCTAAACCTAAACGTGAGGGCTACATTCTCTTCGGATACTTTATCAAACTGTGAAACAAACTTAGTTACTACACCTTGAGAAACTACCCCCTCTCCCTCAAAAAAGACTTTATCAGTATCAGCTCCTTCTTTCCACTCCTCTACTTTTGAGATAGTCATAGTGGATTCTTTAAGGTCAATCACTAGTCTTTCAAAATCATATTGAGTATCTTTTCCTACATTATAGATACTGACCTTAGCCATTTCATCTGTGGGTATTTTTTCTCCTGTTGAGAGTCCTCCCTCCCAAGTGTATTCAAAATCTACCTCTAAGCCTGTGCTATCTACGACTCTGGTAAACTCCATTGTGGTATTTTTTCCTTCTTCAATGGTTGCTTGATCTTCCGCACTGTATTTGAGTTTACACTGGAATACTTTCCCGTTTAGCACTCCACCAGTAATGGTCATTTCAAAAAACGGACTTTCTTCAGATGCTGTTTTATCATCAGATTTAGTGGTGGTAGTTTCAGCGTCAGAATCTGTGGTAATTACTGATCCATCTTGGTTTTTTGTACTCTCCTCAGCAGATTGACAAGAAAAAAGTATCAGCATGGAAATTAACAGGAATGAAATGGTATTGATTTTCATAAATTAATAAATTAAAAATTTGCGTTTGATTTTTTGTATAGTATAAAACTTATTGTAAAAGTAAATAAGCTTGTCAAAGGTTAGATTTATTTTTTTAAAAGAATGGCATTTATCCAGGGAAGTCTTTTCAAGATTAGTCTAAAAAATACCAAATTTATTAGAAATCCTATTGGTCTTACAACTATGGGCTTTTCTTGCAAACATAGTAAAATTATGTCAGATTATCATAACCATTTTGCGATTATCCGTTCCTATTGCGACTAGGGCGGTTGGTCTTTTTGGAGATTTATCAATCCGTATCACAGCACAACTACATGCCCAAGAACTGAGTGAACCACTAAAGGTTTGCTGTTGAGGGTATGTAAAGATGCTACGAGGTTTTTATTCAGAGTTTATTTTATCATAAGATATTAAGCACCTGTTCTTTGATTTTATCTAATTCTTCTTTCATCTGTACTACCAAGCGTTGAATGGCTGCATCACTCGCTTTGGAGCCAATGGTATTAATCTCTCTTCCTATCTCTTGGCTGATAAAATTGAGTTTTTTACCTCCGTCTTGGCTATTTTGGAGTGTTTCTAAGAAGTAATCTAAGTGGTTTTGCAGCCTTACTTTTTCCTCAGTAATGTCTAGTTTCTCGAGATAGTAAATCATTTCTTGTTCAAAGCGGTTGCGGTCAAAGAGTTCATTCTGGGCAATTTCTTTGATGCGGTTTTCTACACGCAGCTTGATATTCTCGATTCTTTGAGGGTCTTGTGTTATGATTTGTGCAAGTAAAGCATTTATTTTTAAGATATTCTCTTCAAAAGTTTTACCTAACACTTGCCCTTCTGTAGCACGAAAGGCTTTACATTTCTCTAGTGCTTGCTTAAAGATGGTAAACAACGTTTCCCATACAACTTGAACCCCTTCGGTTTCTTCACCGCTTAAACTTTGCTGCACTACATCAGGCATGAGCGTAGCAATTCTAAAAACATCACTTTCATTGGCACCTAGTTGCTGGGCTGCTTCTTGTAGCCCTTGATAGTAGCTTTTGAGTACTGCAAAGTTAATCTTATTGCTAGTCTGCCCATTGCCTTTAAGTTGGTAGTCTAGGCTAACATTGATTTTACCCCGCTGTAATTCGTCTTTGAGTAGGTTGCGTAAGATAATTTCTTTCTCTGCTGGAAAATTGCGTGGCAGACGAAAATTCATATCCAAGAACTTAGAATTGAGCGATTTTATCTCCACAAAAGCAGTCAGTTGCTCATTTTCAAACTGTACACTGCCAAAACCTGTCATAGAAATAATCATAAGTTTATGCTATTTTTAGGGTAAAAATCTATTAGAATCATTTATTTTTGGACTGTAAAACATCTACAGTGCAAAGGTCAAAGTCTGTTTTGAAACCAATCAGTTTATAAACTTTTGATTTTCAGTTGTTTATAATAAAAATCTTAGTGTTCTATGGTACACTGCAAGATGTAAAAAGTAAAATTAATCAAAAAAATTAAAGCATATCCTATTTATGAAATTTGGTGTAGCAGTTTTTCCAGGTTCTAATTGTGATGAAGACCTTGTATATGTACTTCGTGAGCAACTTCAGCAAGAAGTCATCAAACTATGGCATAAAAATACTGACCTGCAAGGCTGCGATTTTATCCTAGTGCCTGGAGGGTTTTCTTATGGTGATTACCTGCGCTCAGGGGCAATTGCACGCTTTTCGCCCATTATGGGCAGTATCATTGCCCACGCCCAAAAGGGCGGATATGTATGGGGAATTTGCAATGGCTTTCAGATACTCACTGAGGCAGGTTTGCTAGAAGGAGCATTGCTCAAAAACCTCAACCAAAAATACATCTGTAAAAACGTTTATCTTAAGCCTCAAACTCCACAAAGCCTGCTCACACAAGGGCTTATTACCGAGAAAGCCTACAAAATACCCATCGCCCACGGAGACGGACGCTACTACGCTGACCCTGATACACTCAAAAAACTGCAAGACCAAGCACAAATTTTATTCAAATACTGTGATGCAGAAGGGGTTATTTCAGAAGATATCAACCCTAATGGCTCATTAGAAAACATTGCTGGAATATGCAATGAAGGGCGCAATGTATTTGGTATGATGCCTCACCCAGAGCGTGCTGCCGATGCACTCCTTGGCAATACAGATGGTAAGTCATTGTTTGAAAGTATTTTAAATCTTGTGGTGAAGTAAAAGCTCAATCAACTCCATAAGCATCTATTGCTATGAAAGACAAAGACAAACAATTTTCGCTTGATGATTTGCTAGATACTGCCCTTATTTTGGGTGGATTTGGATTCGTTTTGAGTGTGTGCAGCAGCGTGATGATACCTGTACAAGGAATCTTATTATTAGCTTCTTTGCTTGGGGTTTCTAGTCTGGGCCTGGGACGACTTTTGACGAGAAGGAAACAAAAAAAAATAGATGCCTTAGAAGAAATCATAGCCCAACACGCACCCCAGTTGCTAGAGAGGCCTAGCCGCACAAAGCCCAGCCAACAGCAGTTATTGCCAAACAGTATGGCAGACGATTTAGAAATTCGTTTTTTAGAGGCACTTACCCAGCAAAAAGGACGCATCACATTGACAGAGGCAGTCGTACTTTTGCGTGTAGCCGTAGATAAGCTCTTACCCGTCATAGAACGCCTACAACATAAAGGTATCATAGGAGCAGAAGTAAGCGATTCAGGACAGATTATTTATGTGAATATGGCTTAACTGAGGGTTAGGGTTGAATTGTCAAGTGAGGAAGAACATTGTCTAGTCGATTAAAGTATGTTCTTCAAACAATCTAAAAAAGCAGGGGTTTTTTGGATAGTAGTAAGCGTTTAAACAATATTTTTTCACATTTTAATCCAAAAAACATGGAAGTTACTTATTACGGACATTCTTGCTTTGCTGTCAAAGTAGCAGGTAAAACCCTCTTGTTTGACCCCTTCATTACCTACAATGAAAAGGCAAAGCACATTGCAGTTGATGAGATTCGGGCAGATTATATCTTGGTAAGCCACGGACACGAAGACCACGTAGCCGATGCTGTACAAATTGCCAAGCAATCTGATGCTACGGTCATTTCAAATTATGAAATTGTGAGTTGGTTTGGCACGCAGGGCATCAGCAAAGGACATCCACTCAACCATGGCGGCAAAGCCAATTTTGACTTTGGGCAAGTAAAATATGTCAATGCAATACACTCAAGCGTACTGCCCGATGGCACTTATGGAGGCAATCCAGGTGGGTTTATTGTTTCTACTGAGGAAGGCACTTTTTACTTTGCAGGCGATACAGCACTCACACTAGATATGCAATTGATACCCAAATTTGTCAAGTTAGATTTTGCCATTCTACCCATTGGCGATAATTTTACTATGGGTCCCGAAGATGCTCTCATAGCTGCAGATTTTATTCAATGCAACAAAATATTAGGCGTACATTATGATACCTTTCCTTACATAATGATAGACCACGCAGCAGCCAAGGCTAGTTTCGAGCAGGCTGGTAAAGAATTGATTTTAATGGAAATAGGTGAAACCCGTACTTTTTAGGGTAGCATCAGTTTTTAGAATCAAAAAAGCCCTCGAGCTTTGACAAGAGCTGCACACTCGGGGGCTTTTTGCTTTTTTATTTAATGTATCCTTGTTGTTTTACTTCTCAAGTTCAGCAATCAAATCTTCAATAATTTGTGTATTGGCTTCTGCTTCTTGCGCTATCTCGAGGGAGCGTTTTGCTTTTTCCAGAGCTTCTTTCTTGCGATTTAGTTTTTTGAGCAATGCGGCATTTAGAAATACAATGGCATAAAACTCCTCTTCACTTGCTTCCTCTATCCAAGTAAGCATTTGTTGTAGCTGTGCCTTATTATCAACAAATTGGTAAAAATTATAGGCAGCTCTCATAAACGATTCAAAATCATCTTGCCCATATTCTTCAAAATGACTCAAGGTATATTTTGCGTACTGCTCCCAGTCTTCGGTGGTTTCATAAAAATTCATATAGGCAAGTCCACCCATTTCTTTGGCGCGCTCACTTTCAATTACTTGTGGCAATTGTTGCAATAATGCCGTGAGGGTTTGCATTTTTTCTTCCGATTGGGCTTCCATGGCTTCTCCGTAGAGCAAGTCAATGGTGTTGTAAGCTATATTGTTAGCCTCATCGGCATATTTTTCAATGAATTGGTCTATATTTTTAACAAAAAATTGAAAATTCGCGCGAGTCGTGCTTACGGGGATAGAGTTTTAGCAGCTCGAAGTTTTGTGGAAGCAATAAATCTTCTTCTTTCAGAGAAGCGATGTATTCATTGGCAATTTGTGTAATCTCTTCATCAGCATCTTCTCCAAAAGCAGTCAGGTACTCTAATAAGAAGGCCTCGCTACGCTCTCCATTGGCATATTTGGCTTTGAGTTCGGGCGAGCGCAGGGCAGTTCGTGCAAGTTTAAGAAATGCTTCAGCTTCCATTGCACTTGTTTTGCGATAAAATACCGCACCTTCTGCATCTACAAAGAGATAGGTAGGCATGGCTTCTATGCCAAAGGCTTCGGCTGTTTCGGTTTCTACGTCCACATCAAGTTTATAATTGATGAAGGTTTTATTGAAGTAAGTGGCTACGGCTTCTTCTGTGAAGACGTACTGGTCCATATATTTACAAGGGTCACACCATACCGCATAGGCATCTACAAAAATAGGTTTTTGGTTTTTTTTGGCACTGGCAAGTGCTTCTTCCCAAGTACCTTCAAAGAATTTGACTTCATCATCAGCTTTTAGCGTGTGTATAGTCAAGGCGGTGATAAGTATGGGCAGCAATACAAAAAAGGAGATTTTCAGTTTTGACATCATAAATTTAGGGGTATAAATGAATATTCTTTTGATTTAGTACGCAAATAGTACGCTAAACTGGAGCTATAACGCTAAATTAGTGCTTAGTTATCTCTGGTAAATTGTTAAATTTCTACCAAAATAAATAAAGTTTGAAGGTTTGAGGCTAGTTATTGGCAATCTTACATAAAATCAAATAAAGGTTGGCTAATCATCAACTTCTAAACTAAGTTTTTGGACAAGCTCGGTAAGTAATGGTTTTTTATTTTGTAAGTGTTCAAACTTTTGGTAGTTAGAATAAAGTTTTTTCTCTTTTATTGTCTCTACTACCCTTACTTCTAAGGAGATTTTTTCATTTTTGAACTTTTTGTGTAACAATTCTAAAAATTTTTCTCTGTGAGGTGCAAAGATAGGCTCAAACTCAGGCTCGAGTTTCAAAACCACTTTATTGCTGTATTCTAAATCTAGTGTGCGATTGAGTGCTTTTTGTAATGAGATATTTTTGGTATCTCTTCTTTTAAAAAAGTCTAAAAATTTATCTAAATATTCTGCTGTGAGTGGAGGTGCTTCCTCGGTTTTTTCTGTATCTATGATGACCTCTTTTTCTAATGTAGCAATACTGTCAGGCACACTAATTTTGGGGATTTTCTTTGTAGTGGCTTGGCTAACTTGCTTTCCGTTCTGAGTATGGGAGCCAGTATCTCCTTCTTTTAGTTTTATGCCATTTCTTACTTGGGCTGCTGTATGGGTTTGATTAGCTTCGGTTATTTTTTTTTTTCCTCCGTTGCTTTCGGCAGCGGAGAATGAACTTAAATCTAGTGCTGCCCTGATATGGGTTATTTTCATAAGGCAAAGCTCAACCAATAGACGGGGGTTCTTACTACTTTTATAGCCTAGGTCGCATTGGTTGGTAAGGTTAAGCGCAGAGAGTAAAAAAGAAACATTGGCTTTTTGTGCTTGTATATGGTATTGTTTTTTTGCCTTTTCGGGTACTTCGAGGAGTTTAAGTGTAGCTTCATCTTGGCAAACGAGTAAATCTCTAAAATGCTTGGCAAGCCCTACAATAAATTCATGCCCATCAAAACCTTGCCTCAGTATTTCGTCATAAGTGAGCAGTGCTTGCGAAAGATTCTCTTCTAAAAAAGCATCAGTTACTTTAAAATAATAGTCATAATCTAAGATATGCAAATTGGCAATGGTGGTAGCATAGTCTATTCTTTTATCTGCTGAGAAAGTAGCAATCATATCAAACAGCGACAGGGCATCTCTTAGCCCGCCATCTGCTTTTTGCGCAATTAGCTCAAGGGCATCATCTTCGGCTGTGATACCTTCTTGCAAGGCGATGCGTCTGAGGTGAGGTGTAATATCACTTACCTCAATGCGCTTAAAGTCAAAAATCTGACAGCGTGAGAGGATAGTTGGGATAATTTTGTGCTTCTCAGTAGTTGCTAGAATAAAAATCACATAGCTAGGGGGTTCTTCTAGTGTTTTAAGGAAGGCATTGAAGGCAGAGTTTGAAAGCATGTGTACCTCATCAATGATATAGACCTTTCGTGTACCTATTTGTGGGGGAAACCTGACTTGGTCGACCAGATTTCTAATATCTTCCACGCTATTGTTAGAGGCAGCATCAAGTTCATATACATTGAGCGAGCCGTTTTTTTGAAAAGCAATACAAGAGTCGCATACTCCACAGGCTTCCATTGAGGGGGTGGGGTTAAAGCAGTTGATGGTTTTTGCCAAAATACGCGCACAAGTAGTTTTGCCAACTCCCCTAGGACCACAAAAAAGGAAAGCCTGTGCCAACTGATTGGTTTTTAGTGCATTTCTGAGTGTAGTAGTAATGTGTTCTTGCCCTACAACAGCGTCAAAAGTTACAGGTCTATGTTTACGTGCCGATACTACAAAATTTTCCATAATGCAATTTACGAAAACTGCTTGCTTCCAACAAATTTATTTTCAAAACTATGGTATAAAAAGCAAATAAACTTACATCAAAAAAGATTTATTCATAAAGAAAAAATTTTCATATTTTGCTTGTATATTACTTGTTATGGCGTAATTTTGGCAATGTGCCAAAATAGGAAAAGCACATTACCACTGAATGCCGTGTTTTTATTAACATAAGCACACTCTATGTCATTTATTAAACTGATAATTGTCTTGAATCAATATTTTGCAAAACTTTTCCAATTTTAAGACCGTTTGAACAATATAAGTGATAAAAAAAGTAGAATAAATAACCTATAAAATACACAAATTATGCACATAGCTAACCAAGAGGTAGAAAATTACTTAATCAAAAATGAGCGACTTGCCACTGTTTTTTCTTTTTTAGCATTTACTTTTATGGTTGCAGTGTTTGCATTGTTTGTAGGGCTGTTGTTCAATCTTTCCATCACTTATAAAGTCATCTTCTTATCTTTCTTATTTTTTTCTATCACAGCAGGTGTAGGCATCAATCGCCTTGACAAATATTTACTTTGGAAAAAATCACAAGCACAATTAGAGCAATTACTAGGAAAAATAGAATAAATAAAATCTGGATTTGGATTTTTGGAAAGAAACCTTGCGAAAGCGAGGTTTTTTTTATACCTAATGTTAATGAGCTAATTTCTTCAGGAATGTCAAAAGTAATTCTCTAACAACGTAGCTTACTCCTAAAAAACTAGGTTCTCTGACAATTTTTGTGATGGTGTTTCATAAGATAGGCTGAACACTGTTCATAACGGGTACAAGACAAATTGACTTCCTTATGCCCTCTCTTGAGGAGCTACGATTAGGACACTTATCTCGTAAATAACTCATTATCAATAGATTACA
>CAYZQI010000058.1:0-25800 GCA_964480455.1 uncultured Cytophagaceae bacterium
AAGTCAAACCGTACTAAGTATTCTTTCAATTTGAAAGCGATTCGTTCACTTC
Organism: uncultured Cytophagaceae bacterium; assembly: GCA_964480455.1. GTDB lineage: Bacteria > Bacteroidota > Bacteroidia > Cytophagales > Microscillaceae > JAABSX01. The sequence goes on from CAYZQI010000058.1 coordinate 53, forward strand.
AAAATCATAGATTACTTACTGCTTTATACACAAGTTCTTTTCAGACCTATTACTCACAATTCCATTTTTTTCTGATAAAGTGGCTCAGACTACAAAAATCACCTTTTCATCAGCTACATCTATTGTCAATTTTTGGTCTTTAAGTGTTAGGTTTTGCATCAGTTTGCGTGCAAGCGGTGCTACGATGAGGCGTTCTATCTCACGCTGGAGGGGTCTTGCTCCGTATTTTTTATCAAACCCTTGGATAGCCATGTGGCTAACCAATTCTTCTGTAAAGTGAAGCTGTAAGCCTCTTTGTTGTATTCCTTCGCGTTTTTCTATTTGTTGTAATTCATAATAGGTAATCTCTTTGATAGTCTGTTCATCTAAAGGATTGAAAATCAGACAGCTATCAATTCTATTGTAAAACTCAGGGCGGAAAAAGGCTTTAATATCTGCCTCGAAGTCTTGTCCTTGGTATTGTTTAAATCCGAGCGAGCTACGCTGTGTAGTGCCCAAGTTGGAGGTCATAATAATAATGGTATTCCTAAAATCAGTCATACGCCCCGCAGAATCTAGCAAAATTCCTTCGTCGAGTACAGTCATTAAAGCATCAAAAATAAGGGGATTAGCTTTTTCTATTTCATCAAGTAAGACGACTCCAAAAGGCTTCTGCCTGACGTGCTGCACGAGTTTACCCTCAGAACCAATCAATCTGTACACTTGTCCTGCATGCTGAAACTCGCTCATATCCAATCTTATCAGAGGTTGATATTGCTGCCCCATTCCAAAAAAATACTCTGAGATTGCTTTGGCGGTGGCGGTTTTGCCTACACCCGTAGGTCCTGCAAAAATCATTGTAGCGACAGGTTTGTTAGGGTCGTTTAGCCCTGCTTTAAATACTTTGATAAGTGAGGTGATTTTTGTGATGATATGGTCTTGCCCTTTGATACGCTCTCTAAAAAAGTCATTGAGCATCTCTTCATCAAGCAACACATCATCACGCAATAAAAAATCGGGTATTCCAGACTGCTCAGAGAAAATACGTACAACATCAAAGGCATCTAATTCAGATTGCTTTTTGAGCTGTGCGTTAGCAGTGCATTTTTGTAGAAAACGCATAGCTTTACCAGGAAAACTATCATAGCGCACAAATCTATCTAGCAAAATATAACTCGCCTCGAGGGCATTGCGTGTAAAGTTAATTTTATGCTGCTTCAGGCTGTACTCTTGGTAGTAGTCAAAAAGCCTTAGTGTAGTGCTACTATCCATTTCATCTATTTTGATAATTTTGAAATATTCAATAAAACTTGGAAAAATCCTTCGCATAGCATCGAGCTGTTCTGGACTTATCTCACTGACCATTCTGAGCCTTCCTTGTTTGATGAAAGAAATTAAAAACGCTGCCATAGAATCTTCTGCCCCTTCTCCCCCTGTAAAAATCAGCGATACAAAGTTTTCTAACCATAATATTCCATTGACGCGTCCAAGTTCATAGATAAGGTCTTCACAAATCATCTGCCACTCACCCAAGTATTTTGCTTTTGAAGTGATGCGTGCTGGTGAGCTACGCCAAAAGGTATTTCGCTCATGTACTAACTCATTTTTTTGGCTGCTTGTAACTTCCCGTATCATGGCTTTAATGATGGTACTTTTACCCACGCCACTTTTCCCTACAATTAGCGCATTCAGGTTATCTTCTATAATGTATTCTTTAAGTTCTTCAATCGCCTCTCCCTGTTCCCAGGCCACATCAGGCAACAAATTGCGGCTTTCGCTGGCTTTGTGAGGCAATCTTTCTGCAACTCCTACCAAGGTTGGGAAGTCTGTATTGAAATCAAAACCTTTGCCTTTATCTTTTTTAGGTTTGAGTTCTTTTACCTGCACCAAGTCTAGCAAGGGTGCATCAGGCATAAGTAACTTATAGATACTGCCAGGGTGCATGTTATGCAATACATCTTTTGAAAAATGTTCTACCAATTTGATAACATCGGCTTCCCTGTAAAAGAAAAAATTTTTTCGCAACAAAGGCAAAAAACATTCAAAATAGCCCTCAGATGTTTTTCCATATACTGCATCTACAGGCACCTCGAGCGTCTCGATAATGGGAAAGACTTTACCATTTTCCCTGAAGTGAGGCCTTACACTCATCATAATACGCTTGTGCCGTATTCTGGTGAGGTGAGATTGATGAAAGTAACCCTCTTTAAATTGTTTTTCTATGTATTCTGTAAAACCTACTTTGAGTGAGCGTACATCACTAGCCACAAGCTGCCTATAAGAACCTATTAATTGCCCTAGCAATAGATTTTCTTTGATTTTCCAATACAAAAGCGGGTATTCAAGTATTTTCATAGATTAATGTTTTCTATAGTAATTTTAAAAAAGATGGTATATCTCAGTTTTTGACCTTCAAGTTAAGAATAATCTCTAGAAAAATAATACTTTTTACCAAAAATGCTCTTAGACAAAAAAATCATTTTAGCACAGCAAAGACATTGATAGCAAGGCAGGTAATAAAATTGAGAGTTTTATCTTAATTTTGCATGCTCAAACCTTTATTTATTATAAATACATGCGCAGAAACTATAAAGGCATTGGCATCAATACCTCTAAAAATACCCACGAAACAGTTTTCCAACTTATCCAAAGAGATAAAAAAGCAGTCATTATAGATATTCCCTCAGGCAGTGGGGCTTTTGTACTGAGGCTCAAAGACAACGGCTACCAAGCAGTGAAAGCCATTGATATAGAGAATATTTTAGAAATTGAGCATGATGATTTTTTAGTAGGTGATATGACCCAAAGACTGCCTATGGAAGATGCGTCTTGTGATGTGGTGGTCTGTATTGATGGCATAGAGCATATCAGCCAGCAATTTGACTTTGTGAGAGAGTGCCATCGTATTTTGAAGATAGGTGGCGAAATCATTATTTCTACCCCCAATATTAGCTCGCTTAGGTCTAGGTGGAAATGGTTTACTACGGGGCACCACCACAAATGCAATACTCCTCTTGATGAAGATAACCCCACAGCACTACATCATATTGGTATGATTTCTTTTCCTGAGATGCGTTACTTATTGCATACCTCTGGCTTCAGGGTCAATCAGGTTACTACCAATCGTATCAAGGCAGTAAGTTGGCTATATGCTGTATCTGTTCCTTTTATTTACCTGAACACTTGGCTTGTATATCGAAAAGCAGGACGTAAGGAAAACACAACACACATCAACAAAGAAATACTAAAAGTGATGTTTTCAAAAGACATCTTGTTTGGAGAAACCTTGATTGTAAAAGCTGAGAAAATAGCCTCAAATCAAAAATAATTCTGACTACGACTGAACGCATGAAAATTTTACATCTATCAGGGCAAAAAACATGGCGAGGGGGCGAGCAGCAAGTTGCCTATTTGGTTAATCATCTTGCTGAAATGGATTGCGAGAGCTTGGTCTTTTGCCCCGAAGAGGCTGTACTGATAAGCAAGATAAACCCAACTGCAAAGGTGATTACTTTTGCACGAAAAGCCCTTTTTCAGCTAAGTGCCGCCCGCAAATTGGCGCAAGTTTGTAAGCAAGAAAAGCCAGCCATTGTGCATCTGCATGATGCTGATGCACATCTAATTGGGGTGCTTTCTGCAAGTTTATTTGCCAATAAAAGTAACATGGTTCTAAGCCGAAGGGTAGATTTTGCTATCAGAAAAAAATGGACAACCCGCTCCAAATACCAACACAAAGCCATTAAAGCCATTGTTTGCGTTTCGGAGGCAATTGCTAATATCATCAAAGAAAATTTCCCAAACAAACAAGTATGGGTAGTGCATAGTGGTATATTGCCTGATAGATTTCAGCAAGGATTTCATATTTTGAGAGATACCTATAAAATTCCCAAAGAAAGCCTATTAATTGGCAATGTGGCAGCCCTTGCCGACCACAAAGACCATTTTACTTTCTTGAAAACTGCCCAAATACTCTTACAGAAAAACAATCAACTTTATTTCTTTCTCATAGGTGCCGACCAAGGAATGGGTGAGGCACTCAAGCAATGGATTGGAGAACAACAATTGCAAGAACGTATTATTCTGACAGGATTTAGAACTGACATAGATAAAATTTTGCCTGAACTAGCTATTTTTCTATTTACAAGCAAACAAGAGGGGTTGGGTACTTCTATTTTAGATGCTTTTGCTGCCCAAGTGCCTGTAGTAGCTACCAAAGGTGGAGGAATCCCTGAATTGATTGAAGATGGGGAAACTGGTTTTTTGTGTGAAGTGGGCGCTGTAAAAGATTTGGCAAAAAAAGTAAATCAACTAATACAAGATAGGCAACTCTACACTAAAATAAAAGAAAATGCTTTTCAGAGATTAAATCAATCCTTTACTGCAAAAGTTACCGCCCAAAAAACAAAAGCCATTTATGAGCAAATAAGTAGCATAAAAACATTATGAAAATCTTAATTACAGGCAATTATCAACCCACTTATAACAGAAATTTAGTCGTTTTTAGTGGTTTGGTACAAAAAAATGTAGCATTGATTTATCTTCCTTACACAGAAAAAGATTCAAAAAAAACTATAAGCAAACAGCTTGCTCAATATGCCCAAAAAGTAGATGCAGTGTATATTCCAGCTTTTAGACACGAAGATGTGAGATTTGTAAAGAAAAATATTGGAGGAAAACTACTCATTTTTGACCCTCTCATCTCTCGCTACCTCAGTAAAGTATTTGATTATCAAAAGGTTTGGAAATACTCTCCACGTGCTTTGAAAAATTATCTCAAGGATTACCGTGCTATGCATGCAGCCGATATAGTGCTGGCAGATACCCAAGCACACCAAGAATACTATATCAAAACCATCAAAGTACCTGCGCATAAAATCGTGGTCGTGCCTGTGGGTGTAGATACTAAAGTGTTTTACCCCTCTGAAAGTACTTTATCAAACCCAAGTCAAGCGAGTACTTTCAAAGTAGGATTTTATGGAAGTTTTGTGCCTTTACAAGGCGTACTCAAAATAGCGCAAGCCGCTAAAATCCTCGAGTACCAAAAAAATATTTTTTTCGAGATTATAGGAGGTGGTTTTGATAGTAAAAAATTAAATAATTTCCTGAAAAAAGAACAACTGAGCAACTTACAAATACAAGACTGGGTGCCGTATGAGCAACTGCCTGGCTATATCCAAAATTGGGATTTGGCACTGGGTATATTTGGTGATAGCTTGAAGGCTGACTTGGTAATTCCGAATAAAATTTATCATTACTTAGCTTGTGCAAAATGTACCCTCACCAAAGACAGTCCTGCTATCAGAGAAGCATTTGCACACCAACAAGAAATTTATCTTTGTGAAGCTACACCCAAGACCATTGCCGAAGGCATTTTACAACTTTCTGAAGACGCTACACTGCGTCAAAAAATAGCGCATAATGGATTGGAATGCATCAAAAATAAATATGATGCCCCGCACATTGCCCAAAAAATCATCAATGCTATTCAAGCTAAAATCTGAAAAATCTTATGAATAATTCTGTATTAATCTCTGGTTTTACTTTTGCACGCAATACGGATAAATTGCACTATCCCTTTAAAGTCTCTATTCTATCTATTCTCCCACTAGTAGATGAGTTTATTGTGGCACTTGCCAAAGGTGATGAAGATGATACTACACAAGCACAAATAGAAAGCCTTAACTCACCCAAAATCAAAATTATTCATACAGATTGGGATACCGAAAAATACCCCAATGGTACAGAGTATGCCCACCAAACCGACCTCGCCAAACAAGCCTGCAAAGGGGAATGGCTTTTTTATCTGCAGGCAGATGAAGTAGTGCATGAGCAAGACCTAGAAAAAATAAAAACGGCTTGCCTAAAATACAAAAATGACAAGCGTGTAGAAGGCTTTTTATTCAAATACCTACACTTCTATGGTGATTATGAACATATCCAAGATAACCACGCTTGGTATCCGCGTGAAATTAGAATTATCAGAAATCTACCTAATATTCACTCTTTTGGTGATGCCCAATCTTTTAGGTATATCCCTAGCTTTGATGGCAAAAGTTACCGTGAAAAAAAAGGGACACGTAAGCTCAAAGTAGTACTTTTAGATGCCTTTATCTATCATTATGGCTGGGTACGTCCTCCTCATTTTATGCAAAAAAAAGCCAAGTCTTTTGCTACTGATTACAGAGGAAGTGAACAAGTAGCCAAAGAATTTTCTAATCGCCCCCTGGAGTATGGCTATGGCCCTTTGGGAGGTTTAGCAAAATTTAAAGCGACACACCCACAAGTGATGGCACAAGTCATTAAAGACTTTAACTGGGAGCATCAGCTTAATTATGCTAAAAAAAGACTTCCCAATGAACCAAAGCACAAGCATCTCAAACTCAAAAGTCGATTACTTACCTTTATAGAAAAAAAAATATTAGGTTATAAGTATAAATCTTTGGGTTATAAAAACTGGAAAATTATTAAAACTGAAAGATAATATACATTCAAACGCAAACCAAAATATTTTGACAGATAATATTTTTCTCAACTTCAATATGATATTTTTGTGAAATACAGTAGTTTATAATCAGAATATAAATAAATAAAGAAGAATGCTCGAATACGAAAACAAAACCAATGATTATTACCAGAACAGCCGCCCAGATATTATGAAACATGTTCCTAAAAACCTAGCAAAAGCCTTAGATGTAGGCTGTGCAGGAGGTGATTTTGGGCTACAACTTAAAAATGAAAGAAAAGCAGAAGTCTGGGGCATCGAGCCTATGGAAAGCCCTGCACAAAAGGCAGAAAAAAGGTTAGATAAAGTACTGATAGGCAAATGTGAAGAAAAAATACTGGAAGTACCTGACCACTATTTTGATGCTATATTCTTCAATGATGTGTTGGAGCACCTCGAGAATCCTTATCAACTACTCAACATTGTAAAAAATAAACTGAGCCCAGAAGGAATTGTGATAAGTTCTATTCCTAATATGCGCTACTACAAAGCACTCACAGAACTTTTGTTCAAAAAAGATTGGAAGTATAAGAAATCGGGTGTACAGGATTTTACACACTTGCGTTTTTTTACAGGCAAAAGCATCAAGAGAATGTACCAAGAGCAAGGCTATGAAGTTTTATTGCATAAAGGCATCAATGCTAGTCCGTCATTACGCCCTGTTTTGCTCAATATTCCAGTATTGTTTACTGCTTATGATATTTTCTATAAGCAATACCTCACCATTGCCCGCCCAAACCCATAACCAAAGGTAATTTAACCAAAGATTACATAACAAGCTGAATATACCTTTGGATAGGCGTAAAACTCCACCAAATTATTTCATAATCCCCCAAAAACAAATCGTATAGACAAAGCTTTTATCATTCAATATTTCAATTTTTAACTGTATTTTTGTGGATAGTTTTAAGAAACCGATTAATCAATGATAAATACTTGGATTGGAGACATAGGGCATTTGCTGGTCATTACGGCTTTTGCATTTGCCTTACTCAACACAATTAGTTACGGAATAGCTGCTTTTTATCAAGAAAAAGACAGCATTATCAGTCTTTCTTGGAAACGCTATGCCAGGGTTACTTTTCTGGTGCATGGCGTTTCGGTCATGGGTGTGGTAGCGGTTTTATTTTACATTATTTACAATCACCTCTACGAATACCATTATGCTTGGAGTCATTCCTCCAATAACTTACCGGTTTACTACATGATTTCTTGCTTTTGGGAAGGGCAAGAAGGAAGTTTTTTGCTTTGGATATTTTGGCACGTATTGCTGGGAGCTATCCTAATCACTACCAACAAAGTATGGGAAGCCCCTGTAATGACCGTAGTTTCAGGGGTACAACTGTTTCTGACTTCAATGATACTTGGTGTAGTAATCTTTGGGCTAAAAATAGGCAGCGACCCTTTTATTCTCTTGCGTGATGCTTTGCCAGATATGCCCATTTTCCAGACAGGTTCACCTATGTATAATCCTGATTTCCGCCCCGAAGATGGCACAGGCTTGAATCCTTTATTACAAAATTATTGGATGGTCATTCACCCCCCTACCCTATTTTTAGGCTTTGCCCTTACACTTGTGCCTTTTGCTTATGCCATAGCGGGTCTGTGGCAAAAACGCTATCATGCTTGGGTGCGCCCTGCTTTGCCTTGGGCTTTGGTGGCAGGTGGTGTGCTAGGCATAGGTATTTTGATGGGTGCTTACTGGGCTTACGAAACCCTCAACTTTGGCGGCTACTGGAACTGGGACCCCGTAGAGAATGCTGTTTATGTGCCTTGGCTGGTGTTGGTCGCCTCTATCCATACCATGATTGCCTACAAAAAAAGTACTACTGCGCTCAAGGCAGCTTTAATATTGAATATTAGCACTTTCCTTTTGATTCTTTATTCTACCTTTCTTACTCGAAGTGGTATCTTAGGCAATGCTTCTGTTCATTCTTTTACAGATTTAGGGCTTTCGGGGCAGCTACTACTCTACCTTTTGGCTTTTGTAGGTCTGGCAGTTTTTTTATTGGTTTACAGATGGAAAGAACTTCCTAGTTCTAAGGAAGAAGTAGCCACCTATTCGCGTGAGTTTTGGATATTTATGGGTGCTACAGTGCTTTGCTTGTCGGGCTTTCAGGTCATTCTGACAACCTCTATCCCTGTCTTTAATGCCATAGCAGAAGGGCTAGGGTTTGTTTCTAACCTTGCCTTGCCCGTTGACCAGATAGAGCATTACACCAAATTTCAGTTTTGGGGGGCGGTCTTCATAGCAGCCCTTTCAGGTACGGGACAGTTTTTCTGGTGGAAAAAAATAGATGCAGAAAGTCTGCAAAAAGCCCTTACGCTACCCGTTACTTTTACTTTGCTTATCTCTGCAGCCATTATTGCCTTGAGTGGAATGCGCAATTGGCAGTTTATGATATTGCTGACTGTATCGGTATATTCTATCGTGGCTAATCTTACTATCTTGATTTCATTGCTGCGTAAAAAAACCTACAAATTAGCAGGCGGCTCTATTGCACACATGGGCATTGCTTTGATGTTATTAGGTATTTTGACTTCGGCAGGTTACTCAAGAGTAGTTTCCAAGAATATGTCTGGGCTTCTATTGTTTGACCCTAAGGCAAACCCTGATATACCTACCGATGAAAACGAAGAAAATGTATTACTTTGGCTCAATCAACCCAACCGTATTTTAAATTATGAAGTTACTTACAAAGGGGATTACATAGAAGCCAAAGGATTCCCAGGCTACATCAAAAAAGCTGACCTCTTGCCTAGCGATGACCCCTACAAGGCAATTACTGCCCAAAAGATTAGCTACAAGGGAAAACCTTATTATGAGCGTGGAGATACCCTTAATATCTACCCTGAAAACACTTACTACCGCGTAGAATACAAAGAACCTGATGGAGATATTTTCTCACTCTTCCCACGGGCACAAGTAAACCCTCAAATGGGTGGTTTGCTTGCCTCACCCGATATTCATAAAGAATTTGCGAGAGATATTTATACCCACGTATCTTCTGTACCAGACCCTAGCGAGCCAAGGCAGTGGTCAGATACCGAAGAACACCAAGCAGCCGTAAGAGATACATTTTTCTTGAATGACTACGTAGCCATCTTTGAGAGCCATCAGCCCATTAGCTCCGAAGAAGTAATGCGATTGGCTTCTAATGAGCAAATGCCTAACCCCGAAGATGTGGGTGTGCAAGCAAACATCAAAGTAATGGGACGTGAGGGTAGCTATACCGTAAATCCTATATTCTTTATCCGTGGAGGGCGCGTGGGTGTAATTCCTGAAACTATCCCTGAGCTAGGTCTGCGTATCTCGCTCACAAACATAGATACCCAAACGGGCAAGTTTACTTTTGGAGTCAATACCACTCAAAAAGATTATATCATTATGAAAGCCGTTGAAAAACCTTTCATTAATTTACTCTGGATAGGCACACTGGTGCTCATGCTGGGCTTTGGCATGGCAGTCTATCGCCGCTATACAGAGTTTATCAAAATAAGAGACAAGGGCTTGGAGTAGAGAAGAAGCTCCTAACCCCCAAAGGAAGAACTTTATCATGCCCTTCCGAAGAAATTAAGAATTGCCCCTTCGGGGGGTTGGGGGAGCTTTGAACAATTAAAAAAATGTCAAACAGAACCAAAAATATACTTTATTCATTGGCACTGCTCACTACGGTTGGGTTGGTGTATTTGTATAGGAGTTATTTTCCAAATGAAGAAGTAGCAAGCCCAAACAATCAAAAGGTAAACTTGGTACATCTCCAAGGAAAAACATTTGGTGTAGTGGCTTATAATGTAAAATACATAGATAGCCTGCATCGTGATTTGCAGCCTGAAATAGATACTATGTTGAAGGCCTTTAATCAATCGCTTTCCACTTACATACCTAGTTCTGAGATTTCACGCTTCAATCAGCAAGACTCGCTTGTTTTTGAATCAGCATTTTTTTATCCTGTTTTGAAAGCGAGCCAAGAGGTCTATCAAAATACTGAAGGAGCTTTTGATCCCACAGTAGCTCCACTTGTGAACGCGTGGGGATTTGGTTTCAAAAAAGAAGAACTCCCTAGCAAAGCACGCATAGACTCGCTCAGAGCCTTGATAGGTTTTGATTACATTACATTTGATGAAAAAAAAGTAATCAAAACTAAATCCAATGTAATGCTAGATATGAGTGCCATTGCCAAGGGTTATGGCGTTGATGCGGTAGCTGCTTTGTTAGAAGATGAGGGTATCAGCAGTTATTTTATAGAAATTGGTGGTGAGGTAGCATGCAAAGGCAAGAATGAGCGCAATGAGCTTTGGACACTAGGCATCACCAATCCAAAGTACAAAGAACCTAATGAAAAGCCTGCTTACAAACTGGTAAAAATAGAAAACCGCGCCATGGCTACCTCAGGCAACTATGAAAACTATTACATCAAAGACGGCAAAAAATACGCTCATACCATCAGCCCAGCAACAGGCTACCCCATTGAGCATAGCCTTAGGAGCGCTTCTGTTTTTGCACCTGATTGTATGCGTGCCGATGCTTATGCTACTGCTTTTATGGTACTCGGTCTAGAGGAGTCAAAAAAAGTTCTGGCAAAAGTAAAGGACATAGACGCTTACCTCATTTATGAAGATGAAGCAGGCAACTTAAAAGGCTTTGCTACCAAAGGCATCGAAAAATATATTTTTGATGAGTAGCTATTGGATTTACACCAACACAAAATACAGTTTAACTTATTTTACTCAACTATCTGTTCGTCTGTAAGGGCTATAAAAGAAAATTGATTCTCTGACAATTTTTATAGACTAAAGTATTTTTTACTTGATGATGTTTTGTAAAAACCTGACTATCAAAGCTGTAAGGTTTTGAAAACTTTACAAGTTTATCCCCTGCACAAAATTTGTTAGAGAGCCAGAAAATTTATTTGCTAAAATTGATTTCAGTACTGTCGCCAATGTTGAGGCTTTGTACCAATCCTTTGAGTGAAGAGTCGTTTCCTACAATGGAGGCTTTGAGCACTACATTTTTGAGCTCGCTGTAAGAACCAATGATACTATCTTGCACAATGGCGCGCGAAAGAATAGTATTATCCCCAATGGCTACATTGGGACCTATAATAGAATGTTCAATTTGGCAATGCTCTCCAATGCTTACTGGCGGTATGATGATGGTATTTGGGAAATCTTGAGGCTTGTGTTTCTTAAAACGGAGTGTGTTCAGCAAGATGGCGTTGGCCTCGAGGAGCGTTTCTTTTTTGCCACAATCAAACCAATTATCAACTTGTAGTTTTTTCATTTTCTCACCTTGATAAATCATGCGCATTAGGGCATCAGTAAGGTGGTACTCATTGTTGGTCATGATGTGGTTTTTGATAAGAAACTCAATAGAATCTAAGAGCAACGGTACATTATTGACTTTATAAAAACCTACAAGGGCGAGGTTAGACTTAGGGATACGTGGTTTTTCCACCAGTTTATGAATAAACTCTCCTTCTATTTCTGCAATTCCGAAAAGCAAGGGGTTAGCAACTTTTTTTACACCCAGTGTGGTATGTTCTGCTTCTAATACCGATTTTAGGTCGAAGCTCGCGATGGTGTCACCAAACATGATAAAGATTTCTTTTTCATCTTTTACCAACTCTTTACAGCACCAAATAGCATGTGCAGAGCCTTCGCGCGGTTCTTGATTGACAAATGAGGTATTGAGATGTTGGTATTTTTGGGTAATATATGCCTCTATTTTATCACCCAAGTATCCCACTACAAAAATAAAATCTTGGATACCCCCCTCCACCAAAAAATCAATAATATGCGCCAAAATAGGCTTTCCTGCAATAGGTACGAGGGTTTTGGGTTGGGTGTGTGTATGAGGGCGAAGTTTGGCACCCATACCAGCTACGGGAATAATTGCTTTCATAAATGAGTAATTGTATGCACTTAAAAGTATTGCAAGCTACAAAATATCCAATAACAAAAAGATAATTTTATAACAAAACTACTCACAAAATGTGAGTTTTGAGTATAGCAGGCTTCCATAAAGGCACTCAAAAAGTAGCAAGAGAGGTAGCAAAATAGAAGGAAGAAGGTTGAACAAGTGTAAAAGAGGGCATAAGTGGTACACCCTCTTTTTTGCCTAATTGATTTTACAAAATGTTTTTGCTTGCCCTACCCAATCATTTTTTTGGATACGTCCGTAGGCAAAATTGACAATCTTACTAAGCGTTTCTAGTTCTTCTTCAGTTAGTTTTGAAATTTGTGCATAAGTGTAGATACCCATTGCATTGAGTTTTTCTTCTAAGTAAGGCCCTACACCATTGATTTTTTTGAGGTCATCTTTATCTTCCTCATTGGCCTTGCCTATGTTGCTGAAGTCAAAGTTAGCCGCCTTGGCAGCTATTTCAGCCAATTCAACTTCTTTTTTTGAAGAAGGGGCTGCTGCTGCTACTTCGGGAGTAGCTGCCACCTTTTTCTCGTCTTGTACTTCTCTTTTCTGCGCTGCTTGTATAGTTTCTGTTGGTTCTGGACTAGGCACAGCGAGTTTGCTATCTTCCTCAGTTGTTGCTTCACTTACTTTTTGAGGGTTGGAAGTAGTTACTGGCTTTACAGTCAAGACATCACGCTCTTTGAACCATTCGTGAATGGTAGGTCCTAACTCTTTTTGAGAGCGTTGCCCTGTAAATACACCAATATGACCCCCAGGAAACTCATACAACTGCTTATCCTTTGAACCTATCAGTTCATTGAGTGGCTTGGTAGAACTTGGCGGCACGAGGTGGTCTTCGGAAGCATAAATCGTGAGGGCAGGCATGGTGATATTTTTAAGATTCACTTGATGCTCCCCAATGATAAGTTCACCTTTTACCAATTTGTTTTGCTGATATAGGTCTTTGATAAATTGACGGTAGGTTTCGCCTGCTTGGTCGGGCAGGTCATTAATCCATTTTTCCATGCGGTAGAAATTCATCAATTTATCTTCATTGTCAAGCATATTGATAAAATTGGTCTGCTTGCGCACTTTCAACATAGGTTTCAAGAGTTGAAATCCTGAATCTAAAAAAGTACCTGGTATCAAACCTCCAAAACCTTCTACAATGGCATCTACATCTAAATCGCGCGACCAACGATACAGCAGCCCATCATTTTTGGAAAAATCTACGGGCGTTACGAGTGTTACAAGATTTTTGATTTTGTGTGGATGAATGGCAGAATATATCAAAGAGAAAGTGCCTCCTTGGCAGATACCCATGAGATTGATAGAGGGGATTTGATGTGCTTGTCGGATATAGTCCACTGCCCCATTGATATACACATTGATGTAGTCGTTCATTGTAAGGTAGCGTTCGTTGCGGGTAGGGTAGCCTGTATCGAGCACATAGATATCAAGCCCTAGTGACAGCAATTTACGCACCAAGCTGCGGTCGGGCTGTAGGTCTAGCATATCATAGCGGTTGATAAGGGCATAAGAGATAAGCATAGGCGTTTGGACATTGGCAGGGCTGCTTCGTTGGTAGTGGTAGAGTTTTACTTTGTCCATTTGCCAGACCTCTTCTTTGGGTGCTGTACCTACCTCTATTTTATCAATTTGGCTTATTGTTTGGCTGCCTTTTTGGATTTTTTGATTGATTTGGGCAGTTTTTTCCATTAAACTAGCCAGCATATTCATATTTTCTTGCATACAATTAGTCAATTTTGAATTAGGTTTATGTTTATTAGCCTCTCAGATTTTCATAGATGTTTAGAGGGTATTGAAATAAATTGAAACAAGCGTTTCAACTATAGTATTTATCGTTCCTGTGGGGCTTGGCTACTTTCTTTTTTTGATTCAGCCAATTGCTGTTCCAAGTTTCTGACCTTATTTTTAAGTTCATAGATAGTGGCATTGAGTTCGTCTATTTCAGAGCGAGGTACAAGCGGTAGTGGTGCTAAGATATGCTCCATGAGGGAGTCGGTATGCGCTTTGATTTCATGCCCTATTTTGAGTAAATCTCCTTGCAGTTTAGAGTAAGTATCTCCTCCGAAGAGGCTGATGATTTCTTCTTCCATAATATTTACCCAGGTATTATAGAACTCATCAAAGCTCACTGCCTCCCCTCCTCTTTGTGCTTTTTGCATTACTCCTTGTACGGCAAGTTCCATGGCTTTTTGTCCTGCCACATAGATAGTATTTTGCATTTCACTGGTTTTGACATAGTATTTTGTATATCGGTTTTGGATTTCCATGGTGAGTCGCGCCATTTCTTTTTCGCGGCTGGCAGGCACTGTGGTAAAGTGTGGTTGAATCATTTTTTGGAACTGTTCATTAAACTGCTGGCTAATTTGAGTGAGTGTACCGAGGTTTTGGTCTAGCATTTGGTTAGGAAACATCTGTTGGAGATTACTCATCATTTGTGGCAAGGCATTGCCCATGTTTAGGTTTTTGGCTGTCATTTCACTGAATTGTTGTATCATATTCAAGAAATTATTAGCCTTATCTTTGTCCATGAGTTGAAAAATACCGGAAAGAATCTCGCGGTATTTTTCCATATCTAGCATTTTATTGAGCGAGTCTATGCCTACGGCATTGCTTTGAACCATTTTATAGATTGGCTGCCACATTTCAAACATCTTCATGTAAGTGCGGGTATTGTTTATCATCTGATTGACCTCTGAGAGGTTAGGAATTTGCCCAAAGTTAAACATTGGATTTTGTGGAGTAGTATTTGGCGCAAACATATTGCTATACATTTTCGTCCAGTCGGCATAAAAGTTTTGCATATTTTCTAAGTATTTAAGTATATCAGGTGTATTATTAGGTTTTGATACCTTTCCAGTAAGTAAATCTGCCCATTTTTTACCAAATTCTACTTGCGCCTCCATAAAGTTTTTAAAATAATCTTGGTTATTGGTAGGCTTACTTCCCTGAATTTTTAGAATATGTAGCATAGAATCTGTCATTGATTTCTGATTATCGAACCAATTGCTGTACATTTCCACAGATTTTTCTACGAGTTCATTTTTCTGAAAAGAAGCTTGTATTTTTTTAGAAGTATCTACAAGATTATCCACAATTTTGCTTTGTGTACTCATCCAAGCATTTATAAAATTTTGAGGGCTATCCATGTTCTTTATTAATTTTTTTTAATTAGCACAAATTTAAGTAGGGTTTATGAAAAAATAAAATTTATCTTTATATTTTAGAAATTATCTTTAACTTTGAGTGCATTATGCAAACGTTTTCGTTGGCTAATTACAAGAAAACAGCACTATTTCTTAGAATTATTATATTTTAAAATTAATTGTACTATACCAATATTTAAAATTTGTTTTTTATGTTACAACTTGAAGATACTTATACTTATCAATTCTCTTTTAGCCAAGAAGAGGTAGTTGCATTTGCACAAGTTACGGGCGATAAAAACCCCCTGCATCTTGATGCTAGTTATGCAGCTACCACACCTTTCAAGCAACCTATCATGCATGGCTTCTTAGGCGGTAGCGTATTTTCTAAGGTATTTGGAACACTCTTCCCAGGCGAAGGCACTGTCTATCTCAAGCAAAGTATGGAGTTCTTGCGCCCTATGCGGATAGATACCCAATACGAAGCGCACTTCTCTATCAATGCCATTGACCGTGAGAAACACCGTGCTACAGTACTTACTACCATCATAGACAGCACTACTCAAAAAGAAACCCTACGTGGCGAAGCCATCATTATGCATCAAGAAAAACTTTAAAGCAGTAAAACTAATTTTTACAAAAGGCTATACTATTTTGGCAATCTTTCTCAAAGGAGTATTTGGTACTGGCAAGGTCTTAGCCCAAAACAAACTTCGAGGAAATACACTAGGCCAGATTTATCCTTTGTGGCTGTGCCTTACTACTAGCAGGGCAGTATTATTATTTTTAAGCTTTGCTACAAATCACAATCATTTACAAGGCATATCCGTATGTGTTTTTGATTTGGTAAAATACTGCGCAATACCTCAGGTAAAATAAAACACAAAAGTAGTCAGTTTTGCCAAATCATCATTTTTTATTTTCCAAAGGCAATGATTATACCCATGAAAACAAATATGTTTACGCTCATTTTTGCTTTGTACTTTGTGCAATGTGTATCAGCACAAACCTACAGCCTCAAAAAAGAAGCACAACTCGAGGAAGTACAAGCGTTCATAGACTCTCTCCGCCCCTCCTCAAAGGTTGCTCTCAGCCTTAATTTTAATGCAAATGACCTGCACGGCAAGGCTGCAATGGATAAAAAGCACTACCAAAAACAATTGGTAGAAACCGAAGCACAACTCAAAACAGACCCAAACAATGGAGCAGTTTGGGCTGATTATATCAGCTCATATATGCAACTCTACCCCAACGATACCGCTAAAATCAACGAACTCCTAGAACAACATCAACAAAGACTGCTTCAATTGATTGAACAAAAACCCAACGAAGCAAGAAATCATTATTACTTGTCTTTGCTCTATGCTATGCGCACTGAACCCGAAAAAGCGCACAGTGCCGCCTCGCGCGCTGCCGAAATTGCTCCTGACAGTAGCAGATATAAGGTCAATCTTGCATTTAGGCTCAAAGAAATGGGCGAGTTTAAAATAGCCAAAGCACTCTACGGAGAGGTACTTGAGAAAGACGCACAAAATTTAGATGCGCTTATTTTCTTATTTCTTACAGATTTTTTTATGAAAATGTCTGATTCACAAGATATAGACATGAGCAGACTCCAGATAGACAACAGCCACATCAAAAGTGCCTATCAAAATTATCCTACACAAGTAATTGGACTACTGCTACAATCATCAGAACTGATGAATATTCTCTACAAAACACTTTTTGCCACCATCATCAACTCTGACAATGACCAAGAAACAAAAAAAGCCATGAAAAATCTATCTAGCAAAGATCCTCAGCTTGCTAATATCAAAAAATACTTCTTGGACTACCACAAAAATACCAAAGGGGATAAAAGCTACCCTGCTTATGTCTTGAGTTTGATTCATTTCCTGGAGGGTAGCCTCAAACTTGCCTACAGCTATGGCGAAGAAGCTATCAAACTAAGTCCTGAGAGAACGGACTTCTACGACAATCTTGTGTTTATGTATGTCAGCCAAGAAGAATACGCCAAAGCACTCAAACTCACTCAACAAAAAATGCAAGTCAAAGCTACTGCTGCCGATTATATGGTCATGGCAAAGATTCACTCCGAGCTGGGTAGCAAAGAAAAAAGAATGGAAACACTCTTAAAAGGGCTTGAGTACTTCCCCCAAGATGCTGATTTGTTGTTTTATGTCTTTTTAATCGTTTTTGAAGCAAAAGAATACGAAAAGGCAAAAGACTACCTCACTCGCTCACTTACTTCGAGTAGCGAAAATGCCGATGCCATTTCCGCTTATGGAGCCTTAGAACTACTCAGTGGCAATACACAAGAAGGATTCAATGCACTGCACTTTGCCAAAGAGAAAAGTGATGCCGCAGAAGCAGTCTTTAATTTTTACTTTGTAGAAGATTAATTTTTTAACTGTGGCAGGGTAGCAAAGTAATGCCACAGCTAAAAAATACAATCAGTATATTTAATTTCTACTCTACGGTTACTGATTTGGCAAGATTGCGAGGCTGGTCCACATTACAGCCACGCATCACTGCGATATGGTAAGAAAGCAATTGAAGCGGAATTACTGCCAAAAGCGGCACCAATGCCTCGTGCGTCTTAGGTATTTCAATGATAAAATCAGCCATTTCTTTGATAAGCGTGTCGCCTTCGGTAACAATGGCAATCACCCTACCTCTTCGGGCTTTTACCTCTTGGATGTTAGAAACTATTTTTTCATAGCTACTATCACTGGTAGCAATAAAAACTACTGGCATTTCTTCATCAATTAGGGCGATAGGCCCATGTTTCATCTCGGCGGCAGGATAGCCCTCGGCATGAATGTAGGAGATTTCTTTGAGTTTCAAAGCCCCCTCGAGTGCAACGGGAAAATTGTAGCCTCTGCCTAAGTATAAGAAATTACGAGCATCTCTGAAAATATCAGCTATGTACTCTATTTGTGCATTGAGCTTGAGTGCTTCTGCTATTTTAGAAGGGATAAGTTCTAATTCTACCAGTATTTTTCTGTATTGGGTTTCAGAGATAGTGCCTTTGCGATAGGCAACCAGAAGAGCCATCATGGTCAGTACTGTTATTTGCCCTGTAAAAGCCTTGGTACTTGCTACGCCTATCTCGGGCCCTGCGTGGATATATGCCCCTGCGTGGGTTGCTCTTGGGATAGAAGACCCTACTACATTGCAAATGCCAAAGATGATAGCTCCCTTAGATTTGGCAAGTTCAATGGCTGCAAGTGTATCAGCGGTTTCACCTGATTGAGAGATAGCTACTACTACATCATTTTCACGAATAATGGGGTTTCTGTACCTAAACTCTGAGGCATATTCTACTTCTACGGGTATGCGTGCCAATTCTTCAAATAAATACTCAGCTACTAGCCCTGCGTGCCAAGAAGTACCACAAGCTACAAATACGATACGGTCGGCACTCACCAATCGGTTGATGTATTCTGTAAGGCCTCCTAGCTGTAGTGTGCCTGTTTTGGCATGAATACGCCCTCGCATGCTGTCTGCCACAGATTTGGGCTGCTCGAATATTTCTTTCAGCATAAAATGCTCAAAGCCCCCCTTTTCAATAGCTTCTAGCTCTAGGTCAAGTTTTTGGATATAGGGGCGTTTGGCTACTGAGTCTAAGTTTTTGATAGTGAGTGTTTTGTTTTTGATAACTGCCATCTCATGGTCATCAAGATAGACTACCTCGTTGGTATATTCTATGATAGGCGTAGCATCAGAGGCGATAAAATACTCGCCTTCGCCAATACCTATCACAAGAGGGCTACCTTTTCGGGCAGCTACTAGCTGCTCAGGTTCTTGGGCAGACATCACCACGATGGCATACGCTCCTACTACCTTTTGTAAGGCAAGGCGTGTGGCTTCATCTAAAGTGGTTTGAGTATGGGTATAGATGTCTTCTATAAAAGTAGCCAGCACCTCAGAGTCGGTTTCACTTCTAAATTGATATCCTTTGTTGATTAAGTCCTCTTTAATGACGGAGAAGTTCTCAATGATTCCGTTGTGGATAAGTACAATTTTATTATTGGCTGAGAAGTGAGGGTGTGCATTGACATCGTTAGGTTCGCCGTGGGTAGCCCAACGGGTATGCCCTATGCCTGTTCGCCCGTGTAAGGCTTGGCTTTCAAGGTTTTTTTCTAACTCACTTACTTTGCCTTGTTTTTTATAGACCTCAAGCGACCCGTTCAGCAGGGCGACCCCTGCGCTGTCGTAGCCTCGGTACTCGAGTCTTTTAAGTCCTTTGAGGATAACTGGCAAGGCTTCGCGCTGACCAGTGTAAGCAACTATTCCACACATAATGATAAGATTAAAGATTTGAGATTAAAAATACGTTTATGATTGATGATTAAGGTTTTGCTACGGTGTTGTTTATGCTGGCTAATGAGGTGTGTGTGATTATTTTTAAAAAGCATAAAAATTAGTAAATATTGAGAGTAATGCAGTACTATAAAAACAAGTGTATTTTATGAGTAGTAGTGATAAATAAATAGATTAAACCATTACTTTTTATGGGATACTCATTACTAACGAATTAAAAATAATAACCTAATAATCAATCTCTTGAGTATAGAAGTATAGCATAGATTTATCTGAATATTCAAGTAAAAAACTCAAAATCCGTTATTGTACTTTGCCCAAAACGGATTTTGTGAAATTGAGTTTAATTAAATACTGTGTAAAAGACCCTGAGCTTCATAGAAAAAGGCGAATCTTTCTGCGCATTGACGATAAGACGATTTACTCTTCCTGCCAGTTCGGCTGGCGAGATAAGCAATGCAGGGTTTTCTTTCACCCCCGTAAAAAGCAGTTGTAAGTGTGTTGTAATTTCACCAACAAACTCTTCGTTTCTTGCATTGTAATTGAGAATCAAAGGGCTATCAAACCCGAATGGGTTTCTTCCTTCTGCTTGCAAAATAAGGTCAACAGCATTTTCATCTTCTCCTGAGCGTAGTATTTGATTGCTTTCATCAGATTCATACAGAATGATCCCATTGGGCTGCTCAAATACATCTGTACTTTCGCCTTGAGCCTTGATAACCAGTTCTGCCTTATTGATGGCTACATTGCCCCTATTTTTGAGGTTTTGCAAAGAAGGAAAACTGATTTTGGTTTGCAAACCCACGCCTGCCTGCACAAAAGTAAGCCCATCTGTCTGTGTACTGCTTACTTGATCAAAAATATTGATGAGTTGGTTGCCCAATAAAGTATTTGCCCTATTGCTTGAAATTTGATTGAACCTCAGGCCTGCAAATACTTGAAAAGGCAGCACCCTATTAAAGGGGGTTTCGCTATCTTCGTGGTAGTAGAGTGCCATTCTGGAGGCAGTAAAAGTACCAAAAGCAGCCATATAACCTTCTTCGCCTGCGGCTACTTGCGGCACCAGTGCAAAGCCTTTGAAAGCATCTATAAATTCTGCAACGGTAACATTATCATGGGCTTTCTGGAAAATATCAAGCCCTACAAGGTCGCTTAATTTGATACGGTAATTAGGACTTTCTTGAAGTTCTCGTCCTATTACTGTAAAAGTTTGCAGTGGAGTAGGCTCAAAGCTCACACTACTTTGATTGGTATATTCTACCTCCTCGGCAATGCTTTCTGTGAGTTGATGCAGCGCAAAAGTTTGGGGTATATCTAAATCTCCATAAAAGTAAGAGAAATTAAGTTCTACCACCAGCGAGTCATAAATAAGTAAGTTATTGTCATCGTTGCGCAATAAGCGCAGTGTATCTGGCACTACTTGAAAATAGGTTTGCGCCTTTACCTCTCCCAGTACAGGGTCTTGGTATTGTCCTACAAGCAGCCCATTGGTATTGGTGGTATTTACTTTTGCAAGCACTGTTGATGCCTTTATGGTGAGGGTATCTGTAAAAAATACACCTACCTCTTCGCGTGGTACTAGCCCAAAGCCAATTTCTTTGGAGCGTTCGCAGGAAAAGAAGCTAAAAAGCACGACAATCAGTAACAAGAAGCGCAGTTTCATATTAGCTAACACTTGCCAATTCATTGTAAAGAAAATTCGGAAGTTTCTTGAATGGTATTGATTTCCTGCTCGGTTTCGGTGAGGGTGAGCAGACGTGTAATATTTGCCGAATAAGACTCTTCGGCTTTGGTGATGGTGTCGGCATATTCTAAGCCTGATTTTATGAACGCCTCAAAATCACGCGAGGCAAGTGAAGAAATATCTTTGGGTTCAATGTCCATCATTTTTACCTTCTCAAAAAAATCTTCTTTGAATTGATGTTCAAAAGAGTTGTTATAGACTGTAAAGATGGACTTAGTATTTTGAAAAATGGGTTCTTTTTTGTAAGCAGTTTTGAGGTACATAGGCACTAAGCCACTCATCCAATCGTGGCAATGCACTATATCGGGTGCCCAGCCAAGTTTTTTGACAGTCTCTAGCACTCCTTTACAGAAGAAGATAGCACGCTCGTCATTATCATCAAAAAAAGTCCCAGTTTCTTTATCATTAAAAACTGCCTTGCGCTGAAAGAGATCTTCATTATCAATGAAATAAACTTGGAGCTTGGCAGATGGAATAGAAGCAACTTTTATCACAAGTGGGCGTTCCTCCTCTCCTACTGAAATGTTGATTCCTGAAAGCCTCACTACCTCATGCAGGCGGTTCTTTCGTTCATTGATTGTTCCAAATCGGGGGATTAAGATACGTATTTCCATGCCTTTTTCTTGCATGGCTTGGGTGAGGTCGCATACCAGTTGTGCGGCTTTCGACATTTTGAGAAAAGGTTTTATCTCACTGGCTACATAAAGTATTCGGAGTTTTTGCATTCTCGATAAGATTTAAAAATCACAATTTAAAATTGAATGCAAAAATACAAAAAAAAACTAAGATTTCTATTTTTACGCATATATCACTAGCTTTGAACTCTAGCTTAACCTATTTTTGATTCAATATGATAGAAGTTTTTGATACACTTTCAAGCCTTCATGACTACCGTCAGTCTCTCTATTTGAGCCAACAAAGTCTGGGCTTTGTGCCCACTATGGGTGCACTACACCAAGGGCATTTGGCACTCATAGAGCGTGCAATCCAAGAAAATGACCAAGTAGTATGCAGTATTTATGTAAACCCTACACAATTCAACAATACTGACGACTTGCAAAATTACCCCCGACAAGTAGTGCAAGATTTGGCACAGCTAGAAAAATACAACAAAGTCAAAGTTTTTTTACCCAACGACCAGATTATGTACCCAAAGCCAGCAAGTCTGCGCTTTGATTTTGGCTATCTCGAGCAGGTAATGGAAGGACACTTTCGCCCTGGACATTTCAATGGAGTTGCATTGGTAGTAGCCAAACTTTTTCACCTCGTAAAGCCACACCGCGCTTATTTTGGGCAAAAAGATTTACAACAAACCCTCATCATCACTCAATTGGTGCAAGACCTTTCTTTTGAGATTGAGTTGATAATATGCCCCACATTCAGAGAAGAAAATGGCTTGGCAATGTCCTCACGCAATCAAAGGCTTAGCTCTACCCAACGCCAACAAGCACAACTCATTCCCGACACACTCTTTAGTATGCAGGCTTTGCTTCAAAGCCATCAAAAAAGCATTGAAGAAGTGAAAAATACGGTACGCATCATTTTTGAAAAAGGAGGCTTACAGCTAGAATATTTTGAGGTAGTAGATAGATTTACGCTTCAGCCAATAAAAAAAATACACCCTCATCAAGAGATAGCACTCTGTATTGCTGCTTATCTGGGCGAGGTAAGGCTGATTGATAATGTAATTTTTACTAGCAATTCATAACTCAATAACTTAAAATTAAGACATGACCGACTTCTTACTAAAATCTTGGGTAGAAGTACCCCAAGAGAGCGACTTTCCAATTCAAAACCTGCCTTATGGCATTTTCTCAACACCCGAAAATCCTAGAAAACGAATGGGCGTAGCCATTGGTAAGCAAATTCTTGACTTAGCCGCCCTACAAAACTTAGGTATGCTAGACAAGTTTAACCTTCCCAAAGGGTTTTTTGAAGCTGATTTTTTGAATGAGTTTATCGCCTTGGGCAAAGCTACTACCAACCGTTTTCGCCAACAACTCACCGACCTCTTGGCACAAAGCAATACCGAAACGGCACAAAAAGCAGATGAAATACTCTGTCCACAAGCTACTGCGCAGATGCACTTGCCCGTCAAAGTAGGTGATTATACTGATTTTTACTCTAGCATAGAACACGCTACCAATGTAGGTACTATGTTTCGCGACCCTAGCAATGCCCTACTTCCTAATTGGCGACATCTCCCTGTGGGCTACCACGGCAGGGCAAGTTCTATTGTGGTATCAGGCACAGCCATTCACCGCCCACTTGGGCAAACCAAAGCTGATGATGCCAAAACACCCACTTTTCAACCTACCCGTTTGCTTGATTTTGAGCTTGAAATGGCTTTTGTGGTAGGCAAGCCTACCCAACTTGGGCAACGCATCAGTACAAGTGAGGCTGAAGAACATATCTTCGGCTTGGTATTGTTCAACGACTGGTCGGCAAGAGATATACAAAAATGGGAGTATGTACCATTAGGACCTTTTCTAGCAAAAAGTTTTGCTTCTTCTATCTCGCCTTGGATAGTAACTCTAGAGGCACTAGAGCCTTTTCGTGTACCTTGCCCTGAGCAAAACCCCGAAGTGCTGGAGTACCTCAAATACGAAGGCAATAAAAATTATGATATTCAGCTAGAAGTGGCTATTCAGCCCGAGGCAAGTGCAGCACACACCGTTTGCAAAAGTAATTTCAAGTATATGTATTGGAATATGTGCCAGCAACTTGCCCACCACAGCGTAAATGGCTGTAACTTCAATGTAGGAGATATGTGTGCCTCAGGCACTATCAGCGGCAAAGACCCTAGTAGCTATGGTTCTATGCTTGAGCTAACCTGGCGTGGCACAAAGCCTATTGCCTTGCCCGATGGCACCGAGCGCAAGTTTATCCAAGACCACGACACCATCATCATGAAGGGCTTTGCCCAAAAAGATGGGGTACGAGTGGGTTTTGGAGAGGTGAAAGGAAAGATTTTGCCTCCGCATCTCTAAACGAGTGCCGCCGCCTGATTTCTTTTTTGACTACTTACAGCATAATTTATTACTTGACTCAATTAGTGATTAGGCTGTGGGATTGCCTACTTTCTACTTGTAAATATAACCAATGCTGTGCTAGGTCTTCCAATAAGAAACCTAGCACAGCTAATGAACTAAAAAGACTAACCTCTAAAAAAATAGGCTTTTTCTGTGTAGGCAGAGTGGACATCAAAATAGTAAAACCACCAACTACCACCAATCTCGCATCAACCAAACACCCACTGTTTTTTGAGAAAACAGGTGAAAATATCAAATCTCTGACCTCTTTCTGTAAAAATAAATCCCTAAAAAAATAACCGAAACACCCAACGCAAACACCAATATCAAAAATAGCAAAAGAGGTGATAAAGTAGAAGTTTCAGAGGGTGCAAACTCTCCTTCGGCTAGTTCCATTATTTTATCAATGGCTTTGTCCAAGGCTTCAAAAAAATTTCGCCTCTTGATAGAAGGAAACATCAACTCTTCTATGATGCGCTTTGTTGCTAAATCGGGCAAAGCTCCTTCCAAGCCATAGCCTACTTCTATCCTAACTTTTTTGTCTGCTTTCGCAATCAAAATTAATACCCCATTATTTTTACCCTTCTTGCCGATACCAAGTTTTTGTGAGATTTCGACAGAAAATTCTTCAATTGTTTTTCCTGCCAAACTTGGTAACATTAATACCACAATTTGTGTAGAAGTGCTGTCTTCATAATGTCTGATTTTTTGCTCAAGTAGTGTCTTTTCTTGCTCAGAAAGGCTTTTTGTAAGGTCAAGCACACGAAAAAAAGCAGGAATCTCTTGAGCATTTAGCCAACTTGTACTTTGCTGAAAAAATAGAA
Organism: uncultured Cytophagaceae bacterium; assembly: GCA_964480455.1. GTDB lineage: Bacteria > Bacteroidota > Bacteroidia > Cytophagales > Microscillaceae > JAABSX01. The sequence goes on from CAYZQI010000058.1 coordinate 25,544, forward strand.
ATAAGCCCAACAAAAAAAATAAATGCTTCATGCCTAAGTGAATTATGAATTGTTAGTTCACTCATTATCAGCAACTTATGAACTAAGATTGTTAAAGTTATTTTTTACTTTTTACTAAAAAATAAAAATGAATTTTTTTACAAATCAAAAATACAATAAAAAACGGTTCTCTGACAATTTTTGTAGTAGTGTTTCATAAGATAGCTTGAATACTGTTCAGAACATAAATGCCAGCGGACTTCCAGTCCGCTGCTACA
>CAYZQI010000059.1:0-25697 GCA_964480455.1 uncultured Cytophagaceae bacterium
TGCAAGTCAAATTGACTTTCTTCTGCCCTCTCTTGTGGAGAGGGAAGGGGTGAGGTGGTAAAAAAGGGAGATTTGACTTGCACCCTATAAAAGGTAGCAGACAGAAGCCTGCTACCACAGTTTACTTACTTTTTTTCTTTGCAGATGCTTTTCCTTTCTTTTCAGGAGCTTTTTCTGCAAGCTCCATACACTCTTCTAAGGTAAGCGAGTGTGGGTCTTTATCTTTCGGAATCTTAACATTCTTTTTGCCCGCTTTGATGTAAGGCCCCCAGCGTCCATTCAGTACTTGAATATCAGGGTTTTCTTCAAAGCCTTTGATAAATTTCTCTGCATCTGCTTTGCGTTTGTTCTGTATGATTTCTATGGCGCGTTCTTCACCCACCTCGAGAGGGTCGTCATCTTTTCCTAGAGAGTAAAAACTGCTATCGTGCCTAATGTACGGTCCGAACCTACCAATGGCAGCCACCATTTTCTTGTCTTCAAACATACCTACATCTCTTGGTAGTTTAAACAGTTCTAGTGCTTCCTCGAGTGTAACGGTGTCTATGCGTTGGTCGCGCAATAAGCTGGCGCGGGGCGGTTTGTCTTCTTTGTCTATGGTTTCGCCTATTTGCACAAAAGCCCCATAACGTCCCAAGATTACCAATACATCTTTGCCTGTTTTGGGGTCTTTGCCTAGCACACGAGAAGAAGAAACATCAGAACGGTCTATTTTTTTGGTTTCTTCTACCCTCTCGTGAAAAGATTTGTAGAAAGTAGTCAGCATTTTGACCCATTCTTTTTTACCATCAGCTATTTCATCAAATTCTTGCTCTACTTGTGCTGTGAAAGAATAGTCTAAGACCCGTGTAAAATGCGCTACCAAAAAGTCATTGACCACAGTGGCCACATCAGTCGGAAAGAGCTTGGCACGTTCGCGCCCTGTGATTTCGGTTTTCTTTTGTAGTGTGATTTTATCTTGTTTCAAGAGTAATTCTCTATATACACGCTCTTTTCCTTCGCGGTCTTCTTTCACTATATAGCCTCTTTTGAGAATGGTAGAGATAGTGGGCGCGTAAGTAGAAGGTCGCCCAATGCCCATTTCCTCGAGTTGTTTTACAAGGCTTGCTTCTGTAAAACGTGCAGCAGGGCGTGCAAACCGTTCAGTAGCAAGCATTTCTTTGAGGTCAAGGGCTTGCCCTACTTTGAGCGGAGGGAGCATTTTAGAAGTATCTTCGCTTTCTTCCTCATCATCACTTGACTCAAGATATACTTTCAAGAAGCCTTCAAACTTAATTACTTCGCCTTTGGCTATCAAGGCGGGCATTTTGGCAGGGCTTGTCTGGCTTTGGTTGTAACGCACGGGGTCTATGAGGATGGTAGCTGTGGTACGCTCGAGCTGTGCATCTGCCATTTGAGAGGCAATGGCACGCTTCCAGATAAGCTCATAAAGGCGCTGTTCGTTGCGGTCTTTACTAGCTTGAATGGCTGCAAAATCAGTAGGTCTGATGGCTTCGTGCGCTTCTTGTGCCGATTGTGATTTGGTTTTATAGACCCTTGTTTGTACATATTGCTTGCCATAGTCTTTTTCTATTTGTGCTACGGCTGCTTTGATGGCATCCTCTGAAAGGTTGGTGGAGTCAGTACGCATGTAAGTAATTTTACCTGCTTCATAGAGTTTTTGGGCTACTGACATGGTTTGTGCTACTGAGAAGCTCAGCTTTCTGCTTGCCTCTTGCTGCAAAGTAGAGGTAGTAAAAGGAGGTGCGGGGCTTTTTTTGGCAGGTTTAGTTTCTAAATTTTTGATACTGTAGGCAGCCCCTACACATTTGTTGAGAAAGTCTTGCGCATCACTCTCCGCCTCAAATTTATTAGAGAGCTCAGCCGAGAGGATTTTTTTTTCTTCTACCCAAAAATCAGCCGTAATTTTGAAGGCACTGCTGGGCGTAAAAGCATCAATTTCGCGCTCACGCTCTACAATCAGTCGCACAGCTACCGATTGTACCCTCCCTGCGGAGAGTCCTGCCTTGATTTTTGTCCAGAGTAGTGGAGAGATTTCAAAGCCCACGATACGGTCTAAGATACGCCTTGCCTGTTGTGCATTGACGAGGTCTTCGTCTATGCCTCTGGGAGATTGAATAGCCTTCAAGATAGCATTTTTGGTGATTTCTCTAAAAACAATACGCTTGATTTGGCTATCTTTCAGCTTGAGTGCTTCTTTGAGGTGCCAAGAGATAGCCTCCCCTTCGCGGTCATCATCTGTGGCAAGCCAGATAATTTCAGCTTCTTTGGCTAATTTTTTTAGCTCAGAGATGACCTGTTTCTTGTCAGGGCTAATTTCGTAGGTAGGTTTGAAACCATTGGCAATATCAATAGCATCATTTTTTTTTGGTAAATCTCTTACATGCCCATAGCTTGATTTTACGATATAGTCTTTTCCTAAATAGTTTTCTATGGTTTTTGCCTTGGCAGGCGATTCTACAATTACTAAGTTTTTTGGCATAGTTGTTTTCTGTTCTATTTTCTGCTTATTTCCGCAAATATGGTGCTTTTTATCTTAAGGTTCTTAAAAACTCCTAAAAAAGCCTCATTTCTTACACGTGCATTTTCTTTTTATCATAAATCGTAAAATTGAACTGAAAAGTTTGATTTTTTTTGGTCTGTTAGAAAATCGACTTTAAAAGCAGCCCTGCCTCTAACAAGCAACAAGTCCATAACAAACCTGCCTATTTATAAAAGCTACATCAATGGTAGAGGCATCAAAAAATAAAAAAGGGGGTGCATCGCCTGATGCCCCCCTTTGAATGAACTGCTAAATAATTAGGTATTTATTCTACTACAAAAGTACTCAATAACTGAGGTTGTTGTTGGTCTTTGTAGCTATACTGTCTTATTTTGTCCTCGCCAGCCATAATGAGTAGCTTTCTGTGCGATACTGGAATCACATCATAGGTCTGAATATCTCTAAAATGTGCTGTAATTCGGAGGTTGAGTGGGTTGGCTGCATCATAGACTTTCAGGCCGCTTCTTCCATCACACACAAACAGAGTACCTGCATCTATGCCTAGCCCGTAGGGTTCGGTCATGTTGTATGATTTTACTCTTTTGGGGCTTCGTGGATTGCTCACATCAATCACATCAAGTTGATTGATAGTACCGCCACATTCTGTACCACTTCTGAGCGTTACGAAGGCATAGTTTCCTTCTACCACCACGGGGTCGCAGCTACGGGTGTGCCTATACCTGCCCTCGGCCCTAGGTGTGGTAGGGTCAGCAATGCTGTAAATAGACATACCAGTCTGTGCGCCAATGTAGAGACGGTCGCCATAAGCAAAGAGGGTTTCTATGTCGTTGCCAACATTGATTTTATTGCCTTTCTGCATGGGTTGGGCTGGGTCGCTCAGGTCAAATACCAGTAGGCTATTGGCATCAATGGCATACATATAATTTCCTTGCAGCGTAAAGCAAGCCATAGAACCGCCTTTGCTCACGCTTGCAGGGGCGGCAGAGGTTGAACCAAAGCTAGAGATAAGAGGATTATTGGTGCCAGTCCCGAAGGTATTGGTGTTGAGGTTAGCCCTTACCTGCGGGCGGCGCAGCATTGCCCCGATAGGAGCGTTGCCAGGATTCCAGACGATAGAGGGCATATTGCCAAAGCCTATGTTGTGATGTGAGAATACATTAGGGATTCTGTGTACTTCTTTGGGTTTTTCTACCTCACTTACATCAATCACGACCAAATCTTGGTGGCTGTTGGCATAGAGGTAATTTCCCCGAACGGCAAGGTCTATGTTGCCTGCAATATCAATATAGCCAATTTTTTGAGGGTTTTGTGGGTCTAGGTTGTTGAGTACTACCACGCCATTACCAGGGATATTGACATAAAGATAGGCGTCAGTGTACCATATTTTTCCGATTTGTGCTTGAGCAAGGGAAGGGAGCAATGCAATAAAGCACCACACCCATAGATATTGTAAGCGTGCTAAGATATTATTTTTCATTGTAGTAATTTTTTTGTTAAAAAAGTAGTAAACCAAATAAATTTATCTGATATACGCTTTAAAGATGCTTTTTTTTGCGTTGAGTTGCAGCATAGTTTGTAAATGTGTTGTTAATGTTGGTTAGTAGAGTTTGTAAAATGTTTTCTTCTACAAAAAACTTAGCCAAAGGGTAGCATATAGTTTTGTTTACTTGCAAAGCTACTGCTCTGTGAAGGAATAATAAATAGCAAGCATATCTTACTCTTTGCTTTCCTCATCTTGGGCATTGCTTGGCGAGCTATTGATACTTGCCAACAAGTTATTTTTTTCTTCTAGTTCTGCTTTGAGGGCTTTTTGGGTAGTCTGACAGTCGCTTTGCAGTGAGAGGTATTTTTCGTCAGCAATTTCTAACTTTCGGTCGCGCGCTCTTATCTCAAGCCCAAGTTCTTTTTTGGTAGCCTCTAATGCTGTTTGTAGCTTGGTATATTTTTTTGAGAGGTGTATATTTTCTTTTTGTAATTTCTTGACCTTGTTGCGCATTATCACATAGACAACCAATATGCCCAGCAAAGCGAGTAGTAGAAATACATCAAGAAGTGTGTTGTCTGTAAAAATCATTTTCTCTATTGTAAAATTAAAACATCTGAGCAGTCTGCTCTTTTTGTATTTTTATTGTTGAGCTGAACTTGCAAAACCAATGCTAAGTTTCTCATTTGTAGCGGTTTGCAGAGTAATCCATTGCAAAACTTGTTTCAGATGCGAAAATTAGTGCATCATAGTTGAATAAGCAAGTATTTTATAGATTTAGTACTGCACTCAATCAATTAGAATACAAATTTGATGGTAACTTAAAAAATAGTAGGCGTACTCTAGATGATTATCGTGTTATTTCAGCCTGAGAATCTAAAAGCATTGGTACAACCCTTTGGTGCAGTAGTTAAAGCCTCTTCTTAAAATGTGTTTTTGCAAAAAATTTAGCTTATTTTGCATTAGTAAGTACAATTTTAAACCAAAAAAAGCACAAAATAGTGTAAATACAAATCATGAACAATGAAACACATCAACAAAATAAAGGGCAAAAACCAGTAATTGGCATTACAATAGGTGATTTTAATGGCATAGGTCCAGAAGTAATCTTGAAAGCACTTTCTAGCAGTCATATTCTCAGAATTTGTACTCCCGTGATTTATGGCTCTATGAAAATACTCTCTCGCTACCGAAAAATACTCAACCTCAAGGAATGGTTCATTCATCAAATTAATAGCCCCAAGCAGATTAGCCATAAAAAAACTAACCTAATCGCTGTAATGGGCAACAAAAACTTTGAGGTACAGCCCGGAGTACTCAGCCCCGAAGCAGGGCAAATGGCACTCAAAGCCTTGCAAATGTCAGTAGAAGACCTCAAGCAGGGCTATATAGATGCCATAGTAACTGCGCCCATCAGCAAGACCAATATCCAAAGTGATGAATTTAAGTTTCCTGGGCATACTGAGTTTTTTACCACTATGTTTGAGCAAAAAGAAAGCCTTATGCTGTTGGTTGCCGACCAACTACGTGTGGCAGTAGCTACAGGTCATATGCCCTTGGTAGAGGTTTCCAAACGCATCACCAGGCAATTAATACAGACTAAGGCAAGTATCTTGCTGGAAAGCCTCCGCAATGATTTTGGTATTTTAAAACCGAAAATAGCAGTGCTGGGCTTCAATCCTCATGCAGGCGAAAATGGGCTACTAGGCGATGAAGAACAGCAAGTAATCCGCCCCGCTGTGCTAGAAATGAAGAAGAAAGGGGAGTTGGTTTATGGGCCCTTCCCTGCTGATGGCTTTTTTGGGCAAGGGGAGTTCAATAAATTTGATGGCGTACTAGCAATGTATCACGACCAAGGGCTGATTCCTTTCAAGACGCTTGCCTTTGAGCGAGGGATAAACTACACAGCAGGCTTGCCTATTGTGAGAACCTCCCCCGACCACGGCACTGCCTTCGACATAGCGGGCAAGGGTATTGCTGATGAGACCTCACTCCGCGAGGCTATCTTTTTGGCTTGCGACATAGCCAAATACCGACAAGAAATGAAGCAAATTGCAGAAAACGCATTAAATATCACTGAAAAACCAGAATAACGTATTGAAACGCAAAGCGGATACTCAAAACCGCTTTGCGTAATTTTATATTGCAAAAATCTCTTTCCCACCCTAGCCATACAAAAGTTAAAAATTCATCATAACTAGCCCCCTCTCGACCTGCATTTGATAACACATTATTTTAATTTTGGTAATCTGGCTTAAACCAACAAATTATTTTATCAAAATATGTTATATAATAATTAAAAGTTGTCTATTGCCTATTTATTGATTTATTAGCAATATTGCTATGTATTTTAGTATTACTCTGTTATAAAAGTCAATTTGAAATTAAAAAATTATAAAAACTAAAAAAAGTAGTTATTTTTTTAACTTATTTTTCACAATAAAATATGTTTTTTAATAAAACAAGTATTTTTTAGCACCTATAAATCTGTTTTTAATTACTTTTTTAGAAAAATAGGTTCAAATTTAAACCATTGTTTCATTTTAAATTTTAAGTGCATTATGAAAAAAAGATTTACTACAATCTCCAAACTGTTCTTATCGCTAGTGGCGTGCTTTATCTTGACGAATCAAGCTGTTTTTGCACAAGAAGAAGAAGAAAGCAAATTCAGCATGAATGTAACTTTAAATTCTGACATCTTCTTTGGCTTTTATCCCTTCTTTGCGGGCTCCTATGCCATCAGCGACAAGGTGGACTTTACTTTTTATGGTATCCTCTGGTCAGGTGGTGCTGCTGGTGGCGAGTGGGGCAACTGGACAGAGTTTGGCGCAGGCGTGAATTTCAAGGTATCTGAAAGCCTCAATATCAATCCACAAATTGGTCTTTTGAGTGGTAGCCTTACTTCAGGTTTGGGCGCACCTGTATTGGGCGAAGGCTTTGTACCCAACATTACTGTAGGACTGAACAATGATTTTATGCAGGGGGAGTTTTATTTGGGCTATTATGTGGGTATAGATCACGGCAACCCCAATACCAATAATTTTCTTCATTATTGGATTAACTCAGGCTACAAAATTGCACCATTTATGTCGCTAGGTCTGCATTATGAGCAGCTTGATTTTACAGGTGGAAAAAATGTAGCAGAAGACTCAAACTTTAGCTTTTACCAAGCTTTAGGACCTTATGTACAGTTTGCCGACCCCAAGGGTGGTGCATTTGCAAGATTCTCTACGGGTTTTGACCTTCGCTCTGATGAGCAACTTGACAAAAGTGGTTTTGAACAAGGCACTTTCTATAAACTTACAGTAGGTTTTGGATTTTAGGGAAATTGCCAATTGCAAGTTGAGGTAAATCATTGATAAGCAACAATTTAATTTATTGCTAAATCCTTTTAGTTTACAATTGATAAATAAAAATGGCTTCACCTAGTAGGGGTGAAGCCATTTTTTGTGGTATATATCAGGACTTATCTATCAATTTTAAACAAAATATAAGAAAAGTGTAAATCTACAGAGGGGTAGATAGTCCCAAATTAAGTACTAAATCTTTTGCATAACCAAGACCAAAATGTGTGTTCATTGCCAAGTGTTTGCCGATAGCCCTTTGTATGCCCTAGTGCAAATTCGTAAGAAATGCGTAGTTTTCCATATTATCGCGAGCAATTGAGGGGGTAGCATATTTGGCTTTTAGCCCGATAGAATAGAGAAACAAAAACAAAAAATATTTTTTACTTGCTTAAATTGCATAAACAAAACACTCTCAAAGCTCAATCACTGCAACAAACTAAGCATATCTTCTGAATTAAGCGATTTGACGAAGCCCTCTTCGCTGTTGATAATATCGCTAGCCAGTTGCTTTTTGCTTTGCTGGAGTGCCAATATTTTTTCTTCCACAGTATTACGTGTGATGAATTTGTAAGTAAACACTGTACTTTTTTGCCCAATGCGGTGGGCGCGGTCTATGGCCTGTGCTTCTACGGCAGGATTCCACCAAGGGTCAAGCAAAAAGACATACTCGGCAGCCGTCAAGTTTAAGCCTACACCCCCTGCTTTGAGCGAAATCAAAAAGACTCTATAATCATCATTGGTTTGGAAAGTTTCTACTTGGTTTCTACGGTCGCGCGTAGCACCATCAAGGTAAGCATATGGGATTTTTTGCTCATCGAGGTATGCCCTGAGTATATCCAAGTGTTTTACAAATTGGCTGAACACCAGCACCTTGTGCCCCTCACTGATGATGTTCTCGAGTTTGTATCTGATGTCTTCCATTTTGCCAGAGTCGCCTTTGTAGTCTTCTTCTACGAGTTTGGGGTGGTTGGCAATTTGGCGGAGTTTGGTAAGCCCTTGGAGCATCAGAAACTGTGAGCGGTGTAGCCCTTTCTTTTCCATCTCTAGCAAGATTTGGTTGCGGTACTGTGATTTAGTACGCTCATAAAGTTCTTCTTGGTCTGCGTTCATCAGGCAATACTGCACATTTTCTATTTTCTGGGGCAAATCTAAGGCGACTTGTGATTTAAGTCTTCTAAGAATAAAAGGTTTGATGATTTGTGCAAGTTTTTGTGATTTATCGAGGTCTTTTTTACGCTCTATGGGGTTAAGAAATTCATTTTTGAAGAAACTCTGTGTACCTAGTATGCCTGGGTTTACAAAAGACATCTGCGACCAAAGGTCGAGGGTAGTATTCTCGAGGGGTGTCCCCGTCAGAATGAGCCTATGCTTACTGTTTAGTTCTCTGACTGCCTGCGAGATATTAGAACTTGGATTTTTGATTGCCTGCGATTCATCTAGTATCACATAGTGGAAGGGATAATGCTTTAAGGTATCAATATCTATCCTTATGATACCATAGGAAGTGATTATCAGGTCATAATGCTCAAAATAAGCTGTGTTTTTATTGCGGCTAGTGCCTGTATAGTTCAGTATTTTGAGTTCGGGGGTAAACTTTCTTGCTTCTAGCTCCCAATTGTAGATGAGTGAAGTAGGAATGACCAGCAGCGAAGGGGTATTGGCTTTATCTTTTTGTGCTTGTAAGAGGGCAAGCGTCTGTACGGTTTTGCCAAGTCCCATATCATCAGCTAAGCAGCCTCCAAATCGGTACTCATTCAAGAAACAAAGCCAATTGAAGCCTGCTTTCTGATAGCTTCGTAGTGTGCCTTGAAATCCCTCAGGCAGAGGATAATCTTCTATTTTTTCAAAATCTTTAAATTTTTGGAGTTTTGTATGGAAGCGTACTTGTGCATACTCGCCCTGTCGGAGTTCTTCTATGAGGCTAAGATGATGTTTTTTGAGGGTGGGCTGCCCGTCTTCGCTGTGCGAGGCAAAAGCAAATAGCTCTGCATACTGGTTTATCCAGGCTTCGGGAATAACTGCTATTTCACCGTTGGGCAATAAAAACTCGGTTTTGCGTTGTAAGATATACTTTCGGAGTTGTAAAAAGGGAACTTCATACGCTCCGAAATAAATTTTAGCATAAATATCAAACCAATCTGTATTTTCACTGATTTCGAGGCTAATTTGTGCTTGGCCCAGAAAGTAGCGTTTGGTGGTTTGGCTTTGCGATTGCTGTATAATTTGAAAATTGTATTTTTTGAGTGCTTCGGCATGGGTACTTACCCATTGAAAAGCCTCTCCTTTGAGAAGCATCTTTTCACCTTTGCGCAGCAGCAAGCCCATTCGCTCTAAAAATTCAGCAGTATCTTTTTCATAATCTAAATCACGCTTGACTCTTAAAAAAGTATATTCGTCCTTGGCTTGTTTGAGCTGTACCTTAATACGCTTCTTCCTAAAATCTTTGCTCTGATGGTCTAGAGCTTTGAAAGTAAAATCACCATATTTAAAAACCAATTCTATGCAAATTTCTTCTTGTGGTGTTTCTTGTCCAAAAAGATTGTTGGTAGGCAGGTTAGCCTCTGAAATGACCAATTGCGGCAGTGGGTCAAATTTAACGGTCTTAATCTGAAAGCCTTGCGCATAGACATCACAAGTGGCTACCAGTGGCACTATAAATTTTTTGTAGTAAGTTTCCTCCAGTTTACGCGGTACAGCAATGAATTTCTTGTACAAGAAAGGCTTGAGTTTGTAGCCATCTATATTCTCTTTGAAAGGATAAAGCACATCATCTACCACCATCCAAGCAGGTTCGTTGGCCAAAATAAAAGCTCCTTTGTATTGAAAATCAAGCTTCTCACCTTTGTATTTGAGCGTAGGGAAATAATTGGTGCCTGTCTCGTTGCGTCTGAAGTGAAAAAGCACACTGACTGGCTTCTCAGCAAAGCGTAGCTTTTTCCAGATGGGGCTACCATCTTTGCTCATCACAAAAACTTGCTTTCCTTGCTGCAAAAGTGGAATAATCTGCGCCATACGGTCTTCAATATGGCTTTCTATGATTTTTTGCAGGGCTTTATCGCCTTTTTCGGGGTCATAGATTTTGAGAAAAAAATCGTTGGGTTTTGTTTTTTTGCTATAAAATTTTTTGACAATGTACTCTTGTTGGATTTGTTCAATCAATTGGATAAGTTCAAAATCTATCTTATCAAGCCCTTTGGCAAATTCATGGGCATTTTGAGAAGATATATTTTGATGTTGAAAGGTGAGTAGGCCCTTAGAATTGACCTGCACGACAAAAGACTCTAACAAGTAGCCGAGGCACTCGTGCTGAAAAACAGAATAAACAATTTGAAACGGTTGGGTAGTAGATACTTTCATTTAACTCAAAAATAAATTGCAAGCTAATGATAGATTTTATTTTGAGCAAATTCTTGGTATTAAGAATTTGTGAACAATCTGACCTTCGGAGTAGCACCTACTCTGTTTGTGTAGTACTTTCTTGTTGAGGCAACACAAGCTACTAAGGTGAGTTGCTCAAAAAGAGGAACTAATCCTGAAAAAGAAAGCCCCTTCTCTGGCACTGTTTACAGCATAATTGAGCCTGATGATAAAATCATAAAAAGTAACAAAATCAATCCCTGCGCCCCAGCTATAAATCAGGCGGTTGGTAAAGCGGTTGCTAAAATCTCTGAAGTTGGTGTCGCGCACATAGCCCATATCTAAAAACGAAGTCAGATACATAGCCAGTGGAATGGTCTGAAACTGCTGAATGGGAATGAGTTTGAACTTCTTTTTGGTGTCAAAGATTTGGTAGCGAAGCGTATTTTGATTTATCATAAATCCTTGCCCTTCAATGACATACAACTCAAAGCCTCTCATCACTTCTCTGCCAAAACCCAACCCTCGTGCATTGATGTAAGGCTGCTCTTTTTGGATAGAGAGTAAACCTCTAAAACCATTAGAAAGATAAAATTTGCGCCTCAAATCTGTATAAAAGATATAATTTAGCCCTATTTGGGTCTGCAATAGATCTCCAAAAATACCTAAACCATTTTGAGTGATAGATGCCTCTAGAATATCTCCATGCAGGGGGTAGTTGCGCATATCTCGGGTATCATGCACATAGCGATAGCCCAGAAAGAACAGCCGCTGTGCAGTATTGCCCTCTAAAAAGAAACGAGGATTCAGTGTGGCAAGGCTATCTTCCACAAACTGCCCTTGAAAGCCCGCGGTCAAAGTGTGGTAATCGTAAAAGCCTACCCTTCTATTGAGCGCAAGGCTTGCAAAATACCGCTCGAATGCTACTTGTTCACTTTCATAAAACTGCAAAATATGGTTGTCTGAGCGGAAAGCTACAGATTTATTTTGGAGATAAAACAAGTTAAAGCTCAGACCTAGTACTTGTTTTTTGTTGAGATAAGGTATTTGATAACCTAGTCCAAATTTTTGTGTGAAGCCAAACTGGGCAAAGGCATCTAACTTTTCTTTGCGCCCTCTAAAATTTTCTACTACGAGGCGCATTCCATAGTTGGTGCGGTTGAGGTCGGCATTATAGATTCTGACCCATTCATTGAAATTACGGTCAGAAAGTTCAAAAATAGGTCCTGGAAAGATATACCATCTTTCAGCCATATAGACTTTGAGGCTTGCCTGCTGTGGGGCAGTATGCACTAGCTCTATACTCACACTCACAAATAGATTAGTGTTGAATACATTGTTTCGGTTTCTCTCCAGCAAGCTATCTGCTAAGGCAAGGAGGAGGGTATCTCCTTTTTGAAGGGTAAGTTCGCGCTGGATGATTTGTGGGCGTGTTTGTTTGTTGCCTATCAGTTCTATATCTTGAATCACTACCCACGCAATCGGTGCAGTGAGGAGGGAGTCTGCTGATTGGTATTCGGGCTGATTACCCTGGGCACGCACTTGCCAACTCAAAAGAGTTGCTATTCCTGATAAAATAAGTAAAAGCCTGCGTGCCATGGTGTTTCATTTTTCATACTTAGATTGATATAAGACTACCAAAACCCATTTAGTTTAGTTTTTTGATGATAAGCAAGAGATTAACTACTAGGCTATGATTAACTGCTAATGAATATTTTATAAAAAATAGTGCATTGAGTATTTGGTTTTTATGCGCATTTAATGTTTCAGAAAAGTCTAAGAATTACTCTACTTGCTACACCCCGTCTAGCCCTCTTCTTCCAAAAATGGGGGGACTGATAGGTGATAGGCTGATATTTTTTTGAGCAGCTTCGTGGCTAAAGCTCATCATCTAAATCAAAGGAGCGCAAATTTTCATTGACTTCAAATGCCCTAGCATTGAAAGTACGGATAAAGTTCTCAATCACTTTATCATTTATTTTTCTTACATCAATAAGAACATCTATTTCCATGTGTTCGCCTTTTTCGCTGGGCTGCATGCTGAAATTTTCTTGTACTTTTATCAAGTCTCTTCTGTAGATACTTTCAAAGAGGTTATCATATTCATCTTTTTGCTCTTCGGTAAGCTCCTCATAATCAACATCTTCTAGTTCAGGATATAGATTAAGTAATTTTTCTTCGGTCTGTTCCATGATATTCATTCTATAGTCTTGAATGAGTGTCATCATAAAGACATCAAATACCATTTCTTTTCCTTCGTGTTTTCCCAAAAATAAAAATGATGCAGTTTGTTGTTCTTCATCTATTTCTGCTTCGGGGTTAGGGATAAACAACTGCCCTTTCTCGATAAAAACTCTTTTGAGTTCTTCAATTTGCTTTTTCACAACAGATAAAAACTTAATTTAGAGATAAATAAATTTATTAAAAAGACAAATAGAAATACTTTCTAAGATAATCAAAATATTTGGTTCAGAAATGAACTGTTAAATATACGCAATCAAAGTGATTATTGTATGTTTTGTATGTTTTTTTGTTGAAATTTTTGAATTTCTTGGTGTAATTCCCAAGCCCACAGTGCATCTGAGCGTGCATGGTGTGGTGCTGGGTTGGGGGGAAAGTTACCTTCTGGAAAACGAATACGCTCCATTTCTTGCCTCAGTTCTTTATAATAAAAAGGAAAATTGTAAGGCATCCGCTCAAAGCCACCATAAAGCCATACCATCAGCACCCAATCAAAAGCACCAAAATATGCCCAAAGTTCAGGTAGTTGATAGCCTATAAATGCACTAAGTTCTTTTTTGATAACAAGAAGGGGCTTTCGTGTGGAGGGAGGCTCTAGCTGATTGATGACGTGCTGCTGCACCCAAGGGCTAGCCTTGCTTTCGTCAAATTCGGAAGAGACTGCATAATAAGCTTCTTGATTTTCTTTCACAAAGGCAAGCGAAATCAGCTCTAAGCTATTGCTTGTATCTATAAATTCAGTGTCGAAATACATTTTTATTGGCATTGTTGTACCCAATAGTGTTAGTTTTTTTGATAAAAATAAAGTCTTGCAGCCAGACTTGATAGTGGTTCTTCACTTAGGGTATAAAATCCTTGCTCGTGCTGTTCCCAAGCAATTGCCTCGCCTTGTGGTTCTGCAATGTAGTTTTCTATCACCATAGGTGTATTCTGAAGCAGAAGTGTTTCGTATTGCCCATTGTTTTGGGCTGTACCTTCCCAATAGAAAATCTGTGTGTAGGTTTTGAGTAATACGCTATGCTGTGCATCTCCGCCCACTATCTCGCCTGTGATGCTTAGTTCGCCCAGTTTGCTGAGGGTGTTCTCTTCTGAGGTAGATTGAGGAAAAGTTACCTTGTAAATGCCTGCTTTGTTGCTTTCTTTGGTAATGACATAAATATCACCTGCACCATTTACCAGCAAGGCTTCTGCATTGCGAGCTCCATCAGGATAAGTAAGTGCTATTTTTTCTATCGAACTGCTGGGAATAGTTTGGGTTTGTGGGGTATTTACTTGGCTTACATCTGGTTCGGGGAAGCGGTAAATCTGAATCTGATTTCTTTGGGCGTTGTTGTCGCCAAAGTCGGCAACGTGCAAGTAGCTCGTACCTGCACGCAAGGCAATTGCCAAGTCTTCCCAGTCGGTATGTGTAGCACCTTCAAGGGTATAAACTCCCAAATCGCTACCTGTACTGCTCATCAAAAAAATACGTGGAGTATCTCCGCTGTCGTTGTGTGTCCAGAGATAGTCAGGATTGCTGTGGCTTACTACCAAGCCAGAGGCTTCGTCAATGTCATTATTGGCTACTAGCCCCTTGTCTATGCGCTCCGAAAAAGTAGTTTCGGGATTTGGGGTACTTTTATTATCACAAGCAGAGAGCATCAAGAGAGATACAGCCCAGAGGCTAAGTAGATGACATTTCATGGGTATTGGTGTTTTTTTGATATGCAATATTAGTAAATTAATCTCGTAAAGAAAGCGCAAAACAAAAAGATTATAAAGCAAACATATGGGTAGTACAGTGTTTTTTAATGTTGTTCTGTTGATAGACATAGCAAATATATCAATGAAAATTTATAATTTTGTACAATTGAATGACAAGCCAACACACATTGCTCTCAAAAATAAAAAAACACAAGCTGATACTTTAATTGAGACAAACACATTTCAACCTCAAACTTATTTTAAAAGATGAATAAAGACGAAAATAAAAAAAACAAACCCAACAACACTTCTTCCAAAAAAAATACACGACAAAAAAGAGGTAAAAAAAAATCTCCTTCTCTGAATATAGCTAACTTAGTGCCCACACTACGTCATTATTTTGATACTAACCCTCACCAAGGTATTTCTATCAAACAACTTTGCCGCAAATTAGACATCAGAAGCCGAAACCAAAAAGACCAACTCGCCAAAGTTTTAGAAGAACTAGCAGACAGAGGCGAAATTGTACTAGACAAAGAGGGTTACTACCGCAACAGTGCTGCCCAAGAAATCATGGAAGGAACAGTAGATTTTGTTAATCCACGCTTTGCCTTTGTAATATGCGAAGGCTTAGATGACGACATCTGGGTCAATGCTGACGACCTTAAGTTTGCCCTCGACGGCGACCACGTCAAGGTGCGCATACTGCCTATGCGCTCAGGCAAAAAACTAGAAGGCGAAGTAGTAGAAATCCTCCAAAGAGCAAAAGATGAGTTTGTGGGAAAAATAGAACTCTCAGACCGCTATGCCTTCGTAATAGCAGATAATCGCAAGATGCACTTGGATATATTTGTACCTTTTGATAAAATCAACAAAGCCCAACACGGCGAAAAGGTGATTGTAAAAGTAACCGAATGGCATGATGCCAAAAGCAGTCCCGTAGGTTTTGTAAAGCAAGTGCTGGGCAAAGCAGGTATGCACGAAACCGAAATGCACGCCATTCTTGCCGAATTTGGATTGCCCACAGCATTTCCTGAAGAAGTACTTGCCGAAGCCAAAAAAATACGCTCAAAAGTAACCGCTGCCGAGATTGCCAAAAGACGCGACATCAGACCACTCACTACTTTTACCATAGACCCCCTAGATGCTAAAGATTTTGATGATGCTATCTCTATACAAAAATTAGAAAATGGCAACTGGGAGATAGGGGTGCATATAGCCGATGTAACTCACTATGTAAAGCCCAACACCGCTCTTGAGAAAGAGGCTGTTCAGCGTGCTACTTCGGTCTATTTGGTAGATAGAGTAGTGCCTATGCTACCCGAAAAACTTTCTAACGACCTCTGCTCACTGCGCCCCAATGAAGATAGGCTTACTTTCTCGGCTATGTTTGAGCTGAATCAAGATGCCAAAGTGCTCAAAAAATGGTTTGGGCGTACTGTGATACATTCTGACCGCCGATTTACTTATGAAGAAGCCCAAGAACGCATAGAAACAGGCAAAGGCGATTTTGCTGATGAACTCCGCCTGCTCAATCAATTTGCCAAAAAACTCACTAGCCAACGCTTCAAGTCTGGAGCAATGAACTTTGAAACACCCGAAGTACGCTTCAAACTGGACGAAAACTACAAACCCGTGGGCATCTACATCAAAGACCGTAAAGATGCCCATAGGTTGGTAGAAGAGTTTATGCTTTTAGCAAATAAATATGTGGCAGAGTTTGTCTATCAAATGAAAGAAGGCAAAGATGCACAAAACCACAAGGCAATGGTCTATAGAATCCACGAAGCACCCGTAGCCGAAAAACTCCAAAATTTTGCTGTCTTTGCCCGTAAGTTTGGCTATGAAGTATCTACTGATGGCAAAGGAATCTCCAAATCGCTCAACCACATGATAGAACAAGTACAAGGCACTGCGCAGCAAGATGTGCTGCAATACCTTGCTATTCGCACCATGGCGAAGGCGCGCTACAGCACAGAGGCAGTTGGGCATTTTGGGCTTGCCTTTCAGCATTATACACATTTTACTTCTCCCATTAGACGCTACCCCGATATGATGGTACATAGGCTTCTTCAGCACTACCTAGACAACAAGCGGAGTGTGAACAAAGACGAGTATGAAGCTAAATGCAAACACTCTACCGACATGGAAAAACGTGCCGCAGATGCCGAGCGTGCTTCTACCAAATACAAACAAGTAGAGTACATGCGCTATCAAGAAGACAAAGACTTTGAGGGAGTCATCACAGGCGTAACTGAGTGGGGCATTTATGTAGAAATCATAGAAACCAAATGCGAGGGTATGGTGCGTGTTACAGATTTGCTAGATGATTTTTATGAACATGACGCTGATAACTACCGATTGATAGGCAGAAAATCTAAACGAATCTTTGCTTTTGGCGATACAGTAAGGGTGAGGGTAAAAGACACCAACCTCGAGAAAAGAACTATGGATTTACAACTGATACAGTGAATAGGTCTTCGATGAAGGGTTGCGCTTTTTGTCAGATTAACAAAGAAACAGAGCATCAACACAGCCTAAACAATTGCTATTTTATAAAATTAAAAAGCCACATAGTATCATAAAATACATAGTGATTTTTTTTGCAAAACAAGGCATAGGGTTTTATTAAAAGCTAATTGACTGCACTACTCTGGTGCGCTGGCAATTTTTATGATGATGTTTCTTGAGATAGGTTGGATACTGTTCAGAAATAAATGTTGGCTGCAGATTTTCATACAATTTGTCAGATAATCCTGTTTTTTTAGAAATAAATAAGAAATAATGTACCCAATCATATTCAAAGTTTTTGCTAATCAGGGAAGAGATGTGAGGTGTATTGAGCAATATCTTCTCCAGCAAAAATTCGGTAGGTTATTTACTAAATAGTTCCTTACTAATTTTGCGAACCAATTCCCCTTTGGTATTCTACAATGGGCTGTTAGGTTGGTTATTCTTGGCAGCACTCGAGATAGGGTTGTGGCTATACGTAGGCTTTTTGTGAATATTTAGCACAAAAATCAGCATTGTTTTTTTATCTTTGCACCTCATTTTTAAATTAAAACCAACAAAAAAGTGAAAAATAGCGCATCTATCATCAATATAATACTCGGTATAGCTGTAGTAATACTCTACATCTTGCACTTTACACAACAACCTAGTACTCCTAACACTGCCGAAACAGCAAAGCCAGACAGCACCGCCAAAAAGCAAATGCCTGCTGCCAATAAAGAGGAAGACGAAAAAAAAACACTCACCATAGGCTATGTCAATGTAGATTCGCTTGATGCAAAATATGAGTTTTCTATTAATGCACGCCAAACTATGCAGAATAAAGAACGCGTCTTGCAGTCTGATTTAGAAAAACGTGCAAGTTCATTGCAAAACGAAATGGTGAATTTTCAAAAAACCTTCAACACCATGAGTATGGAGCAGGCAAAGAGTAGAGAGCAGGAACTTATCCAAAAACAACAAGCCTTAGAGCAGTATAGGCAAAATGCAGGGGCAAACTACATGAAAGAAGAACAAGACTTACAGAAAAAACTTCTCGAGAATATCAGTAACTATATGAAGCAATACGGAGAGGAAAACGGCTATGACTATATCCTTACTTATTCTAGCCTTGCCTCGGGTACACTCTATGGTAACCCCGAAATGGACATCACTGAGCAGGTAATTGAAGGGCTCAACAAAAAATACAAGGAGGATAAGAAGTAGTTTGTTCTGTGGCTTTTTAGGTTCTCTGACAATTTTTGTGGAAATCTGTGGCAGCGGGCTGGAAGCCCGCTGGCATTTATGTTCTAAACAGTATTTAGCTCATCTTATCACACACCATCACAAAAATTGTCAAAGAATCGCTTTTTATAACTACTGCAAATTGAACTGATAACTTTCTTCGTCTAGGTGTAAATTTTACAGTAAATATCATCTACGGTAGCAAGCAGGCAAGAAGCCTCTTATCTTTTTTTGTGCAAGCTATTTGCGTTGATACAGTAGCATATCTACCTCTGCTCCTTTGGGTATTTCACTAATGGTAAAATAGCCTGAGGCATCAAGTTTCCAAGCTACTGCTTCGCCTTGTGGCTCTTCGTTGTAGGGCAATCTTACGGGTAGCCTTTGAAGCGTTTGAGCAATCGACTCTTCAGGGTTTCTTTGCCAGTAGTAGATATTGGCGTAGTTACGAATTAAGATTTCATTACCGTCTTGCGAGAGGTCGCCTCCATTGGCATTGTGAAAGTGTAGCTTTCCCAGAAAAACCAGTGTATTTACTTTGTCTAAGCTGTAGGGTTTGGGCATTTGATACACCCTTACACTGTCTTCGCGCTTGCTGATAATGTAAATATCTTGCGTGCGATTGTCAAAGAGCAGTGTTTCGGCATCTCTCACTCCGTCAGGATACTCAAAAGCTATTTTTTGTATTTTTTCTTTTTTGGTTTGTTTTGAGAAAGTTTTATTTCCTTTTTTGATTTTGAGTGTAGGTTCAGGAATTTTATAGATGAATTTTTCTTTGTACTTTGCCCCATTGTCGCCTGTTTCGGCTAGGTAGATGTAGCTTTTTTTTGTGGTGCTGTCATAGCCCGTTGCAATGTCCTCCCAGTCTCGGTTTTTAATGCCTTTGAGTTCTATTTCTCCTACAAATTTTCCTTTTTCATCAATTAAGTACAGATTACTTTCGCCTCCGCTATCGTTGTGTGTCCAGTAATAGTTTGGAAACTGATAGCTTGCTGCCAAGCCTGAGAGTTCATCTAGTTTCTTAGGTTTGTCTAACCTCCCCATTGGCTGAGGTGCATCAAAAAGCAGTGTGTCTAGTGCTACACCGTAATCTATGGGGTTGTTGTATTTTTTGTGTGTTTGGCAGTTAGCGAGCGAACTTATCATCATTATCAAGCATGCAAAGCTAATCCAATACTGTTTTCTTATCATCTTTTTGATTTTTCGACAAAGTTAAGACATAATTTTAAAATGTGCTGATATACAAAAAATAGTTATTCAAGCCTGGTGCTTGCTATGCTCGGCAAAGAAGTACAATTAATAAAAAAAAACACTTAATTTTGCTTATATTCTAAATTAAGGTTGCATTACCGTTGAAAAACCTCCATCAATATAAATTTACGAAGTACCTCTGTGCAGTGATAGGCAGTCTTGGCATTTGTGTTTGGGTAGCATCACAGGCGCAATACCGCACGGTAAGTGTAGAAAATGAGCGCAAAGCACGCATTGAGGAAGTAAGAAAGAAACGTAAAATGCTTACTGAAATCAAAACACGCCGACAGGTTAGTCTCAATGAACTGAGCTTTCTCAAAATGCAAATTGCTACACAGATGCAACTCATACGGACGCTTGAAGTAGAAATAGATACGCTGCAGCACCAACTTGCAGCACTTGGCAGCAGCATCGTAGCCTTAGAGAATAAACTTGATTTGCTCAAAAATGAGTACGCAAAAATGATTTATGCGACTGCTCGTAACAATTACGCTATACACAAACTGAGCTTTATCTTTGCCTCAGAGAGTTTTTATCAATTTTATCGCCGTACTCAATACTTGAAGCAATATAGCCAAGCACGCCAAACAAGAGTAGATGAAATCCAACTCACCCAACAAGCACTCAAAAAACAGCAAATATTAACGCAGCAGCTTACCCAAGAAAAATTAGCACTCCTAAGTGAAAAACGCCCTGAAATACAAACCTTAGAAAAACTCAAAAAAGAAAAAGACCAACTCCTTAAAGCCCTCTCTAGGCAAGAAAGTAAACTCAAACAAGAACTCAAGCAAAGCCAAAATAAACTCAACAACCTCAACAAAATGGTGGGCGATTTGGTAAAAGAACAAAACATTGAGGCGAATAATCGCCCTACTCGCCCACGCCAAACAAAGCTAAAAGCACCTGCCAAAGCACTTACAAAAGAATTTACCGCACAAAAAGGTAGGCTTACCTTTCCAGTAGCCAAGGGCTTTGTAGCTGCTGCCTTTGGCAAACAAGAACACCCTATACTCAAAGATGTGATGATAGATAACGCAGGTATAGAAATTCAAACACCCAAAAATCAGGCAGTCAGGGCTATACATGATGGAGAGGTCTCTACGATTGCTACTATACCTGGCATGGGAGGACAAGTAGTGATGATTCAGCACGGAGAATACTTCTCTGTCTATGCCAAAATACAAAAAATCAAAGTCAAAATAGGCGATTGGGTGTCGGAAGGTGATAGTTTTGCGCAAGTACACGAAGACAATCAGGGCAGCAGCATACTACAATTTCAGATTTGGAAAGGAAATCAAAAACTAAACCCCACAAAGTGGGTTAGAAAACCATAGCTTATGAGATAAGCTATGGATTGTTGAGTTATTTAGGTTTCAATTAAGTCCAGGTCCAGAATTAGTTTATATTAAAACCTGACAGGTTTCTATTAAGTAATTAATTGCAATTACTTAACTAATGATGAGTAGTTTGCAAAGTAGGAGTATTCAGTTTATTTGCATTTTTTTCTACAAGCGAAACCGTTTTATGTATAGTAAATATTTTATCAGGCAACAAAACAGCAAGATATGGAAACACCCCCTACCCAAGAGCTTATTTTCAGATATTTTCCCTCGCTTACTGACACTCAGAAAACTCAATTTACCAAACTCGGGGAGCTATACAAAGATTGGAATCAGAAAATCAACGTGGTTTCGCGCAAAGATGTAGAATTGCTTTATGAAAGGCATGTGCTACACTCTTTGAGTATTGCCAAAGTGCTGAGTTTCAAACCTGGCGCAAGACTGATGGACGTAGGCACAGGAGGAGGCTTTCCAGGTATTCCTTTGGCGATTATGTTTCCAGAGGCTGATTTTTATTTGGTAGATTCTATTGCAAAAAAAGTAAAAGTAGTGCAAGAAGTAATAGAGGGCTTAAACATCAAAAACGTGCGCACTGAGCAAGTACGCATGGAAAGTGTAGAAGAGCAGTTTGATTTTGTACTCAATAGGGCAGTTGCACCACTCTCTACACTCATACATTGGACAAAAGGCAAATACATCACTCACTGGAACCATGACCTAAAAAATGGCTTGATTTCGCTCAAAGGAGGCGACTTGACCGAAGAAATCAAACAAGCCAATATCAAAAAGCATAAAATCTTTGCGCTAAAAGATTTTTTTGAGGGTGAGTTTTTTGAAACCAAAAAAATAGTATATATACCCATGATTAGATGATACACACAAAAAATCTCTTGAAGAAAAAAGCCCTTCAAACTTTCTCTGAGGTGTGAAGGGCTTTTTTGCGCCTTTATCCAAAACCTATCAGATTTTGGATAAAATGCACTAAAGAGTGTAGCCAAGTTGTGTAAATCTGACAGGCCTATTTATTTTGTTGAATAGCAGAACTTATAAAATATCAATTATTCAGACCATTCGTGAACACCTCCCACTGATAACACCATAAAATCTACTCTTCCACCGTGGTTTCAATGCCCACTACTGCCGATACGCCAAAGTAACCTACCGCTTTTTGCGTAGCATTGGGGCTTTGATTGATGACATTGGTGCGAACATTGGTGAGCGGCACAGCAAATAAACCTCCATTGGTAAGTTGTGTGCGGACTTCTTGAAAGAAAAAATAAGCATCTTCGGTGATAGAATAAATCTCTACTCGGATATGGTCGCCCACTTCGTAGGGCGGCAAAAAGCCATCATCGCCATCATCTACAAATGAATTAATACCCTCGCGAATAGGCGTGATGAAGTACAAGCCATCTATATTGCCCCCAGGGCTAAAGCCTGCATCATAAGCCAAGTTAATATCAGAAGGACGATTGACAAATGCGCCATTCTTAAAGGTTCTAATCCAATAGCAATCGCCTGTCCCCGGCAAATCACGTGCATAGAGAGAAGCATAATAGCCCTCAGGATTGCCCAACCTCTCCTCGCGAAACTCATACACCAGAGAGTCTATGCGTGGTGTGCGTCTAGTCGTAGAAGTAGCTTTGTAAGTCTGCCCGTCATAGCTGATGCTAAGGGTATAATCTCTGCCTATTGCGCCCAATACCTCGGCAGAGCTACTTGGTGTCCATGTATAGTCGCCGTCATTGTCTTCGTCTGTAAACTGATATAGATTTCCTTCGCTGTCTTCTACGCTTACGCTTGCGCCAAGCACCAGCGGAGCAGCTTGATTGTCAAAATACGCCCTTGTAGTGCGCAACTTAATGACCTGTGTACTTACTTGGTCTGTCAGCCACGCATCAATAGAAAGCTGCACTGCGCCTTCGTCTAGGTCAATGTCTATTACATCTTCGCAGGCACTCAGGTAGCTCAAAAGCATGATGCCTAGCAATAGGCGATGAAGAATAAGTAATTTTTTCATTTTCTAATCTAAATTTTCAATGGTTATGAACTGAATTATTTTCTACAAAACTTTAAGTATGCTTTTTTGTTGGCTAAGGGTTTTTTTTTATATTTGTAAATGGTGAATAGCTTAAACAATTGATATTTTATAAAGTAAAAATCCATATAGTATCATTGAACACATAGAGAAGGTTTTACAAAATAAGATGTCGTTCATTATTAAAAATTAACCGACTGCACTAAATACCATTCCTAATAACTTTTGATTTGACTCGATGCAACTGAAACACCCTACCCTACAAGCCAATGCCCAAAGCCTGGAAAAAGAATTAGCTTGGTTTGAGTCTTTCTTGACTTCTCGAACAGAACAGTTCAAAAAAGCACTCCATTCTAAAAATAAAGCGGATAACTATGTAGGCATTGAGGATATGAACAGGTTTCCTTTGCCTCAACTGCCCGAATCTGCCTATGCACGCCTTGTGGAAGCCCTCCTGGAAGCAGGTAAGCTCCACTTTCAGCCCGAGGAGCAGCAATATTTACACTTTGCCGAGCGGCTTATCTTGATACTGACCCTCGTGCCACACATCAGGCCTGAACTGCTTGATGTGTTTTTCTTTCAGAATGTGCAAAATAGAGAGTTTACTGAGTTTGGAGGTGTCAAGAGTAAAACCCACCAAGGTTTTCTGCCCACAGGCGAAACGGCTATGTTTATTTTGGCAGGCACTAACTTAGCGCTAAGGCTTACTTTTCAGTCTATCTTCGATAATCAACATTATTTTGCAACGGCCAATGTGCTACGCCTCATCACGCCTAGCACCAACGACCCCATGCTTAGTGGCGCACTAGAAATCTCAAGAGAATATCTCCAAACACTTACCACAGGAAAGCCCTATCAGCCCGACTACAGCCCCGACTTCCCAGCCAAACGTATCACTACACGCCTAAACTGGAGCGACCTCGTGCTTGACTACTACACGCAGCGTGATGTAGAGGAAGTAAGGGCTTGGATAAAACACCGACATACCATCAGGCAAGACCCAACATTCAACCGCGAACTAATAGGCTATCGTTGCTTGTTTTATGGCCCTTCGGGAACGGGCAAAACGCTTACTTCTACCTTGCTAGGCAAAGAAATGGACATGGAAGTTTATAGAATTGACCTCTCTAAGATTGTCTCAAAATACATAGGCGAAACCGAAAAAAATCTGGGCAATGTATTTGACCAAGCTATGCACCACGATTGGCTGCTCTTTTTTGATGAAGGCGATGCCCTCTTTGGCAAACGTACTGAAAATAAAAGCTCTAACGACCGACACGCCAACCAAGAAGTAGCGTATCTGCTCCAAAAAATAGAAGAACACCCCGGCATCATCATCTTGGCTACCAATGTACGCTCTAACTTAGACAAGGCCTTCTTGAGGCGTTTTCAGTCGGAGGTCTATTTCCCTATTCCCAATGAGCAGTCAAGGCTAATACTCTGGGAAAAAGCCTTTCAAGACCTACAGCACTTATTAGAAGAAAGCATCAATCTACAAGAAACTGCACGCCGCTACGAAATCACTGGGGCTGCCATCACTAATATTAAACACTACTGCAGCATTATGGCCCTCGACAGAAACAGTACACACATTACCGAAGAAGATTTTAAAGAAGGACTCAGAAAACAACTCGAGAAAGAAGGTAAAAAACTATGAATGAACCATTCGCAAGTAAGGTTTGTTTTGTATTTGTGAAATCTCAAAAAAATATACTGCTTTTTGGACTACAATTCAGGTCGGGCAAACTGCTTCTTAGCCCACAAAGACCTCTACACACTGCCTTATTGTCAAAATTTCTCATTAACATTCATAAAATTTTTAATACCATGATATATGTCGCTACCAAACCCCAAGAAGAGGGGAAAGTAAAAGCCTTTTTTGCCAAAAATAAAAAAGTACTCAAAGAAATGGGCTTCCAACAAATTGCCAACTTCGATACCGAAACCCGCGCCGTTATCTGGGTAAACGAAAACTACTTTCACAATGTAAAAGAATACCTCTACGGATAAAATAAAGCCCTAGCTCTAGTATAAAACCTGTCAGATTTTTGTAAATCTGACAGGTTTATTCGTCTTGTAGTTTGGCATAAATTATCATATTTTGCTTACACAAAATAAACAAGCCATGAAAAAAATCACTGACCTCTCACAGCTTGACCTCAACAAAACTTACTCTTATGCTGATTACCTCTCTTGACAGCTAGAGCAAACCGTAGAACTCATCAAAGGAAAAATATTCTTGATGTCGCTCGTCCCCAAGGTGGAGCATCAGAATATTTCTTTTAATTTATCATTATTGATTGGCAACTAACTTAAAGGCAAACCTTGCAAAGCTTTCGCTGCACCCTTTGATGTGCGCCTCTACAATCAAAAAGCCTCAAAAAGCAAAAACCAAGAAATCTTTACGGTAGTACAGCCCGACTTGTGCATCATCTGTGATACCACAAAACTAGATGAAAACGGCTGCCTTGGTGCGCCAGACCTAATAGTAGAAATCCTCTCAAAAGGCAACTCAAGCAAAGAAATGCGCATCAAGTACGACCTCTACGAAGAAGCAGGCGTGCAAGAGTACTGGGTGATAGACCCTGAGCGTGAACACCTCCAGCAGTTTGTACGCAACGAAAAAGGCTTCTTCTTCCTCAAAAAAACACATATTCAAGATGATACTTTCTACGCATACATCTTGCCCGACTTTGCTGTACCTATGCCCGAAGTGCTGGAA
>CAYZQI010000060.1:0-3599 GCA_964480455.1 uncultured Cytophagaceae bacterium
TAAGTTACTAAACAAAAGCCAACACAATTAAATATTGTCGTTGGCTTTTTTTTGTTTTATAGCAAATTCTTCCAACAAGCAATAGAAGTAAAAGATTGCTTGTTAATTATTGGATTATTATTTGTAATTCATTAGTAATGAGCATTTTATGGGAAGTAATTGTCCATTTTACATGCTTTTTAATTTTCATTACAAAGCATAAAAATACAATTTTGAGCCAAAAAATAAAAACCTCATCAAAATACTCATGCTTTTGTAAATCCTGAAATCCTATCTAAAAAACCTGTAAATCCTACTCAAACACTTTGTAAATTCAAAAAAACACATTTTATTTGCTTAGAAGTACCAGCACCAAACAGTTGAAATCATACACACAAACCCTTAAACCCAACAAGATATGGACTTTGATGCCTTAGCCGACTCTATTTTAGAAGGGCAAACCATCTTAATCATAGGTTCTGAGATTACCTACAATTACCCCGACCCTGCCCGAGAACAGGCTTTCTTCAAAGAAATCATGGCAGAATTGGGCGAGACCTCCCTTGATTTTCACCAGAAAGACGGGTTGTTTATCCTCAAAAATGCCCGCAAGCGTGCGGTACTGCCTCGCCTCAAAAAATTTTATGAGGAAGACTTCAGCAACCCCATTTTAGAAAAAATTGCCGAAATCCCTTTTCATCTTATTCTGAGCCTTAGCCCTGATGCCAGTCTGCACAAGGTCTTTGAGCGCAAAGGTTTTGACTTTGAGCAGGGCTACTATAAACTCAATCAGCGGGAAACCCTCGCCAAGCCAGAGAGTAGCAACCCGCTCATTTACCAACTCTTTGGCTCGGTGCTGGGAGGCAAAGATGATATGTACCTAGACCACAACGACCTCTTTAAGTATGTGCGCTCCATTTATAATCCGCAATCTACCCTGCCTGAAGCAATTCTTTCTTATTTTGTGCCAAAGAAAAGCGATACGCTCATCTTCTTGGGCTGCAATTTTGACAAGTGGTATTTTCAGTTGATTCTCAACTTACTCAATATCCAAGACATAGAAAGCAGCACTTTCCTCTCAGAGACAGAGTTTCAGAGTGAATGGCGCACCGTCTATGAACAAGGCTTTAAACTGAATTTTGTGATGGACAATTCACAAACATTCATAGACAAACTGCACCAAGTCTTTGATAAAGACGAACTGCGAAAAGCCAACCCAAAAGGACGCTTTTCCCTGGAGGCATTCAAACAGCAACTCAATGACCTGCTCAACGAGGGCGAATACGACCGCATCTTTGAGGCTGTCCGTAGCCAAGCAGGGCTGAACTATGATGTAGGCACTTTCAATAGATTACAGCAAGAAATGAGCTTTAAAATTACTTTTGACTTGATTACACAGCTTAAAATATTTATTGGGACGCTGATAATCTAAGGCAACACCCTGAGGATGTGTAAACACGCTGATTTGATGATTCATAACACCTTAAATGTATAAACACACTGATATGGTTACACAGCTAAAAAATATTAGTTCGCAACACCCTAAGGGTTTTGAAAACCCTTAGGGTGTACATCAAGAAAAAAACCATGACAAACACAAAACTCACACGCTATCCGGGCGTAGTACCCTTCAGCCCAGCGCAGGCGGGCGTATTCAAGGGCAGGGCAGCCGACAGCCAACAGCTCTTTGATTTGCTGCTGCGCCATCAGCTCACGCTACTCTATGCCAAGTCAGGTTTGGGCAAAAGCTCGCTCATCAATGCAGGCTTGCTGCCCCTTTTGGCAGAGAAATCGCCCAATGTCTGCCCTATCTTCGTGCGCTTGCGCACTTTTAGCAAAGAAGGCGAGAGCATTTTGCCCGTGCAGAACATTATCCAAAACCTGCAAAACTACCTCACTGCGCAAAAGCTCAGTGAGCGACTGCCCGAAACAGCTTGGCTAGAAGCCGCACAAGTCAATAAAAACAGCCTTTGGTTCGCCCTCAAAAGACTGAGCCTGCTACAGCCTGAGGTACAATTTCTCTTGATTTTTGACCAATTTGAGGAGTTATTTACCTACCCCAAGGTTGCCATCAATCAGTTCAAAAAGCAATGGGCAGAGGTGCTTTACAAAGATGCCCCCGAAAGCCTCTGGGAGCAGTACGCCCAAAACCCTGCCCTCTTTACGGAGGCACAGCTAGACCAACTAGAGCAGCCCATTCCTGTCAAATTGCTCTTTGCGATTAGAGAGGACAAATACAGCTTGCTCTACCAAATCAGCGATACCTTGCCCAGCCTTACTCAAAACAACTACGCCCTGAAAGCCCTCACCGAAGCGCAAGCCCGTGAGGCGATTCTCTTGCCTGCCCAAGCCGAGGGCGCATTTAGCTCACAGCCCTTTACCTACCAAAGCGAGGCGGTGCAAGCCATCTTGAGCTACCTCACCAAGGGCGGAGAGCAAGCCGTAGAAACGACCCAACTGCAAATCCTCTGCAACCGCATAGAAGACCTTGCCCTCAGCCAAGTGCGCCTAGAGGACATTCCTGATTTTGAGGACATCTTTCAGGAATTTTACTTGCAGACCCTCAGCCAATTGCCCGCTGATGCCCAAGCAGCCGCCCGCCACCTGATAGAAAATGAACTCATACAAGAGAACAGGCGCATCTCCCTTGATGAAGTGATATGCCTCCGACACCTCAGCCAAACCGCCCTAGAGCAGCTCGTGAATGCCCACCTCTTGCGCACCGAGAACAACCACACAGGCGGTAAATCTTATGAAGTGGCGCACGATACCCTCATAGATGCCATCATGCAGGCAAAGAAAATCTATGAGGCAGAACAAGCCCGACTCAAAGAAGAAAAAGACCGCATAGAAGAAGAGCGGCAACTCAAAGCACAGGCAGAACAAGACAAGCTGGAAAAACAGAAAATACAGAAGCAGCTCAACCAAACCCGCCTCTTGCTTGGTGCAGCCCTTTTGGCTTTGCTGATAGCCGTAGGAGCGGTATTCTTTGCGGTGAGGGCGCAGCAAGAAGCTGAAAAAGCTAAAGAAAATGCTGATAAACAAGCAGAAATAGCGAAGAAAGAAAAGAGCAACGCAGAAAAACAAACAGAAATAGCAAAAAGCGCAAAAGACAATGCTGATAAGCAAGCTAAGATAGCCGAAGAAGAAAAAATTAAAGCTGATGAGCAAGCTAAGATAGCGAAAAAAGAAAAGGAAGTTGCTAATCAAGAGAAAGAAAGAGCCGAAGAAGCACTTCGCAAAGTAGCGCAGAAAGAACAAGAGCGACAAAGAGCAGAAGCTCGTATATTACTCAATAAAGCCACCTCGCTGATGAACAATGAGGCATATCAATATGCTATCATAGAGCTGGAAGCAGCCAAAAAACTTGACCCAAATAACCCAATGATTGATGAAAAAATAAAAGAATGTAAAGCAAAACTGTAACACAGACTTTAGTCTGTGAGTACTGGCACAGACTAAAGTCCGTGCTACAAGTCTGTGAGTACTGGCACAGACTAAAGTCCGTGCTACAAGTCTGTGAGTACTGGCACAGACTAAAGTCCGTGCTACAAGTCTGTGAGTGCTGGCACAGACTAAAGTCCGTGCTACAAGTCTGTGAGTGCTGGCACAGACTAAAG
>CAYZQI010000060.1:3699-25449 GCA_964480455.1 uncultured Cytophagaceae bacterium
CTGGCACAGACTAAAGTCCGTGCTACAAGTCTGTGAGTGCTGGCACAGACTAAAGTCCGTGCTACAAATCCGTGCTACAAATAAACACTTATGAACAAAGAACATCGCCGAAATCTACCACATATCTACCTAGAAGGGGCTACTTTCTTCATCACCTTCCGCCTCAAAAACTCTATCCCCTTAGAGGTATTAGAGAAACTAAAAGATGAAACTGATTATAAAAAGAAAGCCATCAATCAAGATAAAAAACTTTCCAGTGCAGAAAAAGAAATTGCCCTCTACAACGAAGAAAAACGATTTTTCTGGAAATACGACAAAGCTCTTGAAAAATATGCTACCGATGATGATTTTCTCAAAAAGCCCGAAGTAGCACAAATTGTGGCAGATAAAATGAAGGAGTACGACAAAAAGTATTATGACCTACTTGCCTATTGCATTATGTCTAACCATGTGCATCTTTTGTTTGATACAGCAGGCTATGAAGATACAGACCTCAGCAAGGTGATGAAACTTATCAAAGGAGGCTCTGGCTTCTTGTGTAATCAAATCTTGCAAAGAAAAGGAACTTTTTGGCAGGAAGAAAGCTATGACCATTATGTGCGCAATGAACAAGAGCTTAGTAATATCATAGATTATATTGTGGAAAATCCTGTAAAAGCAGGGCTTATAGAAGATTGGGAAAAGTGGCCTTTTACATACATACTGTAGCACGGACTTTAGTCTGTGTCAGAACGCACAGACTAAAGTCTGTGGTACGGTCTTATTAATTTATTATATCTACCTAAAAATACAAAGCCAATGAAAAAAACTACCTTTTTCCTAACCTTTGCAGGGCTATGGCTCAATATACTTTGCCTGCTACACGCACAGGCTCAAGACTGCAACGCAGCCTATAAAGCTGAACTAGCCGAAGGCGACCGACTCTTCCAGCAGGGGGAGTACTGGAAATCTGTACAGAAGTACAACATCGTCATGATTATCTGCTCAGAGCAGACCGCTACGGCACAGCAACGCATCAAAACGGTATTTGATAAAATCACGAGCCTGCGCCAAGAAGCTGAAAATGCCAAGCAAAGTGCCGTCAATATGATAGAAGCATTGGCAGGAAAGCAAGAGAATTACTACGCTTACTTTTATGGCTTGGGCAAAACAGCCTACGACCTAGGCGAATATGATGATGCCGTAAGTAACCTCATCTTGGCAGACGAATCTTTTGATAAGCCTATTGCTGCCAACCTACAAGCCCTGCTCGCCAAAGCAAGGCAGTGCCAGACGAGCCAAAATAAAGCTTATGCTCTCATACAAGAAAAAAAATATGAAGAAGCCGAACAGCAAATTGCCATCACTCATAGCCTGAATCCCACAGCAAGAAAAACCCGACTCATCGCTGCTGCCCTCAACCCTACAAAATATGGGCTGAGCCAAGTACCGAGCGGTAGCTATATGATGGGCAGCGAAGAGGGCGAAGATGATGAAAAACCCATACACGAAGTGCGCCTTGATAGCTTTGCATTGGGCAGCTATGAAGTAACTAACCTTGCCTACGCCATTTTCTTGAATCGCTATGGCAGCTCTAGCATCAAGCAAGGCGAGTATGAGGGGGAGAAGATGATTGTTGAAGATGCTTGGGGACTGCGGCAAAGTGAAGCAGGAGATTGGGTAGCAGGCACCCCAGGCTACGACTTTTACCCAGTAGTATATGTTTCTTGGTATGGGGCTTATGAGTATTGCAAGCACTATGGAGGCAGACTGCCTACTGAATCAGAATGGGAATATGCTGCCCGAAATGGGAATAACGCTGACACTTATTTATATGCAGGTAGTAATAATTTAGACGAAATAGCTTGGTACACTAACAATGCTTCAAGTACACAAGCTGTGGGGAAAAAGAAAGCCAATGCTTTGGGCTTATATGATATGAGTGGCAATGTTTGGGAGTGGTGCAATGATTGGTATAAAGGGTATTCTACTGGCTTAGAGGTCAATCCTATGGGTGCCGAAAGTGGCGCGATTCGTGTTTTGCGCGGCGGCTCGTGGGGCAGTTTTGCAGAGTACTGCCGTTCTGCTCTTCGTGGCAGCGGCAGCCCGAGCAGCAGCGGCGGCAATGGCGGTTTTCGTTTTTGTATTTCCCTTTAATTTGGCTTTTGTTACACTTTGGCACTTCATTTGAATTACAGGTTTTGGGCGAAAAAGTGCCAAACGTAATGAGCGGCAGCGAAATGAAGTGGGCACTTTTTAGCTCAAAACCGCTCGTACCACGGACTTTAGTCTGTGCGCACACACACACACAGACTAAAGTTTGTGGTACAAAAGACTATGCAAATAAAATTATTTACTATCCCTATTTTAGCATTTAGCGACTATGAAGAAGAGCTAAACGCATTTCTACGCAGCCACAAAATCGTAGAAATAGACAAACACCTCGTTACTTCTGTTACGGGCAGTCACTGGTGCATCTGTGTAAGCTACCTAGAAATCAGCCTAGCTGATAAAGCCAGCAAAGAAAAAGTAGATTACATGAAAGTATTAGATGCCGAAACTTTCAGCAAATTCTCAGATTTACGCAAGATACGCAAGAGTATGGCAGGTAAAGAAGGCGTATCAGCCTTTGTAGTTTTCACAGATGCAGAATTAGCAGAGATAGCCAAAAAGCTGCCTGAGTTAAGCGTTGCCCAGCTTAAAGACATAAAAGGTATTGGCAAAGCAAAATCGGAAAAATACGGAGCAGTGATGTTAGCACACTATCAACAGTTAATCAATGAAAAGAGTGGGGTATCTGATGCCACAGATAGCATCTTGGGAGAACCTAGTACTGGCTTATCACAAAGCCAAAAAGGGCAAAGCACATAAAAAAGAAGTGATAGCTTATAGCCAAGACGTATGGGCTCGCTTAAAACAACTTCAACAGAACTTACTCAACGAGCAGGTTGAGATAGGCAATTACCATTATTTTACTATCTATGACCCTAAGGAGCGACAGATATGTGCAGCTTCTTTTGAGGAGCGTGTCTTGCACCATGCCTTGATGAATGTATGCCATGAGTACTTTGAGAAATTTCAGATATATGACAGCTATGCTACACGCATAGGCAAAGGTACATTTAGAGCCTTAGACAAAGCAGCAATATTTCAGAGGAGCTATGCTTATTATCTAAAAATGGACATACGCAAATATTTCGATAGCATAGACCACATCATACTTTTCACACAGCTTGAGAGGCACTTTAAAGACGCTGCTTTGCTGCGTTTGTTTAGGCAAATCATAGAGAGCTACCATACACAACCTGGCAAAGGAGTGCCGATAGGTAACTTGACGAGCCAATACTTTGCGAATCATTATCTTGCCCTTACAGATCACTTTATCAAAGAACGGCTCGGTGTGAAGCCTTATGTGCGGTATATGGATGACTTTGTGATTTGGCACAGTGAACTTGAAGCTTTGCAAAGTATTCAGCAGAATATCACAGATTTCTTAACTACTCACCTTGCGCTTTCTCTTAAAACAAGCTATATTAACAAAACTACCCACGGTTTACCTTTCTTGGGCTTTCGTCTATTTCCTCACAAACGTTTGCTTTCTAGGCGTAGCAAGGTGCGTTTTAGAACTAAAATGATGCAGCTCAAAGCTGCTTGGGAGGTTTCAGAGATTTCCGAAGCAAAAATGCAACAGCAAGCTACAGCACTCTTAGATTTTGTTAGAAAGGCTTATACTAAGAAATATAGAAAGCAATACCTGTAGCACAGACTTTAGTCTGTGCCTCTCCTCACAGACTAAAGTCTGTGCTACAAATGTGTTTTTTCTCTGTTACTCACAGACTAAAGTCTGTGCTACAGTACATTTTTTATATTATCTTTGTGGAGCTTATTTTCTCGTAGGGAACGAATCGTGTTTTGCGCGGCGGCTCGTGGAACAGTAATGCAGAGAACTGCCGTTCTGCTAATCGTAACAACAACAACCCGAGCAACAACAACAACAATAACGGTTTTCGTTTTTGTATTTCCCTTTAACTCAAATGAAGTACGGAGTGTACAGAAGCTGAATAGAGAAAAGTAGCCTTCTTTGAGCTTATCTCAGAGATAAATAGGAGTAGCCTTCAAGGGCTGCCTTAGTACTCATCTTTAGTAGTGCCTTCGGAGTGAAAGGTATCGAGAAAGATGAGTATTTTTACCCCCATTAGTCTGGATTTGCAATCCAGACTACAGAGCCAAAGATTTTTAATCTGCCCTTGTGGTGTGCAAAGCTGGACGTTACAAGGATTTGTATGGCAAGACTAGCCTGAACGAACAACAAGAAAGATTTCCCAAAGGATTCATAGAACTAAAATTTTCTTAAAATGAATACAGAAAAAGAGAAAACAGGCATAGAGCAATTATTAGATTTGATTGATACTTGCACCCAAACGATTGAGCTGCGAAAGAAAGCAGGAGAAGAAGAAAGCAGCCTAGGCATCAGACAAGATAAGCATCTAAGACAAAGACTCATCAATGACTTGAACAAGGTTTTGAGTAAAAGGAGACTCAAAGTAGAGCTTACAGAATAAAAACCCATTGGTCCCCCGTTAGTCTGGATTAGCTTCCGTTAGTTTGGATTTGAAATCCAGACTACAGAGCCAAAGATTTTTAATCTACCGTTGGTTTGGATTTGCAATCCAGACTACAGAGCCAAAGATTTTTAATCTGCCCTTGTGGTGTGCAAAGCTGGACGTTACAAGGATTTGTATGGCAAGACTAGCCTGAACGAACAACAAGAAAGATTTCCCAAAGGATTCATAGAACTAAAATTTTCTTAAAATGAATACAGAAAAAGAGAAAACAGGCATAGAGCAATTATTAGATTTGATTGATACTTGCACCCAAACGATTGAGCTGCGAAAGAAAGCAGGAGAAGAAGAAAGCAGCCTAGGCATCAGACAAGATAAGCATCTAAGACAAAGACTTATCAATGACTTGAACAAGGTTTTGAGTAAAAGAAGACTCAAAGTAGAGCTTACAGAATAAAAACCCATTGGTCTGGATTAGCTTCCGTTAGTCTGGATTAGCTTCGCTGAACTCCCTTTGGTCGGTTTGCAATCCAGACTACAGAGCCAAAGATTTTTAATCTACCTTTCTTTGCGGTATGCGAAGCTGGAGCTTCACGCTACAGTTTGTATTTTTGCTCAGAATGTGTATTTTTGTTAGTGGAAACTTAGGAAATATGCTCTAAAGCCCTTCAAGAGTGTAATTTTTGTAGAAACATATACAAAAGATTTGGTGATTTTTGCCTACACTCACACAATTTTTGTGATAAGTTTGTAGCAAAAGTGCCCGCTCTTTTGCTACAGATGCTGAAACAGACTAAAGTCTGTTTTACAGTATTGCGTCCACAAAAATTGTCAGAGAACCATTACTTATTTACCTACATGCAAAATCAATTATTACTTACTTTCAATAATACAGAAAAAATGGACGCTTTTTTGGCGTTTATTCAACATTTAGACTTTATTGAAAATATTGAAAAACTAGATGAAGAACAACCTATTGATTCAGGAGAAAATCTGGTAATCGAGCCGATTGCTGCCCCTCAAAATGCTGATTATTGTGTAGAAGAAATAGAGAATTTTGCTTCGCAATTTCCCAAAAATTATATTTGGAAAGCCGAACACATAGAAGAATATTTTCCAAAAGACTTAAAAATCAGCGTTCAAATCATTCAAAATCAGTTAATTATTATGGCTTCTCCCAATGACATACATCAGCAAATATCGATGGAACTTTCTGCATCTATGCACTTCTTTGTAAAACAAAATAAATTGGGCAAAATATTAACCGCACCTATGGATACCATTCTAAACGAAGATAATTTGGTGCAACCTGATATTTTATTCATTGCCATTACTCGCTATGATATTGTTGAAAATGGAAAAATAAAAGGCGCACCTGATATGGTCATTGAGATTTGGTCGCCTGCTAATAGTAAAAAAGAACGTGATGCAAAACATAGTTTGTATGAAAGTAGCCAAATAACAGAATATTGGCAAATCTTCCCCAAAAAACAAAAAGTAATCATTGAAACATTGAATGAGGATAGAAAATACGAAGTCTTTTCAAAAGCAACTAAAAAAGGCGTTTTACATTCAAAGGTTTTAGAAGGTTTTATGATTGAAGCGCAGACTTTATTTGAAAATATTGAAGAAGAAAAATAATAAGATAAAGAAAAATCATCATGTGTTCGGTGAGTGCAAAGTTTATTCCACAAGGCTCGAACCAATGCGTGGCGATGAGGTAGAGCGGATTCTTCCAGAATGGCAGAAAAGCTCGATCATAATTTACACTTTCTGCAGCACTTGTTTAACAAAATCTTAATCATTTTTTAATCTTAATTCCTGATGCTTCATTGGTTTTTAGAACTGAAAATGCTATTTTTAGCTTTATGAAGCATCTACTGATTTTTGTTTTCTTTTGGAGTATTACTACTCTAGCTTTTGCGCAACTACAAGATGATTTCTCTGATGGAAATTTCACTAACAATCCTACTTGGGCAGGTGACACAGATAATTTTGTGATAGACAACAATCGCCTGCGGAGTGCAGGCCCTAGCCTTACTGCCGAACTGGCATTGAGTACACCTAACACGCACATAGCCAGCACAGAATGGCGTTTTTTGGTGGATTTACGCTTTGCCCCTTCTGCCAATAACCAACCCAGAATTTACTTGGTATCAGACCAAAGCGACCTCAAGGGCAATCTGAATGGTTATTATGTGGAGATAGGACAAACGGGAGATGATTTTATTCGTTTTTTTCGCCAAGAGGGTTCTAACCGCACATTACTTTTTACGGGGAGTACTGCTTTCTCGGGCAATGTGTTGGCAAGCATCAAGGTACTAAGAGATGAGCTAGGCAACTGGCAAATCTTTGCAGATACCTCGGGAGGGGAGGTTTTTCTTCCAGAGGGGGCTGCTTTTTTTGATGCTACACATACCAATACTTCGTTTTTTGGGGTGGTATGTAGGCATACCTCAGGCAATCGTGATAATTTTTTCTTTGATGACTTTTATGTAGGTGATGAAATCGTTGATACCGAAGCACCCCAACTGCTGAGTATTTTGGTAGAAGATGCACAAAGGATTTTACTACAATTCAACGAGGCACTGGCTACTACACCTGCTCAAAATATAGCTAATTATACAGTAAACAATCAGATAGGCGCGCCCATACAAGCTACCCTCAACCCCACAAACCCTAGCCAAGTTTTTTTGGAGTTCGGTACTTCTTTTCCAAGTGGTATAGAAAATATCTTGACATTTAATAACTTAACAGACTTGGCTGGCAATCTCATCAGCCCTAATCCAAGTACATTCACTTTTATTTTTACTGCACCGCCCAGCTACCACGACATCATCATCACGGAGATAATGGCAGACCCCACAGGCAACTCAGCCCCACTCAATGGCTTGCCTGATGCCGAGTTTGTGGAGCTTTACAACCGCTCAAACCGCCCCATAGACCTCAAAGATGTAGTATTCTCAGACAATAGTGCCAGTTTCTCACTCCCAAATTATATCTTGATGCCCAATGAATACATCACCCTTTGTGGGCAAAGTGATGCTGCGGCTTTGCAAAATTTTGGGGAAGTGATTGCCTTGCCAAGTTTTCCTAGCCTCACCAATGGAGGAGAATTGCTGATGCTTGAGAACACAGAAGGTGATTTACTTTTTGCAATAGAATATGCCGATACTTGGTATCAAAACTCAAGCAAGGCAGATGGAGGCTGGACATTGGAAATGATAGATACCAACCAGCCTTGCGAAGGAAGATTTAACTGGCGTGCTTCCGAAGTCCCTCAGGGAGGCACGCCCAGTAGCGAAAATTCTATCCGTGCCGTTCTGCCCGACCTCACAGCTCCCGAGTTATGGCGCGCAGAAGCAATAGATGCACAAACCATACGCCTCACTTTCAACCAAAGTATGGCACAGACTAGCCTTGAGAACGGCACTTATCAACTGAGCAATGGGCTAACAGTTGAGGAAGTCATACCTGTAACGCCATTTTTCAACCAAGTAATCCTAAAAGTAGCCCCTGATTTGCTTCCTAACCAAAGCTATATCCTTACAGTAGAAGGTGTTACAGATTGCAGTGCCAATCTCATCAGAGAAATCAATCAAGCAGATTTTGGCTTGGCTTCTGTGAGTGATTCTTCTGATGTCATTTTGAATGAATTGCTTTTCAATCCATTTACGGGGGGCAGGGAGTTCCTCGAGCTTTACAATCGCTCTGATAAGTTTATCAATCTCAAAAATTGGAAGCTCGCCAATCTTGCAGATGGCATTGTAGCCAATCAGCGTATAATCACAGAAATGGACTATATCATGCCACCACAAACATACACTGTACTAAGCCTCAATACTGATAATATTTTGGACTTTTACCCTCGTGCTAAGCCACAGACTTTTTTGCAAATGAGTAGTGTACCGAGCTACCCTAATGCTGGCGGAACGGTCTTTATCATCAATGCCGAAGTCCAAATTATAGAACGCTTTGACTATGATGAGCGGTTTCATTTTCCATTGCTTGATAACCGTAGAGGGGTTTCTCTGGAGAGAATTTCTTTTGAAGTGCCTACCAATCAGGCAGATAGCTGGCAGTCGGCCTCTGCCAATGTAGGTTTTGCTACGCCTGGTTATCTCAACTCTCAGACCGCTCGCCCCAATGTGCCTAGTGGCAAAATTACCCTCAATCCACAAGTATTTACCCCTGATGGCGATGGTCGTGAGGATTTTACACAGATTCAATATACTTTCGAGAGAGGAGGCTACGTAATAGACATTATCATCTATGACCGTACTGGGCGAGAAATTAGGCGTATTGCCGAGCGGAAATTATTAGGTACAGAAGAAGGCTTTTTTACCTGGGACGGCACTGATGATAATGGAGGGCTTGCACGTATGGGCTATTATATGGTGCTTGTCAAAGCCCTTGACCTCAATGGTAATACAGAGATTTACAAAGAAAAAGTGGTGGTAGGTAAACGATTTTAAGCATTTAATGTGTTTTTTTGTATTCTGCATAATATTTGAACAAGTGATTTTTTATGATTATAAATCTTTGAGTTATGAAAAAAACAAAACTAACATTCTTTTTCCTTTTTTTATTGAATATTCATTTGGTACTTGCCCAGACATCACAAGATATGCGTGTTGTCGAGAATCTCAACAAGCTGGGCTTCAAATATGATGTCAAAGATGATGGCTCATTTTTATTCACCATTCCTGTGGGCAACCGTACACAAATGATATTTATCAACTCGAGTACAAACCAATTTGAGGGAATGGAAATCAGAGAAATCTACTCTGTGGTTTATCAATCCAATCAAAAACCCAATGAGGTACAGCTTATCCAACTACTACTAGACAATAGCCAGAAAAAATTAGGTGCTTGGGAGATGATTTCAGACAACAATCAGTTTTTTATGGTCTTTACTGCCAAGATACCTGCCGCCCAAAATGAAAAAGATATGCGTGCTACCATAGATATTGTAGCTAATGCAGCCGATGCTATGGAGCAACTCCTTTTCAATACGGATACTTGGTAAGTGAGAGATGAGTAATTGAGTTTTAAGTGTTTGATAATGAGTAGTTTATGTAAGCTAAAAGATTACCTCGTTCTTGAACCATTACTAAAAATAGTTTTGTCCTCTCTTGTTTTTTATGGAAGTAAGGGGAGGGCACTGCCTAGTTTTTATTTATACCTGAGTATTTTTCAGTTCTAGGTGATTTTACTTGGTATGTAACGTTTTGAAATGCAGATTTTTAGTGATTAAACAGATTTAGCATGGATTCTATTTGCCAAAAGTCTTTGATTAAGTAAAATCATACAGGGTCTATTCTACCAGCCTCACATCTACATTTTTCTGGCAAATAGTTTTTATTGAATATTCTTATCTTCTTTTTCTTAAAAAAACATCTTCCTTACAAGTTCACACATCTATTTAATTGTGAAAGCAAAACCTAAGGTTTAGTTTTAGGTATAAGTAATCATCAATTAAACATTCTTCATATTATTTATACCATTGGCTACAAAGTTGGAGATTCATCACAATAATACAATTTATTCTTGAGGAAATTTAAAACAAAATAATATGAACAAGATTTTTGGAGCAGAATATGCCACCGTACTCATTGACGAACAAGCTAAAAAGATAAAAATTATCTGGAAAAGTTTTCTCACCAATGCGCAGTTTAAGATTGTGCTTGAATTAGTAGCAGAGCAAGTACGCAAGTACCAAATCAAAACCATTGCCGAAGACCGTACAAAGATGAAGTTTAGACACCCTGAAGGACTTGAAAACTGGTTTTTAAACTATTTTTTACCCAAAATTACCTCTGTTGAGCGTTATATCATCAAAGATTTTCCTGCAAGCAATGGAAAAGGAAAATTTTATCAAAAATCTGAACACCACGAAAGACACCCAGATTATATTGTGATATCGAGTAGTCAAGATTTTGAAAATGAACTATCAGCCTCAGTATAAGAGGTGTTTACGCAACAAGAGTGGCATAAAACAACCAAAATTATTATTGCATATATACTGGCTTTAACCTTTTGATTTACAATGCTTTTGCTCAATTTTAAGTTAGTAAATGGGTTACATTCAGTTTTTTTGGGTGTGCAAGTATTGATTGTATGGTTGCTCAGAGCTTGTAAGACATAACTGACTTCAAAGCCAAACTGCTTTTTTTATTAACTTTCTATTATTTTTGATGCTTGTAAACTTTTGGGTAAAAAAAAATGAAATGCTATTTTTCAGAAAAAACTTACAATTAACAATAACATACTTTATAATAAAAAATACAAAAGCACGCTAAACACATTGCTGATTGCCATTGCTTGACTTAGCATAAAATTAGCTTTGTAATAGGAAAAAATACAAAAGTAACTTTATTACTATTAACAAGGTTTCTAAAAATAGTGCTGTTTTATACTTTTATGACTAAATCAATAGATTGAACAGATTAACAAATACAGCCAAGAATACTACTTTCACACAAAAACATGATAAAACCTGAAGTAATTACCCCGAAGAGAACACACCAATTGCTTGAACAACTTAGCCAGATAGGTGCTTTGATTACTTCACAAGCCACTCCGAAGCGTATTCTACAAACTACCGCAGATAAGCTCCAAGATTTTATGGATTTCAACTTGCTGGGAATTGGCGTATATGAGCAGCAGCTACAAATCTTACGTTTTCTGCACATAAATATAGATACCAATAGCCTCTCAGTAGAAAATATACAAGCTATCCACACAAAACACTTGGCTTCTGAATGTTTTGATACACAAAGAGAAATCATCACGCAGCAGGTGAGTACAGAAAAACTGTCCACCGATTTGCAATATATCTCTGCTATCTACCTACCATTAAATTACCTTGATAAAAAACTGGGAGTGCTCACCGTGCAAAGCCTACACCCAAATACTTACCAAGAAAGCGACCTCAGTATTCTAAAAAATATTGCTGTCTTTATCAGTGTGGCCATCGAGAATGCAGCAGTTTATAAAAAAATGAAATCTCAAAATGAAGAGATTATGCGCCAATCACGCGAGTACCAATCTCTGGTAAGAGCTATGCCGCAAAGCCTTTTCAGAACAGATATCGAGGGAAGATTTACGTTTGCCAATCAAGCCTTTCTCAAACAACTAGGTATCAAGCTAGAAAATATTTTGGGTCGCTCAGTAGAAGACTTTTACCTCAAAGAAATTACTGATATTTTGAGAGGAGATGACCAACAAGTGATAGAAAGTGAAAGCGACTTAGAGGCAATTCGAGTTATCAAGTCTTCGCCAATGGTAGAGGGTATGCTCGTGCAGATGATTAAATCGCCTATTTTTGATATGCAAAATAGAGTGATTGGCATACAAACTACTTTTTGGGACATCACCGAAAAACAAAAAAACCAAGACCAACTCCGTCTTCAAAAAGTAGAAATCAGGTTGCAAGCGCGCCAGCTTGCCAAAATCAATAAAGAACTCGAGAAAAGACAAACAGATATTCAACTTATCAATGCGCGCCTCGAGACCGAAATCCAACGGCGCACAGTGCAAATTGTCAAAACCAAAGAAGAACTTGACCTTTTTCTCTACCGTGCTTCTCATGACCTCCGCCGGCCACTCACCACACTCATGGGGCTCAACCAAGTAGCACGCCTTTCGCTGGATAATCAAGAGGCTGTGCAACTCTTTGATAAGGTGGGTATTACAGCACAAACTATGGACAAAATGCTGGAAAAACTACTCATGGTCAATGAAATTCACGAAGCCTCCGTAGAACCCAAAGCCCGAGAAATCAATATCAAAGAACTCATTAAGAATACCTTAGCAGAATACAAAGAAAAACTTGAAGCCCAGACTATTCAATTACAACTCTCTGTTGAGCCTCAGCTCAAACTCAAAACACTGCCCAAATTACTTGAGATTATTCTCAAAAATTTGATAGAAAATGCAATGCAGTTTATGCGCAGCAATGCCAAAGAGGGCGCGTACATCAAAATAAACGCTTATAAGAAAAATGGTATCTTACAACTCCATGTGGCTGATAATGGGCAAGGCATTGCCAAAGAAGATTTCTCCAAGGTCTTCAAAATGTATGTAAGGGCAAATACTCGCTCGCAAGGCAATGGGCTAGGGCTGTATGTGGTCAAAAAAGCCATTCACGCACTGCAAGGACAGATTTCGATGAGTAGCTCCGAGAATGAATTTACAAAATTTCATATTTTGTTGCCACCTTTTGAGCATAGACCTACCACCACCCTTGAAGCTACCAGTCGCCTCAGTAGCAACTGGACTACCAATGCCGAAAACAACAGCGTAGAAAAGGCAAAACTACAGCTCCAACTAGAAGCCCTGGAGGCTGAGAACGCCATCTTACAATCGCTCAACCATACCAAAGACCAATTCTTAAAGATTCTTTCTAATGATTTCAAAAAACCCATCAAATCGCTTTTCAGTTTTGCACAGCAGGTAAGCCAGCAGTATAATACTCTCTCAAGAGAGGAACTCAAAGGGCTGGGCAAGGAACTTGCACAAGCTACTGAAGACTTCCGAAAAATGATTGATAATCTTTTTTTAATGACCATTTTACAACTCAATGACTGGAAACTTACATTGGTTTGTATAGATGTTGATAAGTTAATAAAAGATACAATAGATAAATTTCATAGAGAACTCCTTCAAAAAGAAATTGAACTTGTGCTAACCATTGAAAAGGTGCGGCTTCATACAGATAAAATGCTACTAGAAACCATTTTGCAGCATTTGCTCTCCAATGCCATCAGGTTTAGCGCAAAAAAAGGAAAGGTAACAATTACGGCTTATCAAAGCCAAACCGAATTTACTGTTTGTGTGCAAGATAATGGCAAAGGCATTGCCCCCTCTTTACAATCCAAAATCTTCAAAGCTGAAGACAAATTCAGCTTACCCGACACCGAGGGCATCACGGGGAGTGGGTGGGGGTTGGTTTTGTGCCACGATTTCATCAAAAAACTTGGTGGCAAAATTTGGTTAGAAAGTGAGCCAGATAAAGGGAGTGCTTTTTATTTTACTATACCATTTACCAATGCAAAAGCCAATTGCTAAAAAAAAATAAGTTTAAACAAATTGCCGAAATCAAATTTAGACGCATAGTTGCCTTAAAATTAGCCCTATCCTCGTCTTTCCATACAGCATAAAACCAACTAAAAAAATATACCAACACTGGCAACAAAGCTAACTCAAACACGACTGCCCAATACAAACCTTCATATTTCCAAAAATAAAAGAAATAAGCCACAGAAACAGCTCCAAAAACTGTAGCCGTAAACATAAATGTACCTCTAATGCCTAGCAGTAAACTCAAAGTACGGTCGCCTCGCCTGCCATCTTCTTTGTGCTGATAGACCTGTGTCATAGGATAAGAGCCTAAAAGCATACAAGTACTCAGCAGTGCAGCCTGCCAAATGTGCGCTTCAACCAAAATAGACCAACTGGGAGAAATTTGTACCCCCCAGCATACCATCAGCAAGGTAAATCCCCCCTGAAAAACTCCGATGGTAAGCCAACTCAAGTATGGATATTTTTTAAGGCGTATTTTATCATAGCTGTATGCCCTAGATACCAAACCATACAGCAAAACTGCCCCTGCAAATACCCAATTGATGAGAAGCGATAAACCTACCGCCAATGTATCTAAGCCCAAAGCTACCCACCAAAGTTCGTCGCTCACCTCCGGAGGATTTTCTACGCCACCTATGCTCTCTTCATCTTTGTCGTAATAAGAATTATAGCCATTGCTGGCTGGATAGACCAAAAAATGTAAAATAAAAAATATAAGTATTGCCTGCCCACTTAGCCCTGCCCCTGATACAGAGAGCGCAAACAAAAACACAGGCATCAAAAAAAAAGAAAATGGAAAACGGAGATGAACGAGGGTGGATTTTTTCATGCAGTATAGCCTATATTTTATGATTTAGTATTGGCTTGCAAAATAAGAGAAAAAAGAGCAAAAAAAACTATAAAAACATAAGGGAAGTAGGGCATTGCCCTCACTTCCCTCAAGGCTATTTAAAATTTTTGAAAGCGAGCTCTCAATTGCCACGTAGCCAGCTTATTGATTGACTTCTGCCTTAATTTTGAGGAGTGTAGAAGCATTGCTGGGGTCGTTGGTAATGATAGTAACGGTTTGATTAATTAGCCCCTTTTTACCTGCACTATTAAAACTTACTGTGACGGTAGTAGATTCTCCAGGCTGTAAAGTAGTCTTTTTAGGGTTAGAAGCCGTACAGCCACAAGTAGCTGAGGTTTTTCTAATAATCAATGGGGCATCGCCCGTGTTGCTCATTGTAAAATCAACACTTGAGATGGTACTGG
Source organism: uncultured Cytophagaceae bacterium (assembly GCA_964480455.1). Taxonomy (GTDB): domain Bacteria; phylum Bacteroidota; class Bacteroidia; order Cytophagales; family Microscillaceae; genus JAABSX01. The sequence continues at coordinate 18,582 of CAYZQI010000060.1, forward strand.
GATTGACCTTGCCGAAATCGTGTACAATTTTATCGTAACTAACAATCGGAAACTTAGATTCGCTGGTAAGGTTTCCGAAGTTTTCTACAATATTGGCACTGAGGTACATTTGCTTGGCGGGCTGCTTGGGGTCGTCGGTCATCAGCATAAATCTGTCGGTGGTGTAGCCCCAGTCATTTTTTTTCGTGGCATCATAGCTAAATTTGAGTGTGAGCGAGTCATTGGGCTGTATCACGGTAGGAGTAGCTTCTAAGCTGACGTGGGCGGGCAGAGAGGCTCTAGTTTCTGCAAGTTTGATATTGACGGGCTGATTACTTTGGTTGAAAAGCAAGAAATCCATCGTGGCCACTTGGTCGTGTAGCACTTGATTGAAATATACATTACCATTTTTCATACGCAATGCCCCGTTTTCGGTAGGAAACCAGTCTTTAGGACCTTTTTTGCGTGGAATGACCTCCCCCTCAATCATTAATACCATAGAAGAAGGCGTACCATTTGATTTGATAGTAATAGATTTGTTGAAAGGTCCAGGGCGGTTAGTAGGGTCATAGACTGCAGTGATAATCCCTGTTTTGCCAGGGGCTACGGGTTCTTGAGTCCAGGTAGGGGTAGTACAGCCACAAGAGGCCTGCACACTGGTCAGTGCTACAGCGGCATTACCCGTATTGGTAAACTCAAAGATTACTTTTACTTTGCCGTCTTCTTCTTTGATTTTACCAAAGTTGTGTCTGTTTTTTTCAAATACCAGTTTTCCTTGTGCTTGAGCTTGGTGAGCAAACAGTGCTGTGATGAGTAACAATCCGATGATGTTAAAAAAATATGTACGCATACGATTTTAGGGTTTATAATTTTTTAAAAATTGCTTGTTGATTATTAAATAACTCTAAATTAGAAAAAAAATCCCAACATTTTTGTACTATTTTAATCAGTTTAACAATGCCTTAGGAAGCACCGCAACCTTGAAACTCTCAACCCAAGCAGACAGAATGCCTTTCTAATGTAATTTGCTTATTGATAGGGCGTTGCATTAACCAATCATAAATACCCCCTAAAACCAATGAATTATCGTACTTTTGTATCACTATCCAATAGTCCTTTTTTATGCCCAATGATTATTTTCAGTTCAAGCAATTCAAGATAGTGCAGTCAGAGGCTGCTATGAAGGTTTGCACCGATTCGTGCATACTTGGGGCTTGGGCTACACCTGCTCTACAGCACCGACAACTCTTAGACATAGGCACAGGTACGGGCTTGCTCAGTCTGATGCTTGCCCAGCGCACAAAGGCCACTATCACCGCCATAGAAATAGAGCTTGCTGCCTACCAACAAGCTAAGCAAAATATCTCCAATAGCCCTTGGCAGACAAAAATACAAGCCTTACACACCAGCCTACAGGCTTTTGTGCAAGTTGCTCCCCCCGCTACTTTTGACTTTATCATCTGTAATCCTCCTTTTTTTCAGCATCATTTGCCTTCGGCAGATGCCCAGCGAAATACCGCTTTACACAGCCATCAACTCGAGCCTTACACCCTGCTAGAAGCAATGGATACACTCCTAAAGCCCGAAGGTGAGGCAGTGCTGCTTTACCCTAGCTACGAAGCTACACGTTTTGCAGAACTGGCCTACACAAAAAACTGGCAACTACACAAAAAATTCAATATTTTTAACCGTGAGGGTGATAGCAAAGCATTTAGAACGGTTCAGCATTTTTCTAAGGTCAAAGTCAATTCTCTTAGCACACAGCAGCTATTCATTCGGAGTGCTAACCATCAATACCACCCTGATTTCAAAAAATTGCTTGCACCTTATTATTTGATTTTTTGATTGAAAATGAGTTAGTCATTACATCATTCATTATTGCTTCTTAAGAGGTTTTGCTCAGCGAGTAGGCTTCGCCTTGAGGCTGAGGTAACCCTCCCTCTTTTTCTAGGGTAACTACAAACATGTCTGCCTGAGTGATATTCTTCATTTTTTGGAGTTGGCTCGTTTTTGTACCTATTTCAAAAACTCCTGCATCTATGGCTTTATCTTGATAGATTGCCCAAAGCTGGTATTGCCTGCCCTTTGGAGGCGTGGGTAGGTTTTGAACTTGCAAAAAAACCTCGCCCGATTGCTGATGCCAACAGACCCTTACCCTTGCTTCTGGGTATTTTTCGAAGCCAATGAGTGCTACATACTGTATTTGCAGATTGTTGAGTACTTGGAGTTCTTTATTAAGGAGTTGATTTTGAGTTTGTTTTACTTCAAGTTGCTGTGCAAATTGTGCTTTATCTACTAGCGCAATTTGTAGCTGGCCTCGGGTATTTTCCCAACTTTGATAAAGGACAAGATTTCTTAGCAGGCTGATTAGCAGTGCTATAGAAGCTGCTATGAGCGGCATGTGGTATTGGTATTGTATAGTTCTGAGGGCGAGGGAGGAAGCCTGCTTGCCTGATATTTACAGATTCTGTGCGGACTCCGTTTCACTTTCATCAGTTACAAGCGTATCAAGTTCATCTAAAATGCTCAATTTAAGCTCTTCGGGTGGTTTTTTATATTAATCTGTTAATCCTAAAATTATCTCTGCAACCAAATACTAATCTTTTTGCTTTTTTTATTTCAAAAAAAGCTGCTTCATCAATTTACTAACTATGCAGTATTGCAGGGTTTTAGATTGATGCTTAAAAAAAAGTAAAGAACTCCAAAGAGCAAGTATTCATGGACTCTCTGGAGTAAAAGAGATTGTTGATGAGTTTTTGGTATATTATTTCAAAATAGCTCTTGAGATGACCAACTTTTGGATTTCAGAAGTGCCTTCGCCTATTGTGCAGAGTTTTACATCACGGTAGAATTTTTCTACAGGGAAATCTTTGATAAAGCCATAGCCCCCAAAAATTTGTACTGCATCATTGGCTACTCTGGTAGCTACTTCTGAGGTATAGTATTTTGCCATGGCTGATTCACGTGTTACAGGTTTATGGGCATCTTTGAGGTCGCATGCACGCAGGGTAAGTAGCTCGGCAGCATCTATTTCAGTAGCCATATCAGCCAATTTAAAAGATATTGCCTGAAAACTAGCAATGGGTTTATTGAACTGATGGCGTTCTTTTGAGTATTGGAGGGCAGCTTCATAAGCCCCTTTGGCGATGCCTAGCGATAGGGCTGCGATAGAAATACGTCCACCATCTAATATTTTCATAGACTGTATAAAACCTTCGCCTACTTCGCCCAGCAAATTTTCTTCTGGAATACGACAATCCTCAAAAATCATCTCGGCAGTTTCGGAGGCGCGCATACCCAATTTATTTTCTTTCTTACCTGCCTTAAAGCCTTCGTTGCCACGCTCTACCACGAAGGCCGTCATCCCGTGTGAGTCGCCCACCTCTCCGGTGCGTGCTATCACTACGGCTACATTGCCCGATTTTCCGTGGGTGATGAAGTTTTTTGCGCCATTGAGTATCCACTTATTACCTTCTTTGCGGGCGGTAGTACGCATATTGCCCGCATCAGAGCCTGTGTTAGGCTCAGTAAGCCCCCACGCACCTATCCACTCGCCCGTGGCAAGTTTAGGAATCCATTTCCTTTTTTGGGAATCATTTCCAAACATTAGAATATGGTTGGTGCAGAGCGAGTTGTGTGCTGCCATAGAAAGCCCTATGGAGGGGTCTATTTTGGATAATTCAACGATTGCAGCTACGTATTCGTGGTATCCGAGGCCTGCGCCACCAAGTTCTTCTGGTACAAGCACACCCATTAGCCCCATTTCGCCAAGTGCTTTGAATACCTCAATGGGAAAAATCTGACCTTCATCCCAGGTTTCGCGGTGTGGTAAGATGTGTTTTTGGGCAAAATCGCGCACACTTTGCGCTACTTCTTCTACAATTGCCTCTCTATTTTCTAGTATTGCAGTGGTCATGTTGTTTATAGTTTAATTTTTTTAGGTAAAAATAGTAATTATTTAAGAAAAACGGATTTCTCAGCAAAGAGATGTAAGTTTTTGTCCTTTATTTGTTATATAAAAATCAAAAAACAAAGACTTTTGTTTTGTTTTTTACAGCCTTCATTCAAAATCTTACGTAGGTAGATTTTAAATGATTTGAATAGAAAAACAATAAGATAATTTGCTTCATGCTAAAAATGAACACTAAAAAGCCATTCTACACCAAACTATCTATTGAGCCGACTACATTGATATTTCACTTTATGATTGATAGCCCTTCATTATCTTACACATAGCAACGCATACAAATTTCTTTTCTGTTGATGCTGGTACAAGAAGGCAAATTTATCTTTGGCGAGAATTTTTAAAAAAACAACAATAAAACCTTATTTTTGAATTTATTATTACATTTCATTTTAAACAAACTGATTTATGAAAATTGCAGTCATCGGAACAGGTTATGTAGGATTGGTGTCAGGTACTTGCTTTGCCGAAACAGGCAATGATGTAATGTGCGTTGATATTGATGAAAAAAAAGTAAATAGCCTCAGCAATGGTAAAATTACCATCTTCGAGCCTGGTCTAGAGGTGCTTTTTGAGCGAAACCTTCAGCAAGGGCGACTCAAATTTACTACCGACCTCAAAGAGGGCATCAAAGATGCCGAGCTTATATTCCTTGCTTTGCCAACCCCTCCAGGCGAAGACGGTTCAGCAGACCTTAAATATGTACTAGGCGTTGCTGAGCAGCTAGGGCATATATTAGAAGAGTATGCTGTGGTAGTAGATAAAAGTACTGTGCCTGTGGGTACTGCCGACCGCGTGCGTGAGGCAATTGCTAAAAATGCCAAGGTAGAATTTGATGTGGTCTCTAACCCTGAGTTCTTGCGTGAAGGGGTAGCCGTAGATGATTTTATGAAGCCCGACCGCGTAGTGGTAGGTACTAGCTCTGAGCGCGCCAAAAAAGTAATGGAAAGGCTATACAATCCTTTCATTCGCCAAGGCAATCCTATTATTTTTATGGACGAGCGTTCTGCTGAAATGACCAAGTATGCAGCCAACTCTTTCTTGGCAACTAAGATTACTTTTATGAACGAAGTAGCAAACCTTTGTGAAAAAGTAGGGGCAAATGTTGATGCTGTACGCAGAGGCATAGGCACAGATAGCCGTATCGGTAAGCGTTTCTTATTTGCAGGCATAGGCTATGGAGGTAGCTGTTTTCCCAAAGATGTGCAAGCACTCGCCAAAACCTCAGAAGAAAACAACTATGATTTCAAAATCTTGAAGTCAGTAATGAATGTGAACCAAGAGCAAAAGTCAAAACTGATTAACCCCCTCAAAGACCACTTCGGCGGTAGCCTCAAAGACAAAAAAATCGCTATGTGGGGACTGGCCTTCAAACCCAATACTGATGACATCAGAGAAGCTCCAGCACTCGAGAACATCAGAATACTCTTGGAAATGGGGGCATCTGTAACGGCTTATGACCCCGAGGCAATGGACAACGTGAAGGCACTAATTGGTGATAGTATTGCTTATGCTGATAGCCCCTACGGTGCTTTGGTAGATGCAGATGCACTGATAATTGTTACAGAATGGCCCGTATTTCGTAACCCTGATTTCAAGGCTGTGGGTAAATTGCTCAAAGAAAAACTTATCTTTGATGGACGAAACCTCTTCGAGCCTGAGCAAATGGCAGAGTTGGGCTATACTTATTACAGCGTAGGTAGAGATAGAGTACTCAATAGCAATGCAGCTTTTACGCATTAAAAAAATAACTCACTAAATTCTCTAACCTCCTAAATCTCTTGAGGAAAAACTTAAAAATTCTCTTTTTGGGGGTTGGAGAGATTAATAAAAAACTAACACTCATTATGAAAAGAGTACTCATTACAGGTGCTGCGGGTTTTCTTGGTTCACACCTCAGTGACCGCTTCATCAAAGAAGGCTACAGAGTAGTAGGAATGGATAACCTCATTACAGGTTCTATGAAAAACATAGAGCATCTCATGCCTTTAGAAAACTTTGAATTTTATCACCATGATGTTTCTAAATATGTGCATGTAGCTGGAGAAATTGATTATATCTTGCATTTTGCCTCTCCTGCAAGCCCTATTGATTATCTTAAAATTCCTATTCAGACCCTCAAAGTAGGCTCATTAGGTACACATAATTTACTTGGGCTTGCCCGTAGCAAAAAAGCCAGAATGTTGATTGCTTCTACCTCTGAGGTATATGGCGATCCCCAAGTACACCCCCAAACCGAAGATTATTGGGGCAATGTCAATCCAATTGGCCCTCGGGGTGTATATGATGAGGCAAAGCGTTTTCAAGAAGCAATCACGATGGCTTACCATACTTTCCACGGCTTAGAAACTCGCATTGTGCGTATCTTTAATACCTATGGGCCACGTATGAGGCTCGATGATGGGCGAGTATTGCCTGCATTTATCGGGCAGGCATTGCAAGGCAGGGATTTGACTGTCTTTGGTGATGGCTCGCAAACCCGCTCTTTTTGTTATGTAGATGATTTGGTAGAAGGTATTTATCGCCTACTTTTGAGTGATTACCCCTACCCAGTCAATATCGGAAATCCTGATGAAATCACCATCAATCAATTTGCCGAGGAAATCATCAAACTAACAGGCACTACCCAAAAAGTAATCAATGTGCCTTTGCCTGTAGATGACCCCAAACAGCGTCAGCCTGACATCAGCAAGGCAAAAGAAATTTTGGGCTGGGAACCCAAAGTAGGTCGTGCTGAGGGCTTAAAAATTACTTATCAATATTTTAAGAAGGTGCTTAAAAAGTAAATTTATGGCTCTTGCCCAATTTCAGACTGATAGGCTTAGTATCTTATTCTTTGTTTGGATTTAGCAACCAAAAATATGGTTGTATGACAATTTTGTGGAAATCTGTAGCAGCGGACTTCCAGTCCGCTGGCATTTATGT
>CAYZQI010000061.1:0-25369 GCA_964480455.1 uncultured Cytophagaceae bacterium
ATAGTACGTTGAATTTCAATGTATTATGACCATTATAATTTCTACAATTTAATTAATCAGCGACCCAAGTATTTTAAGAAAGCCCCGACACAATACGAATCAACTTTTGTGTAAGTTTATGAGCAGAAACTTACTCTTTGTAAAACAAGAAGTGGGTTTCATCAACTCAAATGCCGTAAATAGCACTTTTAGCGGGTTAAATGACAATAAAATTAGTTTTTTGAGCAAAAAAGATAACCCTTTATTGGAAATAACGTAAGAGAAAATGAAAATAGTTCTAAAAGTGCTATCTTATGAAAAACATTACAGTTATCATTCTGAACTTAATTTTGTTCTTTCCTAATTTTTCCTTTGCACAAAACACCATCCCTACACAAGCTAAACCCTTAGTTGATGTGTTGGTTTCTGTCAAAGAAAATGACCTTCAGAGGTTTAAAAATGCTTTTTCTCAAAAAATAAACTACAAAGAAAAAGATTGGAACACCAACTTAGCCGAAGGACGTAAAAATCTCTTGGCCAAATTTGGCGATTATAATCTAAAAGATTTTGAGTTCATTTTCTCGGGAGATAACCAAGAGGGTAAAGTGGTACTTTACTACCAAAATCAGCCTCATTTTTCTATGGCTGTCATCAAAGAACCTAAGGGTTGGAAGTTAAACGACCATTAGAAAAAGACACCACCAATAGAATACTAACTTACAGCAACAGCATCACTACATTTATTTAAAATAATCTAAGCAAATAAAGCACAGTTTCAAAATATGCAAAATTAGTTTTTCTGTTTTTCCATTTTCTTTAATTGTTAAACTTTCTTTTCAAAAAACCTACTCTTTATTTTTGAGTAGGTTTTTTTGTGTATTTTCGAGTGTTTTTTTATATTTTTGCAAAAGCTTTTAGAGAAATAGCTACTTGAATCTTAAACCAAGTAAACACAGGTGTATCTTCATAAATTGCAAGTGTATGCGCCTCTATAAATATTAACTCCTAAGTACCTGTGCTTTGAGTGGTTGTATAACTGTTAAAATTTTTAGCTTTCTCAAAAGCAATAAATAAATGTAAATGTGCGAGCATTCTCATTTTAAAGTATCAAATTGCAGAAATATTCATGAAATCTTACCAAGTTTTACTCTACTATCATTACACAGCAATAGCAGAACCTGAGTCTTTCAGGGAGGCACATCATCAATTTTGTCTTGAACATGACTTACGTGGACGCATCATCATAGCGCAAGAAGGTATCAACGGCACTGTGTCGGGCTTGAAGGCAGACTGTAAGGCATATATACAGCACCTTCAAGGTGATGAACGCTTTACAGGCATTGATTTTAAAGTAGAAGACATTGATGAGCACACCTTTCAAAAATTGTATGTGCGTGTAAAACCTGAGATAGTTCACTCAGGGCTGCAACACATTAACCCTAATCAAAAAACGGGTATCCATCTTGACCCCAAAGAGTTTAAAAAAATAAAAGATGCCGAAGATGTGGTCATCTTAGATGTACGCTCTAACTATGAACACAAAGTAGGTAAGTTTAAAAATGCAGTTACCCTTGATATCAATCACTTCCGAGAGTTTCCTGAAAAAATCAAAGAATTAGAAGCCTTTAAAGATAAAAAAATAATAACCTACTGCACAGGAGGTATCAAATGTGAAAAAGCAAGTGCTTACCTGCTAGAAAGTGGCTTTTCAGCAGTTTATCAATTGCACGGTGGTATCATAAAGTATGGCATAGAAGCAGGCGGTGAAGATTTTGAAGGCAAGTGCTACGTCTTTGATAACCGTGTGGTTACAGAAGTAAACAAAGTAAACCCAAGTGTGATTTCTAAATGCAGAATCTGTGGGACAGTAAGCGACCGAATGGTAAACTGTGCCAATGCTGCTTGCAATGACCACTTTCCTATGTGCGAAGCCTGTGGCTGGCAAATGGAAGGTAGCTGTTCCGAAGAGTGTAAATCACACCCCGAAAAGAGGGTTTATGATGGAACGGGAATCTACAAAAAAGAACTTAATGGTTATGACCCTGCCATGAACTCACACAACGAACAGCGCAGCAAAGGACAGAAGGTAAGTTAAGCCACGTTAAATATGCTACTTTTTGCAAATAGGCAGATAATGATGCTTTTTCTTAAGGGCGTATTTGCTAAGATATTTTTTAGTGGTGCATTTTTTGAAAGAAGAAAATAGGGGTTTCACTCTAAAAGTTTTAGCATAAAAAAATCATGAACACACTCAACAACATTTTTCTTCAAATCCCAATAGAGCAGTATTTAGATGGGGTTTTTTTTGGTAATACCCTTAAGCAGTACCTTATTTTTTTTGCATTGCTAGGTGGTTCTATTATTGCGGGGAGGATTATTTATTTTATTTTTAAAATTTATGTCCGCCGCCTTACTCGCACTACCAAATCTAACCTTGATGACATCTTGGTAGATAAAATAGAAGAACCTATTGTGGCTTTTATAGTGATTCTAGGATTTTACCTTGGCTATGAGCAGCTCAATTTGAATGAATATACTTATGATGTATTTTATCGCATCACTAAAAACCTGATTACAGTTGTTTTTGCGTGGTTTCTGATTCGGTTTTTAGATGCTATTGCGCGTAATTATGCCCAGCCTGCTGGTCCCTCTGCCGAAGGTTTACGCACACACGTCATCTCTCTGAGTAGGCTAATTATCAAATACAGTCTGATTGCACTAACCATTATCATTATCATTAGTAATTTTGGATACAATGTTACTTCATTGATTGCTAGTTTAGGGATTGGGGGTCTGGCAGTTGCATTGGCTGCCCAAGAAATTCTCAAAAATATTCTTGGTGGTTTTGTGATTATGTTCGACCAGCCCTTCAGAATTGGGGAATGGGTGGTCATCAATAAAACCGAGGGCATTGTGCAAGAAATAGGTTTGCGCTCTACACGTGTCAAAACTTTCAGAGGGGAGTTTATCACTATTCCCAATCATTTCATTACCGAAAGCATCATTGTCAATTTTAATAAATACCCCGATACGCGCGAAATCTTGACTTTTGTGCTTATGCGCAATACCAACACCGAAAAAGTAGAAATTGCCAAAAAAATTATCATTGAGGCACTCAGCAATACTCCTAAAGTAGTAAAACATACTTACGAAATTAGTTTGGTAGGTCTCAATGCAGAAGGCATAGAACTTTTTGTGGGGTATAATATAGAAATAGAAAACCCTGCACAAAAGCGCCAAATAAGAGATACTGCTTTTACAGAAATAAAAAAACGATTTGATGAAGAGCAAATTCAGATTGCAGTGCCCATTAGGCAAATAGACCTCACAGGGGCAAAACAAATATTGCTAGACAAAGTGCCTAGCTTGGAAGAAACTACCTCTTGATAGATAAGCCAAAAAGTATTGATAAACTATTGGCTATCTGCAAAACACTGATTAGTGGCTTTTTACATTTCTGATTGGTGTATGGCTTTATAGCTATACCCATCGCTATATTTTTATCATTATGCTCGAACTCACCATCTTAGGCACTAGTGCCGCAAGCCCCGCATACAATAGAACCACTACTGCACAAGTACTTTCATTGCCACACACTCGTTTTTTGATTGATTGTGGAGAGGGTACGCAAATCCAAATGCAACGCTTCAAAGTAAAATTGAATAAGCTCAATGCTGTTTTTATCACTCACCTCCACGGCGATCATTATTTTGGTCTATTGGGTTTGCTCTCAAGCATGCACCTTCTTAAACGCCAAAACCCGCTCAAGATTTATGCGCCTGCCCCACTTACTGAAATCGTCAGAACAAGTTTTAAATACAGCGATACACGTCTCTGCTACCCTATTGAGTTTTACCCTGTACCTAACCTAGGCAAAGAAATCATCTACGAAGATGGTGCTTTTACGGTAGAAACCCTCAAAATGAACCATAGAATTGCCTGCACAGGCTATTTATTCAGAGAAAAAACCAAAAAAAGAAAAGTGCTGATTGAAAAGCTACCCAAAAATGTAGGCTGGCAAGTACCCTCTGAGCTCCAAAAAGGAAGAGATATTTATGATGAAAAAGGGAAACTGCTCTATAGCACGCAAGAATATACATTCAGACCGCATAGCGGAAGTTTTGCCCATTGTGCTGATACACGCTACCATGAAGAACTTATCCCGCAGATTGAAGGAGTAGATTTACTCTACCACGAAAGTACATTCTTGCACGAAGAACTCGCAAAAGCACAAGCTACTTTCCATAGCACCGCTCTGCAAGCTGCCACCATAGCCCAAAAAGCTCAGGTAAAACAACTCATTCTAGGGCATTTTTCGGCACGCTACAAAGATTTGAATCCACTCTTAGCAGAAGCAAGGACTGTTTTTGAAAACACAAAACTTGCCATAGAAGGAATGAAAATTCCTGTATATGAGAAACAAATAATGCCATAAAATTCATTTAAACCTATCTGACTCATCAATGATGACAGACAAGTAGATTTTCTAGCAATCACACTCAAGCAGCTTTTAATTGATGACCACACTGCCACTCATAGAAGCATGAAAAATACATACGTAATTAGCTACCAGTGTTGCAAAAGTGCTATTCACATTAAAATAAATAGTATTTCCTTCGCTGTAAAAGTCTATCCCCTCATCATCTGCAAGTGTGCCAGCATTGCTACCCTGCGAAAGTAAAATAGCGTTGGCATTATTACGCAAGGCAAAAGGGTGTCCCGTAGTAGCTTGATTGGTGATAGCATAACGTTTACCATTTGTAAAAGTAAGCGTAGGGTTATCAACATTGAGGGTTGCTACACCCGTCTCACCTGTAACTGCGGTTACTTGGTATGCACTCGCGCCAATGTTTGTAAGTGTGATTTGCACATCTGAATTGGTGTTGTTAGAAGGGGGAGGAAGGTTAATATCTCCTCTCATAGCTGCGTGAATACTACAATGATAACTTGCTAAAACATCAAATAGCTCTTGTGTAAGCGTAAAAGTTAAGCCTTCACTGTCAGATTGAAAATCTACGGCTGCATTATCTTCAAATGCACCTACTTGATTATTTTGTGATAAAAGCACTGCACCCGCTTCATTTCTAAAATCGAGAGGGTGCGCTGTTCCTCCATTATTGATAAATCTGTAGCGTTTCCCTGATTCAAGCACCAGCGGTGTATTGTTGGTGTTGAATGTTGCTACTCCGCTTGCCCCCGTTACGTTGGTAACTATCCAAGCACTACTGCCTACATTATCTAGTGTAATACTTACGTCAAAATTTATGGTATTACTAGGAGGATTAGGGCTGTCATTGCCACAAGCAGACAACAACCAAGTTACTAGCGCAAAAAGGAAAAACAATTTGGATTTGAAGGCTAAAAAAGTAGGCATATATTTTTGATTAAAGAGTGTATAAACTGGAAATCAACTTATAATTTGACCAATTTGTTTGAATTGAGGTGTGCAAAGCACAAGAAAAATTGATTCTTTGACAATTTTTGTGATTGTGTGCGATAAGATGAGCTAAATACTGTTTTACATAAATGCCAGCGGACTGAAAGTCCGCTGCTATAGATTTCCACAAAAATTGTTAGACAACCGAAAAATTGAGCGTTAGGTAGGTATGAGTAAACACACCGTCAAAAAATATACATTCAAATCACCTTGTACCAAGTATTGGTGCGGTAAAGCATACCCCAATACCCCCTAATTTTGAGGACATCGGCTTGCTCTAGCCACATAGCACCTCGGTAAACTTGACCTTGCTGTGGGTGGTAAATCTGCCCTTTTGTCCATTTTTGGCTTTGTGACTGATAGACAAAACCGCTCAATATTTCTAAGTTCAAGATTTTACGGCTGCGAAGTGATGGGTCAGGGTTTTTAACATCATAAGGGAGTTTGCCAGTGTCTTTTCCTTGTTTAAACCATACAATCTTGCCTGCATAGGCTTTACCCTTTTGGTAAATTTGAATTTTTACTTCTTTATCTTCTGAAAGCCAGGTTCCCAAAATATCTTCTTCAGGTATGGCTATCGAACTACATATCATTTGAATTGCTAAAATTAGGCTATTTGTGTACATGTTTTGTGTGTTTTTGTAGCTTATAATAAAAAAATAAATACATTGTTTCTCTAAAAACAGCTATTTACAAAAAGAAAGAATTAAAGAATTGTTTTTTTACATGTTTTTTAATTTAAAAAACACCTAAAAAGATGTTTATTTTAGCCAATCAACCGCTCTAACTAGCACATCAATTTAAAAACTGACAAAAGTCAGTTCTTACACTCATAAATATCATATTAATTTCTTATCTTAACTAATACCTTTGAAGCAATGAAACTAAAATTCACCCTTGAAGAGCTTATTTGTAGGTTCAAAATATAAAAAAGTATGATAGAAAATAAGAACGTACTCACAGAGGAAAGGCAGGAAAGCCTTACGATTGAAAAATTTAGCTATGACAACAGCATTGTGCGTCTCTTTATGATTGCGACTGTTGTGTTCGGGATTGTAGGTATGTCGGTTGGTTTATTGGCTGCTATAGAGCTTGTATATCCCGCCGCCAATATGGGCATTCCCTTTACGTCTTTTGGGCGTATCAGACCACTGCACACCAACGCAGTGATTTTTGCATTTGTGGGTAATGCCATATTTATGGGTGTGTATTATTCTCTTCAGCGACTTCTAAAAGCCCGTATGTTTAGTGATATACTGAGCTATATTCACTTTTGGGGCTGGCAGCTAATCATCGTAGCCGCAGCCATCACGCTGCCCTTAGGCTACAGCACTAGCCACGAATATGCCGAGTTAGAATGGCCCATTGATATTGCGATTACAGTTATTTGGATTGTGTTTGGTATCAATATGATTGGCACCATCTTAAAGCGAAGAGAGCGACACATGTACGTAGCCATCTGGTTTTATTTGGCTACTTTTATTACCGTAGCGGTGCTACATGTTTTCAATTCTATACAATTACCTGTAAGCTTGTTTAAGAGTTATTATGTATTTGCTGGGGTACAAGATGCCCTTGTGCAATGGTGGTATGGACACAATGCAGTAGCATTTTTCTTGACTACGCCTTTTCTGGGTCTGATGTATTATTATTTACCCAAAGCTGCCAACCGCCCCGTATATTCTTACAAACTTTCTATCATTCACTTTTGGTCATTAATATTTATTTATATCTGGGCAGGGCCTCACCATTTACTCTACACTTCATTGCCTGATTGGGCACAAAGTTTAGGAACAGTATTTTCTATCATGCTCATAGCTCCATCTTGGGGTGGTATGCTGAATGGCTTACTCACATTGCGTGGTGCTTGGGACAGAGTGAGGGAAGACCCCGTTTTAAAATTTATGGTTGTAGCTGTTACAGCCTATGGTATGGCTACCTTTGAAGGTCCAATGCTTTCTCTCAAAAATGTAAACTGGATTTCACATTATACTGATTGGACAATCGCCCACGTACACGTGGCAGGTTTAGGCTGGAATGGCTTTATGATTTTTGGGATAGTTTATTGGCTTGTGCCTAGAATGTGGGCTACGAAGCTACATTCTGTCAAACTTGCCAATACACACTTCTGGTTAGGCACTTTGGGGATTATCTTCTATGCTCTGCCCCTCTATATTGCTGGCTTCACGCAAAGTTTGATGTGGAAGCAATTCACCCCTGATGGCTTCTTGGTGTATAGTAACTTCTTGCAGACTGTTACCCAAATTCTACCAATGTATGGTTTGCGTGTCATAGGTGGTGCTTTATACCTTATAGGTGTATTCTTGATGGTTTATAACCTTTGGAAAACTGCCGCTTCTGGCAAATTTATCCGTAATGAAGCTGCCGAAGCACCTGCATTGCCCAAGAAATATGAAGCCAAAGCCAATGAAGGCTGGCACCATGGCTTAGAGCGTAGAGCGGTATTGTTTAGCATCTTGACTTTTATTGCCATTGCCATTGGTGGTATCTTAGAAATTGTACCCACTATGATGATACAATCAAATGTGCCTTCCATAGCTTCTGTGATGCCTTACACACCCCTTGAGTTAGAAGGTAGAGATTTATACATTCGTGAAGGCTGTGTGGGCTGCCACTCCCAAATGGTTCGTCCATTTAGAGACGAAACTGAACGCTACGGTGAATACTCAAAAGCTGGAGAGTTTGTCTATGACCACCCCTTCCTTTGGGGTTCTAAGCGCACAGGTCCAGACCTGCACCGCGAAGGAGGCCTACGCAGCGATAGCTGGCATTATTTTCACATGCTCGAGCCACAGCAAATGTCACCTGGCTCTATTATGCCCGCCTATGCTTGGATGCTAGAATATGCTTATGATACAGAAGTTATCAAAAAGAAAATCACTGCTATGCGAACCTTGGGCGTACCTTACCCCGAAGGCTACGAAAACGAAGTAGAGAAAGACGTGAAAGCGCAAGCAGCAGGCATTGTAGCACGCCTCAAAGAAGAAGCAAAAGTGCAGACCTCAGGCGATAAGGAAATCATCGCTATGATTGCTTACCTGCAGCGATTAGGTACTGACATTAAAGTAAAAACTGAATAAAACAACTTACTAGTGCAAGGGCATGCCCTTGCGCTAAAGAAAATACAAATCAATATGTTTAAACATTATTTTGAAGGAATCCAAAATGTAGAAGTCTATCCAATTATTTCTTTACTTATCTTTTTTGCTTTTTTTGTAGGATTATTTCTATGGATTTCAAGACTAAGCAAAGGACATATCAACAACATGAAAAATCTTCCCTTAGAAGAAGATGAAGAAGTAATCAGTAAGATTAACAAAGAAATCAATGAACTTAATTTACGTAAAAACTGACAATATGAAATCAAACCTTAAATCTATATTACGCAAATGCGCACGCACCGGGCTATTTGCCTCGGTGCTATGGGCAGGCACAGGGCTAGGTGTATTTGCACAAGACAAAGCTACGCCTCCTGCTGTTGCTGTTCCCACTATGTCGCAGCAAGAGATGATTTTGCTAGGTCTTGTAGCTGCGGTCATCTTTTTGACTGTCTTAGTATTGATTACAGTGATGTACACCCTTGTAGTAGTGCGCCAAGTAGTATTTAAAGAAATACAAGGACAGGAAGTAGAAAGCGTCTGGAAAAGTTTGGATAAAAATCTACTTACCAAAGCAGTACCCATAGAGCAAGAAAGAGACATTTTGCTAGACCATAATTATGATGGTATCCGTGAATTAGACAATCACCTGCCGCCTTGGTGGGTCTATCTTTTCTATGGCACAGTAGCTTTTGCCATTATCTACATGTTTAATTATCATATACTGAATATTTCTCCGCTTTCCATTGAAGAATACGACAACTCCATGCAAGCCGCTGCCATACAAGTAGAAGCCTACAAGAAAACGCAAGCGAACAGCATAGATGAAACCAATGTGGTTTTTGTAAAAGATGACAAAACTGCCATAGCACAAGGTAAGGCAATCTATACAGAAAACTGTCTTGCTTGCCACGGGCAAAATATGGAGGGAGGGACTGGTCCTAACCTCACCGATGAATATTGGATTCACGGTGGAAGTATTCAAGAAGTATTCAAAACTATTAAATACGGTGTAGCTCAAAAGGGTATGATTTCGTGGGAGAAAAAACTAAAACCTGATGAAATGCAAAATGTATCAAGTTATATCCTTACATTGCAAGGTACTAAACCTGCCAATGCCAAAGAACCCCAAGGCGATGCCTACGAAATGGCAGAAGACGGTACTGCCAAGAAAAAATAAACTGAAACCTAACCAATCAAATCATACACTGTGAACATGCGCACAGATTACTCTCCAAAAAAAGAAGTTTGAGCTAATTCAAACTTCTTTTTTTGGTGAAAGAATCGAGAAATAAATGGTTCTTGATTCTTTAACAATTTTTGTGATTGTGTGCGATAAGATGAGCTAAATACTGTTTTGAACACAAATGCCAGAGGACTGGAAGTCTGCTGCTACGGATTTACACAAAAATTGTAAGACAATCAAATAAATCTCCCTTTTTTGATTTGTGAATGTGAAAACGAAAAGTCAAGCTAAGTTTTGATTCCGAAGCCCGACATTTTCATTATCTATTCAGCACCAATAAACCAATCAGATTTATACAATCAGTACCAAACTCTTATCCTAAAACTTATCTTAAATGATAAGAGAATACAAACTCTACTTTCAGGAGAATGAAGTAAAAAACATACTGCATTCCATATTTAAGAAACATTCCATATTTAAGATAGAGACATTTCTTGCATAATTATTAACTAATTGATTATCAAACTATTAATTCATCAATACCCTATGGCATATGTCTTGAACAGTACCAAATAGCAATTTAAAAAACAATAGCTATCATAAAAATGAAAAAGCTTTACCTAATTATATTCCTAATACTATCGGTTATACTTTCAGCGAAAGCACAGATTAGCGGCATCATCAATAGTTATGCACGCATCACAGCACAAGTAGGAACTGTACTTACATTTGATAACCTCAGCCTAGCCCCTTCTCAAAGTATAATAGATGCTTTTGGTGCAGGAAAAAAGGTAATGATTATACAAATGAAAGGAGCTACCATCAATACCACTAACTCCCCCTCCTTTGGGGAAATCACCTCACTCAACCAAGCAGGAAACTATGAAATGACAGAAGTGCTTGCCTTGGTAGGGCTTGGCCCCGTTTACACGCTCACATTGCAATCACTCAACCGCAGCTATGATGTGGGAGGGACAGTACAACTGATAAGTGTACCCCAATACAATGATGTAGAAATAGTAGGTACACTCACTGCCCAAGCTTGGAATCCAGCCTTGGGTACAGGAGGTGTACTAGCACTAGAAGCACAAGCAATGCTGACAATCTCCGCCAACATAGATGTAAGTGGGCTAGGCTTTCTAGGCGGTTTGCCCAATACCATCAATCAAGCAAGTTGTAATAACAGTATTACTTTTGTTTCTCCTGATTTAGATACAGCTGATGGACGTAACCAAAGACATGCACAGAAGGGAGAAGGCATTGTAGATTATGCTCAAAATGGAATTGTAGGGCAAAATTATGGACGTGGAGCCATTGCTAATGGTGGTGGTGGCGGCAACTCACACAACGGCGGAGGTGGCGGAGGTAGCAACCTCGGCAAGGGAGGTGATGGCGGTGTAGGCTGGCTGGGGGGAGGTGCTTGCAGTGGTCTAAACTCCGCAAGCGGAATAGGTGCTATCCCCTTGTTTTATGATGCCTCAGAGAATCGCTTGTTCTTAGGCGGAGGTGGCGGCGCAGGACAGCAAAATAACTCTAATGCTTCAAGAGGTGGTAACGGCGGAGGAATCATACTTATCAGAGCCAATACAGTCCGTACCGTAGCTGCAGCACCTATCTACAGCATGTTGGCTAACGCAGAAAACGCCCCAGATAACGCAGGCAATGATGGTGCTGGCGGTGGAGGTGCTGGCGGTGTAGTGTTTTTAGAAGTAAATAATTTCGAACTCAATACTCCATTGATAGCACGTGCCAATGGTGGAGATGGAGGAGAGGTAAATACAGGCAATCAGCACGGCGGCGGCGGCGGTGGCGGTATAGGCGCAATCTTAATCAAGAACTCTTCTCTTGCGCCTATGGCAGATTTTACAAGCACGCCTGGAAACTCTGGAAAAGACTGTTTTACTTGTGCAGCTACTGGGCAGCCTGGCGAAGACAACGGAGGTACTACGGTTTTAAATGATTGGCAGGTTTCCGGGCTAAATGCTTCTTTACCCATTAGATTGATTTCTTTTGAGGCTCAACTTGATGGCAATAAAGTGATGCTGCACTGGGCTACCCTCATGGAGTTAAACACAGACTTTTATACCGTAGAAAGAACACAAGACTTCAACGACTTACAGCCCCTTGCCCCCGTTGCAGCGGCCGGAGAGAGTAATGTCCGCCTAGATTATAGTTTGATTGATGAAGCCCCCCCTCGTGGGCTTACTTACTACCGACTCAAATCTGTGGACAGAGATGGTACTTTTAGCTACTCCGAGTGGGTCAGTGTGAAAATTGAGGGGGAAGACACCTATCAAGTTTATCCCAATCCAGCACATGAGATACTCAAAATAAGAATGCACGAAACGAGTACAAATAAAAAAGTTTCATTATTTAGCTTAGATGGAAAGAGTCATTTCACTGGGTGGGCTCATGAAGCAATTGATATTCCAGTAGAAAACCTGCCTCGTGGGCTCTATATCTTATACATTCAAAACCAAAATACCAATAAAAGCCTAAAAATTGTATTGAAATAAAGATAGCTGCTGCGGTTTCTAAATAGTAAAATTATTAGAAAGTATATTTTTGATGATACAGTTGGTACTTTTTTCTAGCATCAAAGCGGTTTGTTGCTTGATTAATAAGTGGTTAAAAGAAATGTAAGTTGGCATCAAAGATACCAACTTACACGAGGATTTACACTAATCTACTCAGATAGATTGTCTTTCAGAATGAGTATGTTGTTCTTTTCTCTTTTGGCAACTTATTGGGCTTAGTGCTTCACGGGGAGCAAGATATGAAGCCTATTATTGTCAAAATTTGTTTTAACTTGGGTAGTCATGACAGGCTTTTCCAATTGAAAAATATGAAGCAACCGCTCATTATGGATTTCGTGTTGGATTAGTTCAGGATAATTTACATCACACTTGCTTTCATAAAAAGCTGCTACTTTTAGTGCGTTTCCTTCCAATCTTACTGTTATATTCTCAGGCTCAAAGCCCGTAACATCTAATACTATCTCTAGTTGTGAGTGGCTTAGTGGTTTGTTTTCTTCTTTTAGCTCCTTGCTAGAAGAATAATCTACATCAGAAGCCGCTCTGAATCGAGCATAATATTCGTCAAAAAAATCTGTATCTCGGTCAGCATTCGGCTGACACGGACGAGTGTTAGATGGATATTTTTGAATACTCAGCATACCTTTATCTTTTGATTCAATTCAAAGATAGGTCTTGAAGAATTGTTATCCTATGACATTTATCAATCAAAAGATTGATGTACTACTGCTGCGCGCCTAATGCGATCGTTGATAGCGCGTCCTAGGTTTTCTTCAGGAAGCAGCTCCGCCAAGATAATCTCAATTTTGGGGCGGTCTAGTGAGCGCATACCTGCAAACAAATGCTGGGCTGCTTCTCCAAAATCGCCTTGCTGTGAAAGGATTACCTGATTCTGGATAGGCACTTCCGAAAGGTATTCTCTAAATCGAAGTGTGCCGATGGCTGCAATAGGAAATTTTTTGAGCCAGTTCTCTGCCTCTTGTTGATTTTTGATAATGTAAAGCGGTTTGCTTGGGGCATAATGACTGCTCAACATACCTGGTGCTTGCGGGTTAGAGCTTGAGTACGCCTGAAATGCTACTTTGCCTACTACACGTTCAATGGCTTCCAAAGAAACCCCTCCCAGGCGATAGACCAGCGGCTTACCCTCATTAAAACCCACAATGGTAGATTCTATGCCTACTTTGCAAGCTCCTCCATCTAACACATAATCTATTTTGCCTCCTAGCTGTTGTTTGACGTGGAAGGCAGTAGTAGGGCTCACATAACCAAAAGGGTTGGCACTAGGAGCCGCCAATGGAAAATCAAGGCTTTGTAGCAGTGCTTGTGTGAGTGGGTGTCGTGGGATTCTGATAGCAACTGTATTCATACCAGCAGTTACTAAATCGGGTACAATAGGCTTTTTATTGAGAATGAGGGTGAGAGGACCTGCCCAAAATACCTCTGCCAATGCTTGAGCTTGCACAGGAAACTCATCCACATATTGATTTACCTTGGCAATATCTGCCACATGCACAATGAGCGGGTCAAAAGTAGGGCGGTTCTTTGCCTGAAATATCTTTGCTACGGCTTCTGTTGAGAGCGCGTTGGCAGCCAATCCATAGACCGTTTCGGTGGGGATAGCCACTAACTTATTTTCTTCTAATAACTTTTTAGCAATTGAGAGTGCCTCGTTCTGTTCCATGGCTTTTTTACCTTTATCAATCTGAATCTTATGCAAAATTAGGATAAACTTTCGAAGAACTGATGGGCTGATTGATTGAAGTACTGATGCACTCTCTTAAAAAATGACACACTTTTCTGAATATTCACCTCTCAGTTCTTCAGTTTCTCAATCTTACAGTCTTTTAGTCTCTCAGTTTCTCAATCAAACTTACTGCCCAAGCAGAATAAAAGCTCCCCAGTAATACGGGTTGGGATAGAGAAGCCTTGTTTGGGTGCGTGCTGCCCTCAGTGCCTCAGTAGAATTTTGTGTTTTGAGGAGATTCTCATAGAAAAAAGTCATAAATTGTTGCGTAGCACGGTCATCAACCTCCCAAAGACTCATCAACAGTTGTCTTGCCCCTGCCACCTGAAAAGCCCGCTGTAAGCCATATACACCTTCCCCTCCTTCTACTTTGCCTAACCCTGTTTGGCAGGCAGAAAGCACCACAAGAGCAGTTTCGTAAAGTGTCAATTGGCTCACCTCTAGGGCAGTTAATTTTCCATCTTCTTGTGCTGCAAGCACAGAGGGGGTATTGATACCAGCCCACACTAAGCCAGATTGTAGTAAGGGGTCAAGCCAAGTTTCTGTGCTGTTGTGTGTATTGACTGGGGTATAAGCTTGTTCTTCAAAGTAGCCGTGGGTAGCCAAGTGCAAGATAGCAGGTGCTGGGCTTTCTTTGAGTGTTTGTTCGCGTGCTTCTTTTCCTAAAAATAAATCTACCTTCCACTTTTTTTCTTTGAGCAATGCAGCTATTTGGGTTACTTCTAGCTCTGTGAAGGGTAAATCTTTGAAATAGTAGCTGGGTGAGGAGGCATCAAGGCTGTAGCTTGGTCTTCCCCAAAGGCTTACGTGTGCTTTTTTAAATTTTAGAGGGCGTTGGTCAATCAAATCTTGTAGATTGGTAAACTGTACAAAGGTCATTTTCTCATCAAGGTAAAGACCTTCTTGGGGGTCATAGAGTGTAGCTACATTGATTAGATGATAAATTCCATCGGCAGAAAAATATAATTTTTTGACTTGTGCTTGGTCTAGTATTGTTTGGATTTTATGCCAGTACCGCTCGTAAGAGTGCATATCTTTTTCTTGAAACCTGATACTATTTTTATAAGCTGCCCAATAATTGGTTTCTAGTGCTTCTCCTTCTGTAAATAGCACAGGAATAGGTGCATCATTTTGGGGCAGAATAATGATTGCTAGGTAGCCCAGTGTTTGGTCTTGCTGCGGAAGTCTTATCATTTCTAGGGCAGCTTCATCTGTTTTAAGTTTCTTTTGAATGTTTTTCCACTCACTTGTGGTGGGTATAAAAAGTGGAGCAAAATCTTGGGCTTGAATGACGAGTTCTTTTTCTAAGTTTTTAGTAGCTTTTTGGAGGCTATCTATCTTGCGCTGTAATGCAGAAGTTGGCTTTTTTTGGAAGTGATGTGCAAGCCATTCACGATTTGCTTGCCACTGTGCATAGAGGGTTTGTGTTGCAGGAGGAGCCTGCCTTACCAAATCGCTTTGCGTTTTGCGTGTGTGGTTGAGCAGTAATCCTTTGGTGTGTAGCCTTAGGTTGAGCAACTCTTTCAGGAGTAAGTGAAGGGCTATGCTTTTAAAATTTTGTGGTTGCGCTATTACACTTACTGTGAATGAGAGAAAATTTTTGATGAGTGTTTGGTTTGCTTCCCAAAATTGTTTTTTTTCTTGTTCGCTCAGCACACCTATATTCTGATTGATGTAAGTACGTAATTGGGCAAGAGCAATCTGATAATAATCAAATGCCAACTGAGGCATATTGTTTTTTTCGTACAAGGTTGCAAGATTGTTGAGGGCTTGAATATAAAAAAGATGGTCTTTTCCTAATTTTTCTTGGATTAGCTCGAGGCTTTGCTGATAGAGCGTTTCGGCTTGAGCAAAATCTTGTTGTTGCTCTGCCACAAGGGCAAGATGATTTTTAGAAATTGCAATAGAAGGGTGTGTTGTGCCTAAGGTACTGAGCCTATTTTGATAGGCAAGTTCAAAAAGTCTTTTGGCTTCTTCAAAATTTCCCTTTTGGCGGTAGAGATGTCCGAGTTGGTCTTGCGCTGCTGCTATGTCGGGGTGTTGTGAGCCCAGTCGTTGCTTGCGCATTTCAATCATACTGATAAGCAGTGCTTCTGCCTCTGTGCTACGCCCTACTTTCTGATAGGCACTCGCCAATTCATTGCTGAGGTCATTGAGTAGTATTTCTTCATTTTGATTTGCCAAAGTTTCCAATTGCTGAATGGCACTTGGGTAACGTCCTGTTTGGAGATAGAGCAGAGCCACCTGCCTTTGTGCCTCTTGGTATAGGGGTGTGTTTTTCCTTTGTGTGGCTAAGGCATCAAGTAGCTTGATGTATTGAAGTTCTGCCTGTGCGAACTGTCCCTTTTGCCTTGTGAGGTTTGCTTGCGAGAGTTCAATTTCAAGGAGTAAATCCCTGCTCTGCGTGTGCTGATTTTCTGCATACCCTGCCGCCTCTTTGAGTGATGCTTCGGCTTCTTCTAGCTTGCCTAAGCTTCTCTGAAGATTAGCTACATTGTATAAAGTAAGCATTTTGAGATAAGCCGTGGTGGCGGTTTGTGTAGTGCAGAGTTGCATGGCTTTTTCTAGTAGTTGGCTTGCCTCTTCATAGAATCCTTGATTTTTGTAGAGATTGCTCAGGTTGTTGAAAGTAGTGATGAGTTGTGCTAGTGCTGCTGGCTGGCTAGGGTCTAGCAATTTGGTGATTTGAGTATATTCTACTTGTGCTGCTGTATGCTGTCCGTTCAGATAATACAGGATAGCTAATTGGCTTCTTAGATTTACCTCGGCATCAGCCACATCATTTTCAAGAACTTTTTCCAGTAGCGAGATTGCTTTTGCATATTGATTGAACTGCTGATAAATCTGAGCCTCTTCTTGCACAGCTTCATAGTATTCTTTGGGTAAGTCATTGGCATTGCGTTGCCAGGTACTACGTGCCTCTTGATAAAAGCTGCAAGCCTCTTCAGTGCGCTGAGTGGCTCTAGCCAAACGCCCAAGTTGCAAGCAGACAGCAGTTTTGAGCATAGGCGAGGCAAGTGGTTGCATATAAATTGTTTCGTAAGTAATTCTTGCTTCCTCAAATTGCTCATTTTTGTAGTAGGTAGTAGCTAAATTATACTTGAGCCAAGCAGTATTTTCAGTGGTGGCATGATTTGTAGTTAATTCTTTCCATATTTTTTCTGATTGGAAGTAGTTTTTTTGAGTATCTTCCCAAATAGCCCACTCATAATAAACATTTACTAGCCTAGAAGTATCTTTAAGGTTGGCAGTTTGGTAGGCTTGTATAGATTGCTGAAAAGCTTGACTGACCAACGTATTTTTTGTTTCTTTTTGTGCGTACAAGGCTTGCAAGTGCCAATACCTGCCCAGCAACGCTAGAGGCAGTGAAGTATAATTTTTTTCAACAAACTTCAAGAGGTAGCTTACCCTTTGGAGGTTTTCTTGGGCTAAGTAAGCATAACTCCCCTCCAGCAAGAGTGCATACCAGTCAGGGGCTTTTTGCCAAAGCACCTCAGAAATAGCCTCAAAAGTAGTGATAGTTTGCTGATACATTTTCAACTGATTGTAGAGCAATAATTTTTGATGAAGTGTTTGCAAATAGTAGGGGTGCGTTTGTCCATACCATTGGTGCAGTAGGGGCAGTATTTCTCCGTAATAACCCAATACTTTATTATATCGCCCTAAGCTATTTGAAAGCTGTATTTTTTTCTCAAGATAGACAATTTGCAAGGCAGTATCGGCAGGGTTAATTTGTGAGAGATAATGATGAGATATCTCAAACAAACTATCTGCCACCACAAAATTTTTCTGATGGTAGTGCAAAGTGCCCAAATTACTGTAAGCATTAAACAATACTTGCAAAGGCAGGGGATTTTCCACAGAATTTGCCTGAAAGATGAGTTTATAGGTCTGCTTGGCAGCCGCATAATCTCCCAGCACAAAATGTATATTGGCAAGTTTATGAATACTTTTAAGGTATTCGGGGTGTTGGGCAGGGAGTTGATTTGCCCTGATGGCAAGCACCTGCTCATAGAGAGGGCGAGCGAGCATAGGTTGTTGTGTTTGCTCATAAAAGCCAGCCAAACTATTCAGAAAATTACTTAAATTCAGTGAGTTTTCTCCCAGACTTTGCTTTGCCTGTGGAAGAATACGCTCAGAAAGCGTGATGGCGTTTTGATAGTTTTGGAGGCGAGCTTCTTGCACTATTTGCGCATAAGCTTCTTCAAAGCTTTGTGCAAAGGTATTGGTAGGCAATGCCATACTTACCAAAAATAAGCATAGCAGTTTTTCTGCGAATTTGAGATGCATGGCTTGGTGTTATTTACTTTTTAAAAAAAAGAAGAATGAGTTTTTTTAGTAAAATTTGACGTACTGAGTTCAATACTATTTTTCATCAAATTATTAGTTTTAACATAGCAAGTTCTAAGCCATCTCTTTTTTTGGATAAAAGCCTGAAATTATTTTTAAATCAACTCATTGATAATCAGTATTTTAAGATAAAAATAAAAAAAACTTCATTTTTTCTTAACATTTGTAGTTACTTTTTGGCTGTGGCAAGTATATAGGGTAGAAAACAAGAAAAATTTATTCAAACACACCTGTTTAACACTTTATTATTTTAGCAGAAAATCCCACTCAATTTGAGTGGGATTTTTTTTAGAGTTCTCCGTGGTCTTGTTCCAAATTACGTTTCTTTTTACAACGCAGTATAGAAGACTCAAAACGCTCTATGTCATCATTGGCAAGCGAAAGTTGAATGCTCTTCTTGTAAGCCTCAATTGCTTGCCCGTAGCGTCCTTGTAGTTCATACATAATTCCTTTTTCGTTCCAGATTTTAGACTTATTAATACCAGGCACACCAAGTGAATGCTCTAGATGCTCCTCGAGCTCGTCATAACGCTCTAAGGTAGAAAGCAAAATGGCATAGTTTAGATAGACAGGAGTATATTCGGGGGCATATTTAAGTGCTAAGCGGTAGCACTCTTCAGCTTTTTGATAGTCTTTTTCTTTGGTTTCATAAATCCAGCCCAAGTGATTATACGCCTTACCAAACTGTGCATCTTGCCTGATGATGTGCGTGAGAGTATCAATTGCCTCTCCAATGAGTCCATCTTTGATTTCGTTGTCGGCACGATAAAAGAGTTTATTCAGTTCGCCGAGTGGGTCATTATAATTTTCCATAAATAATTTTTGGTTTTGGTTATGTATTTTTTATATTAAATACGGTTCTTCTTCCATAAACTCACCTTGCTGCCTAGATGCATTGTTGAGGTATTCACTGCATTTATTTTTTTGTTTTCCAGAAGGTGGCTCACCAGTAGCGCAGCTACTTCATTGGCTGTTGTAGTATTTTCAGTATTTGACAACACTTCTGAGGGTATAAAATATTTGGCTACAAAGTTTGTATCAAACTTGCCTGAGATAAATATTTCGTGATTCATCACAAAGTTACAAAATCCTAGCGTAGTTTCTATACCTGTGATTTGATATTCGGCAATAGCACGTTTCATTCTATCTATTGCCTCTGTGCGGTCTTTGCCATAAGTGATAAGTTTGGCAATCATAGGGTCATAATAAATTGGGATTTGCATACCTTCTTCAAAGCCATCATCTACCCTTACCCCTATGCCCTGTGGGCGGCGGTAGGTTTGGAGTGTGCCTATATCGGGCAAGAAATTGTTTTGAGGGTCTTCGGCATACACCCTTATTTCAACGGCATGTCCTTTTATTTTGAGGTCTTCTTGTTTGAGGTCAAGTACTTGTCCTTCGGCTATTCTAATCTGCTCTTTCACAAGGTCAATACCTGTGATTTCTTCGGTTACGGGATGTTCTACTTGCAGCCGTGTATTCATTTCTAAGAAATAGAAATTCAAGTTTTCATCTACAATAAATTCTACTGTACCCGCCCCATAGTAATTGCAAGCCTTTGCTACATTGACCGCAGCCTCACCCATTGCTTTGCGCATTTGGAGGCTCACTACAGGCGAGGGAGCTTCTTCTACTACTTTTTGATGCCTCCGCTGAATAGAACATTCACGCTCAAAGAGGTAGAGTATATTGCCGTGCATGTCCCCCAGGACCTGTATCTCTATGTGTTTGGGAGAGGTAATATATTTTTCTATAAATACCGAACCATCTCCGAAAGAAGATACTGCTTCATTGATTGCCATGTGCATCTGCTCTTCAAAATCACTTTCTTTTTCTACAATACGCATACCTTTTCCGCCCCCCGCCTGCACTTGCCTTGATAAGAATAGGGTAGCCAATCCCTTGGGCAGTTTGCTTGGCTGCAGCAATGTCGCTGATGGCTTCAGGTGTGCCAGGCACCATAGGAATATCGTATTTTGCTACGGCAGCCTTGGCAGCCAGTTTACTCCCCATTACAGCAATCGCCTCTGAGGAGGGGCCTATAAAAATAATACCTGCCGCTTTGACAGCCTCTGCAAATTGGGCGTTTTCAGATAAAAATCCGTAGCCTGGATGAATGGCATCTACACCCAAACTTTTGGCAATGCTGATTATTTTATCAATTTTTAGATAAGATTGTGAGGAAGGTGGAGGTCCTACACACACTGCTTCGTCTGCATAACGTACATGCAGGGCTTCTCTATCAGCTTCACTATACACGGCTACTGTTTTGATGCCCATTTCTCGAGCAGAACGCATCACACGCAGGGCTATCTCTCCTCTGTTGGCAACTAATATCTTTTTGATTTTCATATTTAAAGGCTCAATTAATTTGTTGTTTCTAAATTAGGCATTAAAGTAATCTCTTTAAAGGATTTATAATAATTTTTGCAACAAAAAATACAATTATTACAACTTTATATAAGAAAAAGTCAAAAAAAACACCTTAACAATAATAATTTTATAGGTTAGTAGCCCAATTAATTTGTAAAAACTTAGTTTTAAAGCTAAATTTGAGATGTTTTACGTTAAAATAAGCAAAATCGTACATTAAATTATATACATAAGTGGATTTATTTGAAAAACTAAGAACCGCAAAGGGAGCACTCGGGCAATATTCGGAAGAGGCGCACGGGTACTATACCTTCCCTAAACTCAAAGGTGAGCTTGCTGCTCATATGGAGTTTAATGGTAAAAAAGTTTTAACTTGGAGCTTAAACAACTATCTCGGGCTGGGCAATCACCCTGATATTCGTAAGGTAGATGCACAAGCAGCGGCTGACTGGGGCTTGGCTTATCCTATGGGTTCGCGCATGATGTCGGGAAATACCGACCAGCACGAGCATATAGAGACGCTGCTCTCTGATTTTGTAAAAAAAGAAGATACCATATTGCTGAACTACGGCTACCAAGGTATTTTTTCTGTGGTAGATTCATTGCTGCACCGCAAAGATGTGGTAGTGTATGATGAACAAGCACATGCTTGTATCATAGACGGACTAAGAATGCACCTAGGTAAGCGTTTTGTGTATAAGCACAACGATATTGAAGACTGTGAGAAGCAATTGGTACGTGCCCAAAAACTTGCTGAGAAAACTGGTGGAGGTATCTTGGTCATTACAGAAGGTGTCTTTGGTATGTCGGGTACGGTAGGCAAATTAGCTGAGATTGTAAAACTTAAAGAAAAATTTGAGTTCAGACTTTTGGTAGATGATGCACACGGCTTTGGTACTATGGGTGCTTCGGGCGCTGGTACTGGTGAGTTTTTAGGTGTTCAAGACCAAATAGACGTTTATTTTTCTACTTTCGCCAAATCAATGGCAAGTATTGGTGCTTTTGTATCTTCTACTAAAGAAGTATGCGACTATCTGCGCTACAACCTTCGCTCTCAGATTTATGCCAAATCAGTGCCTATGCCCATAGTGATTGGGGCTATCAAACGCCTCGAGATGCTCAGAGATGAACCCGAACACCGTCAAAAGCTGTGGGCAGTAGTGAAAGCACTCCAGAACGGACTCAAAGAAAGAGGTTTCAATATTGGCAATACACAATCACCCGTAACCCCTGTATTTTTATCTGCAACTATCGGCGAAACCTCGCAGCTTGTGGTAGATTTAAGAGAAAATTTACATATATTCTGTTCTGTGGTGATCTACCCCGTAGTACCCAAAGACGTGATTATGCTGCGGCTTATCCCTACGGCAATGCACACATTAGAAGACGTGGAGGTAACTTTGAAGGCGTTTGAGCAAGTAGCATACAAGCTCCAAAATAAGCTCTATGCCCAAGAGATTTATGACATCCACGCATAAACTGTTTTTGTTTTATTTTAAATTTAATTGTTTACTCATTTCATTAACCTAGTTGATTAATTCTTAATTGTATGAAAAGATT
This sequence comes from uncultured Cytophagaceae bacterium, assembly GCA_964480455.1. GTDB lineage: Bacteria > Bacteroidota > Bacteroidia > Cytophagales > Microscillaceae > JAABSX01. Next base: position 22,286 of record CAYZQI010000061.1, read on the forward strand.
CGAAGAACTTCGTGATTTAGTAATGTCGTTAGAAGGCGATTTTGAAAAGTTTTATGACAAAGAAAACCAAGCCGCTGGTACACGTGTACGCAAAGGTATGCAAGACCTAAAGAACCTTGCACAAGAAATCCGCCAAGAAGTACAAAACATGAAAAATGCACGTGGTGAGGCAGAAGCCTAAAATTTAACAAGACATTGTCTATAAGCCTCCTATTTTTGGAGGCTTTTTTGTTGAAAACAGTTAATAGATGATTATTTTAGTAGAGAAAACTAAATAAAGTGAATAATTACTTTGCGTAAGATACTCACTACTAATGAATTACAAATAATACTCTGGTAATTCATAACCAATCTTCTACTTAATGATATTAAACTGACAAAAACTACAAGATATGTACAAAAACACACACACTTTTATTTTTAGCACTTGTCTGATTATGGCGGTAGTCCTAACCGCTTTTGCTTTTCAGGCTAGCTGGAGTACTTTTGTCTTCAATAAGGTAGGTTTTAAATTGAAATTTCCAGAACGTCCCCTCACCATAGACGAAAACCGACAACTACTTGCCAAAGCACAATTGAATGTGAGTACCTTTCAAGTGGCAGTACACTACCAAAGAACTTTTGACCTAGGCAATGCACAAACTCTCCTCAAAGAAAGTGTAGATGGATTTATTAATCCAAGTACCGATAAGATACTCTTACAAAGAGATAACTTCAAGGTACAAAGTTACCCCGCTCGAGAAGTACGACTGAAAACAAATGATGGTTTTTTTATCCTTTTGCGCACGGTTATCACAGAAAAGCAGCTCTTTCAATTTGTTATCACAAGTAAAGGCAAATTTGCAGAAGATACGCTCGTGAGTACATTTCTTGACTCTTTTACTCTATTGTAAAAAGTGCCGACGGATAAAAGTAACCCCCTTTTTCTTGGCTTGAAACCCTTTGTTCACTTTGCAAGCTCAGGGTCTTGCAAAAGTGAGGCATCAAACAATTGATAATTGTATGCCTTAAAAAGCAGAAGTGATTGGCTCTATTTTCAGACCTCAAAAAAATATAGCCTCACTTGGGCTAATGGATAAACGTTTTTTAAGGCTACCAATGGAAGACCTCTTAAGGCTTTTCCAACACCATAAATGCGTACTGTGGGCAGCAAATTTAAATAATTTAAACATGGCTCTGTGGGAGCGTCTCATTTTTCTTAGCATTGATGTAGAAACAATCGCCTTTGCCTAAAAAAAGTAAGTTTAATTACTTGCTTTGAGTTTTTCCCAAGCCTCTTTAAGCATTTCGGGCTGTGAAAGTGCCCTTTCAGTGCCATTGACAAGTGCTTTTTGCGGTTTTTGGTAGCCGAATAAGCATCTTTCTTTGATGGTATTGGCAACACCCCCAGGCACCATAAGCTCCCAAGAATTATCATTTTCTTTTATTTTTTTGAGTACATGGTCGGAGATAATATGAAGAATAGCGGGGTCATAGTCGCGTATATTTTCTAATTTATCATTGGCAAGTAAGTACTGGTAGAGGTCTATGAGATGCTCGGGCAGGTCAAAGTTACGACAAGAGTAAAGTTCACCTTTGTTGGTACGGTGATGTGCAGGGTAAACATACAATTTCACATTTCGGCTAAACAAAGTGCTAAACGATTCTAAAATACCACCTTGCAGATTTTCATAATATTTTTCGTCAAATATCATTTGCAAGGCATATACCCCTAACACAATGCCAATCTTGGCTTTAGTAAACTCAGAAAAATAAGTAACCAAGCGATAGTATTCTTGGTAATCTGAAATCATCACAGTACAGCCTAGCGAGCTGAGAATATCCACACGGTCAAGAAAATCTTTATAGTCAATATCTTTATTTTGCTCATCTACTCTGAGGTCTTTAAGGGTGAGTTCGGTGAGAATCTCTATGCGGTCTTTTTGTACATCTTCCTCTTGGCTAAACTGGTCATAGCCTCTTTTGAGCATGTCTAGATTTACGTGTGTAAGTGGGCGAAATCTACCACGCAAGGCAAGGATATTCTTTTTGTAGAGCAAGTCGGAGGGTTGTATCACATTGCCGTCTGGTCCGAAGATGGCAGCGTGTGTAAGTCCATTTTTTACAAGTTGAAGGCTCAGGAGTCGGTTATCTACGTGTTCAAAGTCAGGCCCTCCCAGGCTACACATATCAATTTCAATGCTATCTCGTGAAAGGTTATCTATCAAAGAAATAAGTAGCTGTTCGGGTTCTTTGTAGTAGTGATAGCAAGCATAAATCATATTAACCCCTATCACCCCTAAGGCGTGTTGCTGTTGCAAAACGTCTGTGTCGTGCATTTTCACGTGTATCACTAGGTCATTGGGGGGAGTTTGAGGAGCAAGCTGAAACCTTACGCCACACCAGCCGTGTCCTTGGTTAGTTTTTTGGAAGTTGATGGTAGTTACGGTATCGGCAAAGGCAAAAAAGCATCTATCAAAGCCCATCTTTATCCCTAAGCGTTGCTCTAAGAGACGATATTCTTTATCGAGCATTTTCATAAGGCGCGATTGGCAGACATAGCGTCCGCTTTCTTCTACGCCATAAATGGCATTGCTGAAAGTCATGTCATAGGCAGACATGGTTTTGGCAACGGTATTAGAAGCTCCACCAGCCTTAAAAAAAACAGCAGCAACTTCCTGCCCTGCCCCGATTTCGGCAAATGCGCCATAAGTATTGGTCTCGAGGTTCAGGCGGCGAGCTTTCTCACGTGCACTCAAGACTTTCATATCGGTATCTTCCATAATTCATGTATTTTGTTTTATTAGGGTATTAAAGCGAAGTTATTTTTGAACAGCAATTTAAGCAATTATCTATTAACTACACAATATTTTTGCCATGATTCAGAGTTTTTAAGAACGCACTAAGCATAGCTTTGTTTAGTGTAATGCCTTGCTAGAAATATGCCCAAAATAGGCAAAGCAACGCAATCTGTCAGATATATCAGGATATAAAATTTATCTGTATTTTATGATTTTAGCCATATTTCCTTAAATTATGTTATTCTTGAGTACTCTACCCGATGATTTTTTGAGAAGAAACTAAAAAGGCTGAATTTTGTAGTTG
>CAYZQI010000062.1:0-25011 GCA_964480455.1 uncultured Cytophagaceae bacterium
AAGGACTTTTGCAAACAAATTTGCTTGTTTGTGGAGATATATTTTATCGTTATGTTATAGGGGTGAGGTTTTCTTACCTGAATATTAATTTCTCATCATCTTTTTATGAAAGTTATTAGAAATCATATTGTAAAGATAACAAAGTAAATAGTTTTGTATTTTTGTATTCGTAAACAATACAACTCACAATAAACTTATGCACATAGAATATCCTGAATTGAGCAAAGCACACGAGTCGCGTACCGCCATAGAACGACTGTATATAGAAATGCGCCACATTTTCAACAGTGGGGCTTACAAGCCCAATGGCATCTCGGGCAAGGTCATCACTGAGGCACTACTTACCCTCAGCCCCGAAATCTATGGCTCTCTGAACGACCTCCAAAAAGTAGAGCTCAATGGCTTGGTCTATGTCATAGAACGCCTCCCCAAAGGCATAGAGGCCTGTAGATTTATAAAGTTTACCTCCGAAGAAGGCTACCAACATGCCAATTTTGAGGTCATTATCCCTCCCAAACGTCGCCGCAACTGCTATCGCATAGACCAAAGCCAAATGGTGATAGAGGTAACTCGTGGCAGAAGCGAAATCTATGATGTACTCACGCATCTTACTTTTCTCTACCACGAAGCAAGCAAAATCAAAGGAAATGCCTTTGATAGCGATGGACACAAAAGTCGTGAATGGGAAAAATTAGAGCAAATTATCTCAGGAGAAGTAATAATCAATGAAGACAATCGAGATGCTGCCTTTACCTATCTCAGCACGCTGCTAGGGCGCACTTTTGAGGAAACTAAATACACACACCAACGCTTTGAAGAAAACCAAGAGGCTAACAATGGGCTGTTTTCTATTGTCTATTGGCTTGGACAACTCGCTTATGAGGAAGCGTTTTTGCAGCGCGACAAAGAAATCAGCTTCACTCCTACCCTCCGTGAGCGCATCGGAAGACATATCTATGGTGAGAAATGGGCCAGAAATATCAAAAGGGCACTGTTTGATACACAGCTTTTAGAACGCCCCATTCACATCATCAGTGCCAATTTGCACAGCGTTATGAATACACTTTTTGCACCTTCTGCACTTAGAAGTGCTTTTAAAGAGCAAAAAACCATCACTGAACTTGCCACCGAACTGAGCAAGCCCGAAAATGACTCATTGAACCAAAGAGTCAGAAAATATGCCGAAGCACACGGCATGCTATACTTACACGATGATGCAGGCACTAATCTTTCCGTACAAGTTTTTGATACAGCAAAACTAGATTTGCAAGACCTCAGCCCTGAGCTACACCTCAACTTATCCTACCTGCAAGAAGAAAAACCAGTAATATTGGTGATGGATTATGCTTTTGGCGAGCAAGCCTATGAAACGATGGACGAACTGCTCAAGCCTTTCAAGACCACAAAAGGCGTATTGATAAACATGAACATTGGCTCTATCTCTATCATGGGCAAGGCGGGTATTTTAGAAGGGCAAAAAGGTGATATTATGATTCCTACGGCACACGTCTTTGAAGGTACTGCCGATAATTATCCTTTTGAAAATGAGTTCAAAAAAGAGGATTTTCAAGGAGGAGAAATTGCTGTCTATGAAGGCCCTATGATTACTGTGCTAGGCACTTCGCTACAAAATAGAGATGTGTTAGACTATTTTAGAAACTCCTCTTGGCGCGCCATAGGGCTAGAGATGGAAGGAGCACATTATCAGAAAGCTATCCAAGCGGAGGCAAAAATTCGCCGCAATATCAGCGAAAAAGTCATTATTAGGTATGCTTATTATGCCTCTGACAATCCCTTGGTTACGGGCAGCACCTTGGCTTCGGGCAGTTTAGGGCTGATAGGTGTAAAGCCTACTTATCTCATCACCATTCAGATTCTTAATAAAATCTTAAATACTGCTTCTAATTTACAAAAGACAAACGCCTCGGGAAAGCATAAAAAAATGATGTCAGCAATGGAAGAGTAGATGATTGCTATAAAGTAACTTAATTTTTAGCTTCAAAGCGATAGGTATGGAGCTGCTTTGTTTAGCGCACACCATACACAGTTTTCTGACATTTTTTGCAATACACCATAATAAGTATATATTTGCTGAGTGATAATCTAAAACTGTATGAGCTACCACTAGACCCGCCCTATTTGAAGTAGATGAAGTAAAGGCAGCAAATTACAAATCGAATATTTTTTGAGCTAATTGGCTATACTTGTCATAATTATTCAAATTGTGCTACTTTATTTGAGCAAGTTTATTAAAGCCTTTGCCCAATAACAAACATTTGATTATCACCATTGCTTTAAAAAGAAACTTAATAAAAACAGAAAATTATGCAACATACTCATAGCCAAGCTCTTTTTGAAAAGGCACAACACAGCATACCAGGTGGCGTAAACTCGCCCGTAAGGGCTTTCAAAGCCGTAGGAGGCAACCCAGTTTTTATCAAATCTGCCAAGGGAGCTTGTATTTATGACGAAGATGGCAACGAATATATAGAGCTTATCAACTCTTGGGGCCCTATGATTTTAGGGCATGCTCACGAGTTAGTTGAACAAGCAGTGATAGAAGCTGTCAAAAGTTCTCCTTCCTTTGGCGCACCCACACAGCGCGAAATAGAAATGGCAGAACTCATTGTAGAGATGGTGCCTTCTATTGAAAAAGTACGCATGGTAAACTCAGGCACTGAGGCCTGCATGAGTGCCATTAGAGTAGCAAGAGGCTACACAGGTAAAAACAAAATCATCAAATTTGAGGGCTGCTACCACGGGCATGGCGATGCTTTTTTGATAGCCGCAGGCAGTGGTGCAGTCACAATGGGTACGCCCAACAGCCCTGGCGTAACCAAAGGCACAGCCAAAGATACTTTATTGGCTCCTTACAACGACTTTGAGGCAGTCACAACCCTTGTAGCTGCCAACCCCAACGAAATCGCAGCCATCATCATAGAGCCTGTAGCAGGCAATATGGGCTTGGTAACTCCCAAAGAAGGCTTCTTGGAGGGCTTACGTGCTATCTGTAACAAAGAAGGTATTGTACTCATATTTGACGAAGTAATGACGGGCTTTCGCCTTGCCAAAGGTGGAGCGCAAGAACTGCTTGGGGTAACGCCTGACATGACCACCCTAGGGAAAATCATTGGGGGCGGAATGCCAGTAGGAGCTTACGGAGGCAAAAAAGAAATTATGGACTTTGTGTCGCCAGTAGGGCCAGTTTATCAAGCGGGTACACTTTCAGGAAATCCTGTGGCGATGGCAGCAGGGCTTGCTTTGCTAAAGCATCTCAACCAAAATCCACAGATTTATAAGCAACTCAACTATATCACCACCATGGTAGTAAAAGGCATACAGGCTACTTTAAATAAGTTAGAGAAAAACTATACCATCAATCAGCTAGGTTCTATGTACAGTTTGTTCTTTACTACAAACCCTGTACGTAATTTTGAAGATGCCAAAACTGCTGATTTGTCATTGTTTGGAAAATACTTTCAGGGTATGCTGCATAGGGGCATCTATCTTGCGCCCTCACAGTTTGAGAGTTTGTTTCTTTCTACTGCCCTTAGTAGCGAACACATAGAGAAAATAATTATTGCCAATGACGAAACACTGAGAGAAATCTTAATCTAAAATTTAGTGATGGCTTTAAACACCCAAACCCGTAGCGTTGGCTTGGGTGTTTGCTAATAGCCTAAAACCCACCACCAACCTACCACCGTTAGTAAAGAGAGAGGAATCCCTAGGCCTACAAATAGATTTGCCAAAGTAGGGTTGAGTTTATACTCTACTGCCAGAATAGAGGCAGTTACCATAGGTGCCATGGCTGCCTCTGCAATGACTACCTTGGCAGTCAAATCTTTTTGGTTCAACAGCATAAAATACAACACATAAAAAACCAAGGGTGCTAAAATGAGCTTAAAAAACAAACCCACAGCCAATAAATCCCATTGAAAGGCTTCTCTTTCAAATTTAAGCTGTAAGCCCACCGAAACCAATGCCAAAGGCGTGAGGGTGTTTGCTAATTGAGTAAGTATTTCTTGCAGGGTTGTGCCTACGCCTCCTAGGGGTATAAGCCCTAAAGCCACCAAAAAGGCAATAAAAGGAGGAAAATAAATAAGTTTTTTGAAGATAACTTTATGTTCTACTTTGCCCGAAGAAAATACCATCGCTACTGAAACTCCGCCAATGGCAAGTGCTAAAAAAGTGCCTTGATCCACCAGCACTGCTGCCGAAAGCCCCACAGTGCCATACAACGCTACTACCATAGGAAAACCTACAAAAGAGGTGTTGCCAAGCCCACAAGTAAGTATCAGACAACCTAGCGATGCTTGGTCTATTTTCCAAAACAAAGACAGTAACCTAAAAAACAAAATTGCCAACAAGAGAATGACTCCACCTGCAAGAAATGGAATGAGCATCTCCCAAGCAAACACCATAGCAGGAATGTATTTGAGTGCTACAGCAGGCAAGGCAATATAAATGATAAAAGTATTCAAACCTTTGTAGGTATCTGCTGGGAATGTAGGAAGGCATTTGAGCAAAATACCCACAAGCAGACACACCAACAACAAAGCAAAGTTACTCATAAAAATAAAAGAATTTGAAAGATGAAATTGCGAAGGTATCTTTTTTTGTGAAAGTTTGTGTATTTTTACAGAAAAAACATGCACCAAGATTGGAAAAAAACAAGCGAAGAAACCGTCTATCAAGGCTATCGCAATATCATCAGAAAAACATTTCTCCTTCCTAATGAGCAAGAATGCGCTTTTGATGTCATCAGTGTACCTTCTTTTGTTACAGTTGGAGCTATTACCAACAACAAAGAGATTATTCTGGTAGAGCAATACCGCCCAGGCCCAGAGCAGCTTATTGTGAGCTTTCCAGAGGGCAGAATAGACCCTGGCGAAGCTCCCCCTGCTGCTGCCGAGCGTGAGCTTTTAGAAGAGACTGGCTACCAAGCTCAGGCGATACAATTTATCAAAGCCATTCCCGCTGCTTACACCAACCAACTAAAGCACTGCTTTGTGGCTTGGGGCTGTGAGGCGGTAAAACCGCAATCGCTTGATGAAACCGAGTTTATCAATGTATTCACAGTAAGTATAGAAGAGTTCAGAGAGCTTTTGCGCAACCCTACGGCTACTAATTTTAGCAGTATAGATGCAGGCTATTTGATGCTTGATTTTTTGGAAAGAAATCAATTGCTAGATACGCATTGAGCAATACTACTCACTATAAAGAAAAAGATTTGCTTAGATACAAGCCACAAAAAAAACAATCCTTTTTACTCAGTAAGCCCTCAAAGTAGAGAACTAGTCCAAAACTTACCTCCTTGCCACCTGCCCAAGCACCCAAAGGCATAACTCGTAGCTGTGGAAGGCGTAATGAAGAAACAGAGAAAACACAAAAAAATAAAACTTTATGGAAAGCATCTAGTAGCTCAAAACCAATTAAGTACTACAAAATGTTCAATAATTAAAATAAAGCTAACTGACGAAAGTCATTGTAAATCATGCTTTTATTGGCTTACTTTGAAAGAATGAGAAAAATAATACGCTAATTTAAAATCATTTTAAATTGTGTTCTCATCAACTACTATCCACAAAGCATATCGATTTACATTGTATTTTTGTATTTGAAAAAGAAAAATAAATTATGAACCATTTTAAGGCAATAAGTTTATCCTACAAAAAAGCACCTCTTGAGGTAAGAGAACAAATCTCTTTGGATATGCAAGCTTGTCAAGAAATAGCCCTCAAAATCAAAGATTGGGACGACATGTCTGATATATTAGTACTATCTACTTGCAACCGTACAGAAGTATATTACCTTTCAGAAATAGACTATAGCTACAATATCATTCAAGAGATTTTTGCATTGAAGCAAATAGACCCTCACTCGCATTACCAAGATTATTTTGAGCATATCAATGATTCGCTAGAAGCCACAGAACATCTTTTCAATGTGGCTATGGGGCTTGACTCGCAGGTAGTAGGCGATATGCAAATCACTAACCAAGTGAAACAAGCCTACCAACGCTCAGCTGACCTCGATTTAGCTGGGCCTTTTTTGCACCGCTTGCTGCATACTATATTCTTTACTAACAAGCGCATCGTGCAAGAAACCCCCTTCAGAAGTGGTGCTGCTTCTACCTCTTATGCCACAGTAGAATTGATAGAAGAGTTTACACAGCAAATCCAAAACCCCAGAGTGCTAATATTAGGCATTGGCGAAATAGGAGCAGATATATGCAGACACTTTGCCAACAAACCACAAATCGACGAAGTATGGATTGCTAACCGTACTCGCTCAAAAGCTGAGGCACTTGCCGAAGAATGTGGGCTGAAGGTAATTGATTTTGAAGAGATAAGTCTAGCTATACAAGAGGCAGATGTAATTGTATCTTCTATTGCAAGGCAAACGCCTTTTATTACTGCCCAAGACATCAAAACAATACAAGTGCTTTCTTATAAGTATTTTATTGACCTTTCAGTGCCGCGCAGTATCGCACCTGAGATAGAACAACAGGCAGGGGTATTGCTCTACAACATAGACCAAATTAGCAACCGTGCTACTGATGCCTTGCAAAAGAGATTGGCTTCTATCCCTGATGTCAAGGCAATTGTGCATAACTCTATAGATGACTTCTACGAGTGGTCCAAAGAAATGGAAATCTCCCCTACCCTCCAGAAACTCAAAAATGCACTCGAGCAAATCCGACAAGAAGAATTGGCGCGCTATGCAAAAAAACTCAATCAAGAAGAAAGCAGAAAGGTAGAGCAGATTACTAAAAACATGATGCAAAAAATACTCAAGCTGCCTGCCCTGCACCTCAAAGCTGCCTGCAAACGTGGAGAGGCTGAAACATTGATTGATGTATTGAACGATTTGTTCAACCTAGAACCCAAAGCCGAAAAAGTAAGAAAATAAGTAATGCTAAACTATCTTTTCAAAGAAAAGTCTTCAATTTAAAACTACAGATGAAGGCTTTTTTTAATACCCTCTTAAAAATCTACACTAATAATATAAAAAAATAAGCTCCTCATTATCAGATAGATACACGACTTTAAGATAATATTTTACAATCTATTGGCATTAAAAGCTGTTAATAAAAACAAAAAAGCCACGCAATCATAAAGTAGGAAAGGCATTTTATTTGTAATTTTAGGATCTTAATGGAATACAAATTATCCTAATTAAACAAAAAATAAATAGTGAATAAATCTCTAACAAACTATGAAAGAAACATTGTATAACTTTATAAGACTACTGACTTGCTTCTTCTTCCTCGCCATACTCTCCCTCAAAGCCCAAGAACAAGACGTACAGTGGGCAAGTGAACTCATCGGTACTTCCTCGCATTTCGTAAATCTAAGCAAACCCAAAACACAGCAATACCACGGCGAACAGGCACTCGGAAAGCCCAACAAACTTCCCTCACACGGCGAGAGCCCAAGTGCTTGGTCGCCTGCTACCAAAGATAACCCGCAAGGCGAGTGGATTAAAGTAGGCTTTGCCAAACCTATGGAAATTGCACAAGTAGTAGTAGCAGAAAACTTCAATCCTGGTGCCATCACGCATATCTACGTTTACGATACAAGCGACAAGGAGTACTTAGTCTATAAAAATGTAAATGTAGGGCCGCTCAATGTGCCTGCCCGTATGTTTTCTATTAGTTATAAAGCTAACTTTCTTGTCAAGGCAGTCAAACTTGAGCTTAGTACTGCCAAAGTACCTGGCTTCAACCAGATAGATGCCATTGGGATTTCAGCCTCAGATAAAGAAATCAAAGCCAAAATCAACCTTGCCTCTGAGCAGGAACTAGAAATCAAATCAAAACCTGAAAACCTCGGCCCTAATGTCAATTCGCGCTACCAAGAGATTGCTCCGATGGTAGCCCCCGATGGCGAAACCATTTTCTTTACGCGGGCAGACCACCCCGGCAATATGATAAATCCTGAAAAACAAGATGTCTGGTATGCTAAGATTAATCCTGATGGCGCTTTTGAGCAAGCACAAAATATAGGTGCACCCATCAACACCCCCCAGCACAACTCTTCGTTTTCTATCTCTCCCGACGGAAATACGATGCTACTCAACAACGTCTATAATCCTGATGGAACTCTTGAACAGGGACTTTCTATCACCAAACGCCTCGACAATGATAGATGGGCAAGCCCTGAAAAAGTAGTAATCAAAAACTTTATCAATAGAAATGATTATTCAGAGTTTTGCCTTTCGCAAGATGGCAGAATCTTGCTGATGACCATTCAGGGCAATGACTCAGAAGGCGAAAAAGACATCTATTTCTCACGCTTAGAGCCAGATGGAAGCTGGAGTACACCCAAAAACTTAGGCGAGGTAGTCAATACAGCTGCTAGCGAAACCTCTCCTTTCCTTGCCTCTGATGGCAAAACATTGTATTACTCTACCAGCGGGCTGAGTGGTTATGGAAGCAATGACATCTTTGTAACGCGCAGGCTAGACGATACTTGGACAAACTGGAGTGTGCCTGAAAACCTAGGCCTCAGCATCAATAGCAATAAATGGGAGGCTTATTTTAGCATTTCTGCAAAAGGAGATTATGCTTATTTTGCTTCTTATAACAACTCTCTGGGAGGAAGTGATATTTTTAGGGTGAAACTTGCCGAAGAAAGCCGCCCCGACCCCGTAGTGCTCATCAAGGGTAGGGTATTCAATGCCAAGACGCGCCAGCCCATCAAAGCAGAAATTCTCTATGAGATACTTCCTAATGGCGATAATGCAGGTAGAGCAACCTCTAACCCACAATCGGGTGATTATAAGATTGTGTTGCCATTAGACAACAATTATGCAATTTTGGCAGAAGCCCCAGGCTATATCTCTGTTGATGAAAATATAGACCTCACAGGTAAAACAGAATATGAAGAAATCACCAAAGACCTCTACCTAGTGCCGCTCGAGGCAGGTGCAAGAGTACGTCTCAACAACATCTTCTTTGAGCGTACAAAATTTAACCTTTTACCCGCTTCTTTTCCTGAACTCAACCGCCTCATCAAAACGCTCAAAGATAATCCAACTCTAGAAATCAGACTCGAGGGGCATACAGAGGTGTTTGGGAAGCCAAAAGACCAGAAAAACCTGGGTTTGAACCGTGTGAAAGCTGTAAAAACCTACCTTGTCAATGAAGGAAAAATAGACACTAAACGAATTAAATTGAAATCTTTTGGTGGTACGCGCCCACTCAGCCGTGAACTCACCGAAGAAGCACGCGCACTAAACCGAAGAGTAGAAATCAATATTTTGAGAAAATAATACTTTGCTTGTAGGATGCAAGTCAAATTAACTTCCTTCTGCCCTCTCTTGTGGAGAGCGAAGGGGTGAGGTGGTAAAAAAGGGAAACTTGACTTGTACCCTACTTGTATCACCCAATCTCTACAGTTTGCAGGTATGCTTGTAGGCTCGGAAGATTGGATAATCTTGATGCTTTAACTTTGTCTCAAACTTGTAAAGAATGTAAAATTAATAATTTAGCCTGCATTAATGGAATATTATTGGTGCTCTGACAGTTTTTGTGGAAATCCGTAGCAGCGGACTTCCAGTCCGCTGGCATTTATGGTCCAAACAGTATTTAGCTCATCTTATCGCACACAATCACAGAAATTGTCAGAGAATCAAAAAATCAAGTAAATAGCTAATAAAAAAGGTTATCGTAACTACTCAAATATTGATTTATCTTTAAATATTTGAAGAAAAATAACTCTACAAAAGAAAAAAGCTATTAAATCAGACTTAAAACCTCATTTTTTTTCATTTTTGTAAAACTAACTGATACTACAAAACTTTATGAGTGTTCAGTAAAATAAAAAATAACATACTGTCATAAAAAACATAGAGAAAGTTTTACAAAATAAAATGTCGTTCATTATTAAAAATTAACTGATTACACTAGGGCTAACAAGACCGTACCCTCTCATCATAATGGCTATCACAAAGCTGCAAAAATAAAAATTTAAAAAAAATCTAATAATTAAACGTAAGGTAGCAGACATATACAAAATAAATATCTAGTTTTACCTTCTAAATATTTCCGTTTATCATAATTATTTCCTAATAACACTCTTTTTATTGCACTAACACCCTTTTTTTATGAAAAAATCTCCCAAGTTCGCCACACAACATCAGAAAGACTTTGTGCTTACACTGAACCAACGAGTAAACCAATATTTCAAAGATAACCAATTTTCTAGGCACGCCAATGCCTACATGATAATGAAGAGTATTATTTATTTGAGTGCTTGGGTAGGTAGTTACTGTCTGCTAGTATTTGGAGGCTTTGATATAGTTACAAATTACATCTTATGGGCAGTATTGGGCTTTTCAATAGCGATGGTAACAGTCAATATTGGGCATGATGCCATTCACGGAGCATACTCTAAGCATAAATGGGTCAATGATCTCTTGGCACACACTTTTAACCTAAATGGTGCAAGTGCCTACATGTGGAAGCGTATGCACAACCAAGCCCACCATACCTACACCAATATAGATGGGCATGACGAAGACATAGCCCTAATTCCTATTCTACGCTTCTCTGGTGAAGCTTCTCTTTGGAAAATACATCGCTTCCAATATTTGTATGCATTTCCATTGTATTTCTTGACTACTTTCACTTGGGTTTTTATGAAAGATTACAGAAAGTTTTTTGCCAACAATGTAGGAAATGCCAAGCCTCACCCACGCAAGGAGTATTTCTTTTTGTTTTTTTATAAATTTATTAATTATACATTGTTCTTGGTATTGCCTATTATGCTCATAGAGCAAAGTCTAACCCATACTTTACTTGGTTTTCTGCTTATGCACGCAGTTTCGGGTTTTCTACTTGCAATGATATTTATGCTGGCACACGTAGTAGAAGAAGCACATTTCTTCTTACCAAATGAAGAAGGAAATATGGAAAACTCTTGGGCAGTGCATCAGCTATACACTACTGTCAATTTTTCTCATCAAAGCAAAATAGCTGCTTTTATCACAGGTGGGCTGAATCAGCAAGTAGAACATCACCTATTCCCCAATATTTGCAGCGTACACTATCCTGCACTTGCTAAGATTGTATCAGCAACAGCCCACGAGTTCAACCATCCTTATTATAGTTCTTCATTTCCAAAAGCGGTTGCTTCGCACGTAAGATTTTTGAAAAAACTAGGACAACCTGAAAGCACACCACAAGAAAAAGAGTATGCTTAATAGTGAGTAGATGTATGCTTGCTAAAAACAAAAGACGATGCCCTGAGGCTATCGTCTTTTGTTTTTGGCTAGTTATCAAGCGAGTATCCTTCAATCTACTTCCCATCTCAGCGCGGTAAGGCATTGCAGCGCAGATGGAGGGTTGGTTGGAGAGGGGCTGTGCAGCGGAGTAGCTTCTTCTTTTTGATTTTTGAATTTATTGACTCCTACTTGAATATTTTTCTGTGTTTTAAAATCTTGTTGGCGTTCTTGAGCCACTTGTAAAATACCTTTTTGTATAAAACCTGTTTCAAAAGCCTTTACAAAACCCCCTTCTTTTTCGGTTGCCAAAAACAAGTCCCAGCTTTTATTGGTAAGTTGTTGGGTAAGTGCTTCTATGTAGTAAGTGCCTGCTGAAATGTCTTTCACCTTGTCAAAATGCGCCTCTGATGCCAAAATAGTACTTACATTTCTGGCAATGCGCTGCGAAAAATCGTCAGTTACCTCAAAAGAAGCATTATAAGGCAAAGTAGTCAAAGCATTAACACCACCAACTACTGCCGACATTGCCTCACTTGTAGCACGTACCATATTGTTGTAGGCATCTAGGTTACTTTTATTGAGTAGCGTACTTTGCGCATGTAAATAGCAAGGCACTGCACTGATTTGATAGGCGTGTAGCAATCTTTTCCAAAGCAAACGCATTGCCCTGAATTTGGCAATTTCCATAAAATAATTGCCTCCAATGGCAAATGAAAAGGCAGACTGTGCAAAAATCTTTTCAGCGGAGATGCCCTTTTCTGTAAGTGAGTCTGTATATTCTACAAATATAGAAAGTCCAAAAGCAAGCTCTTGAACTGCATTTGCCCCTGCATTGCCAAAGCCTTGTGCATTGATATAGAGTGCCTTGTGGTTAGTATTTTGCAATAAATCTGCAAGATAGTCTGCAAAGTGTGTCAGTTGGTTGCCTGTGTAAGTCCATCTTGATAAATAATCAAGGTCTATGGTGGCAATCCCTCGGTAGTTTTTGAGTAAAGTGATATTTTCTACATCATCTTGTACTACAAAGTGCAAGGGTACTTTTTCTAAGCCCTTCGCAAGCAGTTGCCCATCAAAGTTTCTCGAGAAATCTATCGCCAAAGCTGTAGCTCCTTTTGCGAGTAGTAGCTGAGGTGAGTGGGCTGCGGTGAGTTGTTCTCTGTTGTGCCACTTTTCAGGAAAATCATCAGGGCTGAGTGCTGTAGCGGGCGTATTTTCTTGGGTATAAAAAGGCTCAAGCGTGATTCCCTCATAGGTTTGTGTTTGGAGGGCTTCCAGCGAATTGACTTTGGCAGTTTTCATGCTATCTGCTATCCAATCAGCGGTGGTAGCAGTTTCAAATGTTGAGAATAAAGTATCTTTAGATTCCATATTGAGGTATTGCTTAGGGAAATTATGAATTATAAATTGTTGGCTTTTAGTCTGCTCATTATCAGTAAATAAAAATAAGAAATGATAAAATTATTTTCTGCGTTTTTTTACTAATGCAAAAATCTAAAAACTTGGGTTAAAGATAGCCTATTTTTGAGAAAGAATGAAAAATAGTTGAGTGGGTAGCAAATAGGAAAATCGTGAATTATGCGTTGTTGGTTATGTGCTTTTAGTCTGTTCATTATCAATAACTTAGAAACCAGAAAGATAGAAGTTGTCATTTACATCTTCTTAGGTAAAATCCAAGTAGCTAGTTTTGCAAAGTTTTTGTAATGCTCAGACCTATGAAGAAGAATTATCTGTATTTTCTTAAAAATAGTTGGGCAGTGAGCTTATTATTGATTTTTTCATACCAAGCCACCCAAGCACAATCTGATACACTTTCACAACTATACGTACAAACAGGGCATCAGCAAGCCATCACTTGCATAGCGGTTAGCCCAGACAAAGCCCATTTTGCTACGGGAAGCATAGACAATGACCTCAGAATTTGGGATTTGGACAAAAAACTAGAAAAACTCATTCTGAAAGGACACCAAGGAGATGTAGAGTGTTTAGCCTTTAGCCCTGACTCAAAATACCTTGTCAGTGCTGCCACCGATGGGCAGGTGATACTCTGGGAAGTAAAAACGGGTGAGCAAATCAATACCCTTAAAGGACACGAAGGAACAGTAAAGGCTTTAGTTTTTAACCCTCAAAATGCCTTGCTTTACAGCGCAGGTGCTGACAAAGTAATCAGAGTATGGGAAATACCCAGTGGAAAACTTATCAAAACATTTGGGGAACAGGCACAAAGTATCTATGCGCTTGCCGTTGATAAGCAGGGCTTGCACTTGCTTTCTGCTGGGCTTGAGCCTACCATAAAACAGTGGAACTTAGAAACCTATACTTTGGCAAGGAATGTAGGTACTTGTAGCTATCCTATTTTTGACCTCGAGTTTAGCCCTGATGATTCATTGGTGCTGAGTGCAGGGGGTAGCAAGTTTGAAGACAAGGGAGAACTCAAATTGTGGGACTTTCGGCAAGCTACACTCAAAGCCAATTTTGAAGGACATCAGACAGAGATTAGGCAGGCTTGCTTCAGCCCTGATGGTCAGAATATATTGAGTGGCGGGGGCAATGAACTACTCAGAGAACTCAAATTCTGGAATGTGCAAAACGAAGCACTAGTACGCAACCTACAAGGACACCAATACCGCATACGAGCCGCTACTTTTGGAGCTGATACAGGAGAAGTTATCAGTGCGGGGGGTGAATACACAGGCAATCAGTCAGAGCTTTTTTGTTGGGACAGCGCAACGGGCACTCTCACCAAAAAACTCAAAGGAAGCACTAGCCCCCTTACTACACTTGCTAGTAGCCAAGATGAACAAACCTTGGCTTCAGGCTTTGAAAGTGGCACAATTAGAATTTGGCAATTAGACAATGCACAACGCACTTTTAGCCTGCAACAACATACAAAAAGAATTAGCGCATTGGCATTTAGCCCCACACAGCAGTTACTGGCAAGCAGTAGTGAAGATAAATCAACTATTTTATGGCCACTCGGCAAAGACAGCATTCAGTACCGCCCTCTTAAAGTTTTTACAAGCAATTATTTTCAACGATGCCTTGCTTTTAGCCCTGATGGCAAGTACCTTGCAATGGCAGGTATCAATGATATTTTTCTCCTAAATATGCAAACACTTGCCGTAGAAGACACCCTCAGCAATGCACACGACTTGATGGTATTTGGACTAGAATTTAGCCCTGATGGAAAAAATTTGCTCAGTGCAGGCTATGACAAAACACTTAAACTATGGGATGTATCCACAAAAAAACTGCTCAAATCAGTTGTACAGCCTTCGCAGGTGCTTGCAATAGATTGGAGTAGCACCTCAGGGCAATGGCTGAGTCTGGGCTATGATGCCAAGCTACGTACTTGGACTTCCGCTGGAAAACTATTGACTACCACCGATGTAATGCTACAAAACCCCACCCAAGCCTTATTTTTGAAAGGAAATAATCAAATGGCATTGATTGGAAATACAGGTAAGATTCAGCTATTCAATGATAAAATAACTTCGCTTGATGTCCGACAAAGCACACAGCAAACAATGGTATTTTTACCACAAAAAAATTACCTTATCAGTGGAGGAACAGATGGCGTAGCAACCCTCTGGGATATGAATAAGCACGAAGTAAAGTTTTATTTTATCCATTTTGATGGCCTTGAAGATGAATACCTTATTCTTTCAGCTGACCAAAGCTACACCTTGAAAGGCAATAAAAAAGAAGAAGTCTATTTTATCTCTCAAGGAGTACTACAGCCACTTGCACCTCAGCTAGAAACTAGCAATGTTTTAGAAAAGTAATCTAGTGTTGCATTTCGGTTATTTTGTTGGAAATTTCATGACAAAAAGTGAGTTTTAAGGACGGATTTGCTTTGAGCGACCCCATTCTTGTAGCAAGACCTCATACGACAATTTGGTATAAACGCAACACCAGTACTTTTCCAAAACTACTTCCTAGGTTTAATATTTTTACAGGGAAATAGTCGCTCCAACTAACCATAATAATTACAAAAAGAATTGCATCTAAAATAGACAATCTATATCTTTGCCTTGCAACATTCATCACTTTAGCCAATCAATAAAATCATTCATTTATTATTTTAATTCATTCATCTTTCATCATTTCAAATGAAATCCTTAATATCTATTTCCCAGAAACTACTGTTTGTATTGTTATTTGCTGGTAACTACGCTCAGGGATTATTTGCCCAAACTCAAAAAATTGGTGAAATTGATGCAAGTGCTTTTGCTCCCAGTGAGTTTGAAAAAGACACAAGCATCGCAGCCCTTGTACTTTTTGAAACAGGCAACACTCGCTTCTCTTACATTGACTCAAAAGGTTTTCAGACCAAGTTCAGAGTGCATGTACGTACCAAGATTTTAAAAAAATCTGGCTACGACAAAGCAGACCAAAGCATCACTTGTTATGCGCCCAGTAGCAGCCAGAGAGAACGTGTGGCTGACCTCAAGGGCTACACGCATATTTTAGAGAATGGAAAAGTGGTAAGCTACAAACTAGATAAAAAAAGTATTTTCGAGGAAAAAGTAAATGATAAGGTGAACAGAACCAAATTTACTATGCCACAAGTAAAAGAAGGAGCTATCATAGAATATAGTTACACTATTTATTCTGATTTTATTGAAAATCTGCCCAATTGGAATTTTCAAAGTGATGTGCCAGTGCTTTGGAGTGAATATGAAGTACAAATTCCTGAATACTTTGAGTACAAAGTCATCACCAATGGCTACCACCCTTTTCATGCCAAAGATACAAAGAGAAATACAGGAAATGTCAATGGGCTGAATCAACAAATAAATATCAATACAAGCACTTGGATAGCTAAAGATGTACCTGCCTTCAAAAACGAGCAGTTTATTACCACCCCTAGTGATTATCTTATGCAAGTGAGTTTCCAGATGTCGCGTTATGTTTTTCCGAATACCCCCATCAAAGATGTTTCTGCCTCTTGGGAGCAGCTCGTAGTGAGGCTCAGAGAAGCAGAATATTTTGGAAGGCAGCTAGAGAAAAAATCTTTGGTAGAAGATATTGCGAAAGCCCTTAAAGCTCAGTATGCTACCCCAAAGGAAAGATTATTGGCAGCTTATCAGTATATGCAGAAAAATTTTCAATGGAATGAAAAATATGGCATTGCCAACGACCTTGGTGTGCGCAAAGCAATGAATGAACATACAGGCAATGGTGCAGACTTAAACTTTGTGTTTGTACTGTTGCTCAATGAACTTGAAATCACCTCTTACCCTGTGTTGATTAGTACAAGAACACACGGAAACGTGTACGAACTTTATCCTTCTCTTGAGAGGTTTAACCACGTCATCACGGTAGCACGCATAGCTGAGGAAGATATTTTAATAGATGCCGTTGCAAAATCTTGCCCTTTAGGGGTGTTACCCTTTCAATGCCTCAATGGAAACGGATTGGTAGTAAAAGAATCTACGGCGGAGTGGGTCTCACTCTACCCAAATACCAAAAGCACCGAATTTTCTAGTGCTATGCTTACCTTAGATGACGAGGGCATTATTAAAGGTAAAGTACAAATACAGTCTAAGTCGTATGCAGCAATGTCAGAGCGGAGCAGCATTAATAGCAATGGAGAAAAGGGATACATCAAAGAGGCTTGGGAAGATGAAGTGGATAATGTGGAGATACTTTCCTATAATTTCAATAATCTTGAGGATATAGAGCAACCTTTTTCAGCCGATATAGAGCTTTCTCTTACTCCTGATGAAGGGGGAGAAAGGATTTACTGGTCGCCCTTCTTACGGCAGCCTTACGAAGAAAACCCCTTTAAACAAGCGCAGCGTAGTTTCCCTGTTAATTTTGGAAGTCCCTTTGAAGAAATGTTTTTAGTAACGCTGACTTTTTCACCTAAATACAGCATTGAAGAGTTGCCCAAAAGCCAAAGCATTCGCCTTCCTGATGGTAGTGGTGAGTTCAGTTATTATCTCACTGCTTCAGGACAAATACTGCAATTCAAATCAAGTTTAAAGATAAAAAAAGCCATTTATAGCTCCGAAGAATATGCCTATTTGAAGGAATTGTTTACACTTATGATTTCAAAATTTGGAGAACAAGTAGTTTTCAAAAAAAACAATAATTAAAAATTAAAGATCATCTCCTTAGCTCGTGAGATATGAGCCAAAACTTTTTTTACCCTAAAAAGTAATGAATAAAACACTAATCATAGATTCTAACTTTCAGATTGGCTGTTTCTATATCAATGCATTATCCATGACCTTAAATCTTACAAATAACTCTCTACTTCTATGAAAAAAGGCCTGAAATCTCTACATTATTCTAGTTTCATTTTATTCTTTGCTTGCATTTTTTTCGGCAGTATTGCATTGGAGGCAAAAGATAAAAAATATCCTGCCACAGAAATACCCCTTGAGTTAAGAACCCACTCAGAAGCGGTTTTAAGGATAGACGAACAGGTTTTTACCGTCATCTCAGAAGGCAAAGCAAAATACTACCGAAAGTATGCCTACACTCTCTTATCAGATAAAGCCGAAGATTTTAATACCCTAGAAGTGTATGAACACGTGGACATAAGCAAAGTAAACTACATCAAGGCTACCCTCTATGACCAATTTGGTAATGAACTACAGCGTCTCAAAAAATCAGACATCAAAGACCTGAGTGCCGTGAGTGGAGGAACGATTTACTCCGACTCTAGAGTAAAGGTAGCAAGCCTCTCCCACAGCCAATACCCTTACACAGTAGAATTTGAATTTGAAGAGATATATGATGGCTTACTCTTTTACCCCAGATGGTATCCGCAAGAGAGGGCTTTTGTAGGTGTAGAAAATGCCTCTATGAAAGTACTGATTCCTGAAGGGCTTTCACTGAGACACCAAGCTTACAACTTGAAAGAACAAGTAAATGTGAGCAAAGAAGGGAGTCTCACTATTTATGAGTGGAAAATAAACAATCTATTTCCCTACAAAGAAGAACCCTACAGAGCTGAACCGCTCTACCCCGTAGTTTTGCTTGCACCAGGCAAGTTCTCAGTAGCCAAGTATGCAGGTGATATGAGTACTTGGCAATCCATAGGAGAATGGCAAGCACAACTTAATGCAAGCACCAACGACTTACCCGAAAGCACCAAGCAAAGCATCAGAGAACTCACTAAAAACACCAGTAGTGATTTAGAAAAAATAAAACAAGTATATGCCTATTTACAATCAAAAACGCGCTATGTAAGTGTACAGCTAGGTATTGGTGGATGGCAGCCCTTCAAAGCCTCTTTTGTAGATGCTAAAGGTTTTGGAGATTGTAAGGCACTCTCCAACTATACCAAAAACCTGCTTGATGCCATAGGCATTGAATCTTACTATACGCTTATCAAGGCGGGTAAAGGGATAGAAGATATTTATACAGATTTTCCCTCACGGCAGTTCAATCACGTGATTTTGTGTGTACCACTTGCCCAAGACACTGTTTGGCTTGAATGTACAAGCCAGACGGAAGCCTTTGGCTACATGGGTGATTTTACAGGCGACCGACACGCACTCCTGATAACACCCGAAGGAGGGAAACTTGTGCGTACTCCTGCTTATGGAAAAGAAGAAAATGTACTCCTGCGCAATGCCACCATTAGCCTAGACATACAAGGAGATGCCCAAGCTGAAATCACCACAGAATACTGTGCTCTGCAAGAAAATTATTTACCTTTTGTACTTGAGTATAACCTAGATGAACAAAAAAAATGGCTCTATCGCAATATTAACATTGCCAACTTCAGTATCAATAATTTTTCTTTTCAACGCCACAAAGACCGTATCCCTACTACCACAGAAAAACTTTCGCTCACCATTCGCAAATGCGCTACTCTGAGCGGAAAGCGTATATTTCTGATTCCTAATTTAATGAACAGACTCAAAACTGCACCCGTTGAGGTAGAAAATAGGCTGTCTGATATAAAATTAAGAATGGCTTATCAAGACATAGACTCGCTTGAATACATTTTACCCGAAGAATATGCACTTGAATTTCTGCCCGAAGACATCAAGATTCGGTCTGAGTTTGGAACTTATCAGGTTCAGTATAAGCTAGAAGGCAATAAACTACATTGTGTGCGTAAGCTAACAATGAAAAAGGGCATTTTTCCAAAAGAAAAATATCCTATACTGATAGATTTCAAAAAACAAATCATCAAGGCAGATAAAAGTAAGATTGTGTTTGTGAAAGGTACTTAACAAAGGAGGGGAAGCTCCTTCCTTTTCCTCTCATTAGTGCTATAAGTAATCTAATAGTGCTCTTTCAGCAATAAGCCTCCCACCTGATAACAGGGTCATGTTGGAACAAATCCATCTTTTTGGCTGTTCTCAAATTCAGTTTAATGAAAATTTACTTTTTAGACTAAAAAAACATGGAGATACCTACTACTATTACCAACATAGATGATGTATTGGTTGCTTTTGAAGAAGTGAAACCTACCCAAGGTGAAGCACCTCAAAGTACAAGTCAAATACCCAAAAAAAGAAAAAAGAAAAGAAAATCACCGCAGGCTGTTGCTAATGACAAGGCAACACAATCCTTTTTTAGGATTACTACTAACAAACAAATGAACCAAATCTCTCAGGTAGATTATAAAGCAAATGTATTGGTTACGCTTTTTTCGTTGATAGCCTCTGTAATTGTTGGGCTTTTTATGGCACACTACGACCTAAATAGCATTTATGCTTTGCCCGTGGTAGTGCTTGCTGTGGGAGGCATCATCAGTGTTTTTTTTGCGCTGCTAGTAGTGGTTTCACCGAGTTGTTCAGAGTGCCAAGCGGGGCAAAAACACGTCAATGTGATGAATTTCAACCAATTTTCTAAGTTGAGTTTGCAGAGATACAAAGAAGAACTCAACAAAACCATCAGCAATGAGGCAGACATCTACGAAACGCTCACCGAAGACCTCTACAAAACGGGCACTATCCTGAAGAAAAAGTTTTTTTACCTCAATCTTGCCTACAAAATCTTTTTCCTGGGGGTTTTCTCGGCAATTCTCTTAGGCATTGCATTGCAACTTGTATTTTAAAGACTAAAATCAATGTAATGCACATAAATTAGTAGCTTATAAAACACGAGCCATTTCTTGCCTTGTACGACTATCTACTCTCGTCATGAAGCAAATTACTTTTTTCATTTTTTTGATGGGATTTGCAATGCTATCAGCTTGTACCTCCACACGCCCCTACTACCAAAAACAATTCAAAAACTGGGCAGCACAATCTCTCTCCAAAGATACATTGCCTAGTTATACTACTTTTCTGATAGGTGATGCAGGCGAACCTAGCCTTACAGAAAAAGAACCTGTATTGCAGTTGCTAGAAAATCAATTGATGCAAGCCCAACAGCCCAGCAATGTCGTCTTTTTGGGAGATAATATCTATCAATATGGCCTGCCCGACTCTAGCGACCTTGCCAAAAGGCAAATTGCTGAAAGAAAATTAATAGAACAACTCAAAATATTGAAAGATTACACGGGCAGAATCACCTTCATACCTGGCAACCACGACTGGGCAAAAAGCAAAGCCGCAGGCAGAAAACACGTCCTGGAACAGGAGGCTTTCATCGAGAATTACCTTGCTAGACCTGAAAAAGTATTTTTGCCTAGCCAAGCCTGCCCTACTCCTACCGAAGTGCTGCTACAAAATGATTTAGTGATAATTTTCATTGATACAGAATGGTGGCTACACAAGCATCATCAGCCCGAAAACTACCTAGACTGTGAGGCGAAAAGTAAGGAAGACTTTCTCTTGCAACTCAATGACCTCATCAAAAAACATACAAATAAAAAAATAATCGTGGCAGGGCATCACCCACTCTACAGCAATGGCGTGCACGGTGGCCATTTTCCGCTGATTGAGCATCTTTTCCCCTTTGCACCCAAAGGAAAGTATATCCCTATGCCTGTGCTAGGGTCTATTTATGTAGGCTATCGTAAATTTATAGGCAGCCGACAAGATATTCCGCACGAGAGCTATCAGAAGCTCAGAAAGGCATTGATGCACCTCTTCGAACAACACCCCAACCTGATGTATGTCTGCGGACACGAGCACACCTTACAGTACCTCCAAAAAAAAGACGTACACCTCATCATCAGTGGGGCAGGTTCTAAGACCAGCCACATAGCCCGCAAGCCCAAGGCAGCTTTTGCACACTCACAAAAAGGATTTGCTAGAATTGATTTTTATAAAAACGGCGAGGTTTGGGTAGAATACTGGATACCCACAGGCAAGGGGCAACAAGGAGAACTCATTTTTAAGCATCAACTTTTTACACATAATACCTCAACTGCTGCCAATATACCTAACCCAAACCCTAGCACCGAGACACTTCCACCAACTTTCAGTACAGCACTGGGCGACTACAATGCAAGTGGTTTCAAGAAATGGCTCTGGGGCGAGAATTACAGAAAAACTTGGGCTACACCTGTAGATTTCCTTGTTTTTCAACTGGATAAAACACTAGGAGGCTTAGAAATCATCAAAAGAGGCGGAGGACAAGCCACCAATTCACTCCGGCTTGCTGCCCAAGATGGCAGAGAGTATGTCTTGCGCTCTGTGGATAAGCAAGGCGATAAAGCCCTTGGCGAAGCACTCAAAGGCACTTTTGTAGCTGATATTGTCCAAGACCAAACCTCTGCGGCTTACCCATACAGTGCTTTGGTAGTGCCTCATTTGGCAGAGGTAGCGGGTATCTATCACAGCAATCCGCAGTACGTCTATTTGCCCAAAGATGACAGACTAGGAGAGTACAAAGAGAGTTTTGGTGATGCAGTTTATCTTTTTGAAGAGCGTGCCGAAGGCAAACTTTGGGAAGATGCTGCGCATTTTGGCTTTGCAAAAAATATCAAAACTACCAGCAAAGTCATCAAATCACTCACCGAAGACAATGACGTACAAATCAACCAACAAGCAGTACTCAAAAACCGATTATTTGATATGTGGCTAGGTGACTGGGACAGGCACGACGACCAATGGACTTGGGCAGAACACAA
Organism: uncultured Cytophagaceae bacterium; assembly: GCA_964480455.1. Taxonomy (GTDB): domain Bacteria; phylum Bacteroidota; class Bacteroidia; order Cytophagales; family Microscillaceae; genus JAABSX01. Next base: position 22,226 of record CAYZQI010000062.1, read on the forward strand.
ACACAAGGCAGACAAAAGCACTTCTTACAGCCCTATCCCACGCGATAGAGACCAGGTCTTTTTTGACTCTGATGGGCTGATAATCGCACTAGGAACTAGAAAATGGGGAATCCCTAAATTTCAAGGCTTCAAGCACCAAATCAGAGATGTCGCAGGGCTCAATTTTAATAATCGCTATTTTGATAGGTATTTTCTTACTCAACCTAGCCTAGAAGATTGGCTGGCAACTGCCGATACGCTTCAGCAGCAACTCACTGATGCACATATACAGCAAGCATTGGCACAAATACCACAGGAAGTGGCAGGATTTGATATAGCCCAAATCACTGAAAAGCTCAAACAAAGACGGCAAGACCTCAGAAAGTATGCCGAGCAGTACTACCGTTTTCTCTCAAAAACAGTCAATGTGCTAGGTTCGGACAAGCATGAGCGGTTTGAGATTCATCACCTTAGCCCACAGCAAACACAAATCAAGGTCTATAAAATCAAAAAAGAAAGCCGCAAAATACTCAAACTACTTTATGAGCGCACTTTTAAAAGTGATGAAACCAACGAAATCAGACTCTATGGCTTGGCAGGTGAAGATGAATTTATCTTGCTAGACAACGCACGCTCAAATATTAAAATCAGAATCATAGGCGGAGAAGATACTGACCTGATGGCAGACAGCACCCAAAGTGCTGGTAAAGGCAAAAAAACCGATGTCTATGACCAACGCCAAGATACCCAACTTGCCCCAAGCCCACATTGGCGCAATCATCTTTCAAAAGATAGCAAAGTAAATGAGTACCAAAGAAATGAATTTAAGTATGACTATTTCGGACCGCTTTTCTTTGGAGGATTCAATGTAGATGATGGTCTTTTCTTAGGCGGAGGAGTCAAAATCACCAAACATGGCTTTCGCAAAGCACCCTTTGCCTCACGGCAGCAAATCAAAGCCAATTATGCCCTTGCTACCAGTTCCTTCAATTTTATCTACAAAGGTGAGTTCATACACCTCATAGGCAAGCTAGATTTGCTCATAGATGCTGAACTAAGAAGCCCTAACTATGTGCAGAATTTTTTTGGACTAGGCAATGAAACCCTCAACCCTCGTACAGAAAGAGGCATTAACTACAATCGTGTACGCTATACCCAATGGTATTTTGAGCCACAGCTAAGGCTTGCTTCACACAATCACAAACATCAATGGAATTTTGGGGCATACTTTCAAAATGTAGAAATAGAAAATAATCCTGATAGGTTTATCAGTAATTTTGAAGAAAACGGGCTCGATGAAAGCATCTTGGAGAAAAACCGATATTTCATAGGTGTACAAAGTAGCTACTTGCACGATAGCCGCAACCACACCCTTGCGCCCAACAAAGGCATCTTTTTTAACATCAAATTGGCACGCATCAAAGGCATCAATGAGAGCAGTACTTCAGACATCAACTATACACATCTCAGCAGCAGTTGGGCTTGGTACCAGCAGCTTTCTTCACGCTTAGTGCTTGCCAACCGTATAGGAGCAGCCTTCAACTGGGGCGAGTATGAATTTTACCAAGCCAATACTTTGGGTGCAAATGAAAATTTGCGTGGCTTCCGAAATTATCGCTTTGCTGGCGACCATATTTTTTATAACAATACTGACCTGCGTCTAAGGCTTTTTGGCATCAAGAGCTTTCTTTTCAATGGTAGTTTTGGGCTGCTGGCTGTGCACGACATAGGTAGGGTTTGGCTATCAGGCGAAAACTCTGATAAGTGGCATCAATCTTTTGGCGGTGGGTTTTGGGTAAATCCTGCGGAGGCATTTATCGTGTCAGCTACTTTGAGCCATTCCGAAGAGAGTAATCTTTTGTTTGTCAAGTTTGGATTTTTGTTTTAGTGCGGAATCAATTTATGATAGGCCTTTCAAATTAATCAGCCTTTTTTTCGGTAAATACCTTCTAGGCTAATTGTGCAGTATTGAATTTTGATTTTGTCTTGTTCTTTTTTGGCGATTTCCATTAGCCAATCCCCTGAATTGGTTTTGCGCTAATCTTAGATATATGCCTTTTTACTGTCAGTTAAAATGAAGGCTCATAAGTTCAAAGAAATACTGTATTTTATAACCCTGTGTACTCTCTGAAAGCACTTCTATCACTACTTGAGAGTTGGGTTGAGCAAAGCATCTATGCCCTTGTGCTGTTCTAACTGCACCTCTCCACAGACCAGTTCTTTGTTTTTTCTGGGGAATTTTGTAAATGATAGTTCTCAGAAATATAAGAAAATTTGTGAAAAAATACTGCATAAAGTAACATTTAACTCCAACAGCTTAAAATAATAATAAGCTGGTATATTTAATCAAAAGACATTATATTTGGAGAAAAATAATAAGACATGGAACTTTCAGAAACTTTAATAGAAGCAATAGATAAAACTTCCTTGATTGTAAGTACCGATTCGCTAGATATATCTTTTGGAGAAATATCTTCTATGTATGATGATGGTGAAATTGATATTCGTCCAGCATATCAAAGACTGTTCAGGTGGAATTTTAGACAACAATCTCAATTAATTGAATCTTTAATTCTGGGACTGCCTATCCCTCCTATTTTTGTAATAGAAACCGAATCAAGAAAATACGAACTAATAGATGGTTTACAAAGAATCTCCTCTTATTTGCATTTCAATGGTCTTTTGAAAAATCATGAAAAATACGAAGGAAAAAAATTAAAATTAAGAGACTGTGAAATAGTGCAAGAGCTAAATGGTTTGACCATTGATGATTTACCAGCTTCCGTTAGAATAAAAATTAAGCGAAG
>CAYZQI010000063.1:0-24920 GCA_964480455.1 uncultured Cytophagaceae bacterium
TTCCTTATGCCCTCTCTTGAGGAGAGGGAAGGGGTGAGGTAGCTAAAAGGGGAAACTTGACTTGCACCCCATAGAGAAGGTTCTACAAAATAAAATTTTATTTATTATTAAAGGTTAACTGAAGCACTACAAAGGACTAAATCACTACTTCCCTAAATAAATCATTGAGAGGCTCTGCATCAAGTTTGGTTTTATGAAAATCGTGGAAAGAGTTTTCAAATTCTTCTAATTTTTGCTCAATGAACTCTTGAAAGAATAGAATGGGCGTAATTTCATCAGTTTCTAGGCTTTTTGCTTTGCGTGTGAGCAGCCCGTCGAGGTTTTCTAGTAGGTCTTTGTCTTGTTCTACGATTTTGAGCAAGTTTTTAAACTGCAAAGGTGGGTAAGTATGGTTTTCTACAATCCACATAGCACAAAAGAGAGGACGTAGTGCGTAAAAATATTTTTTGATTTTGACCTGTTCCCCTTGCAGATGTCCTAAGTAAGTATGCTTTGTAATGCCCAAGTAATGATGCAAAGCTGAGCGAGGTGAGAAGTAGTCGGGCGCTAGGGTACGCAGTTTGAGCATAAAGCTAGGGTGTTCTTTGTAAACAATAGAAGATTGCATCCATTCAAAGAGCGAGGCATTGGACTTATGAAAAAGCCTGAGTGCTTTGCGCACATCCCAGCCGATAAAGTCAAGGTCTTCTGCTAAGAACAAGTCAATGGCGTCTTTGCGGTCATAGATAGAAAGGTAGCGTTTGGGAGATTGCACATAAATAAACCGCACGTCATAGTCGCTGTCGGGAGAGGGAAACCCCCAGGCGCGGCTTCCCGACTCGCAGGCATACAAAATTTCAATATCTTGTGCTTCTTCTAGCTTTTTGAGTTCCTCGATGATTTTCTCCTGCATAATATGAGTGATAAATGGCTTTATTTTGATGATTTAGGTAGTATAAAGTGCCAGCAACAACAATTTGATAGATTTAAAGTAGGGCAATTATTTTGCCATGAATGTTGTGATAGAGAGAATAATTGCGTCTATTTTTCTTGCGAAAATTGGAGTTCAAATTTTTTTAATAATCTTTTAGATTCTTCCCAGATGGTTCCAATTTGGTAAGCACTGAGGTTAATGCCTACTTGGCCGATGGCTGTTTCGTCTTTGATTTCGTGCAGAAGATAGCCATTTTGGATATACATTTTGCGGAGTAGCTTGGGGTGGGTATTGTCTGAGCGTCCTTTTTCAGTATAAAATACCAAGTTTTCTTCCAAATCATAGATAAATTCTCTGTAGATTACCTGATTTTCTTTTTCCTTGATGAGCACAGCAGAGCGCAGGAGTGGCGTAATATTGGTATCTTCTTGGGGCAAAAAGATGTAATAATACTTCTCGAGATGTTGGAAAACGCTGGGCAAATGGCGGTTGAGGTAGTCTGCATTTACTTTAAATTCGTTGAGATGAAACTCTTTTCGTTCTATTTTATCTTTGACAGTTGAGCAGATTCTATCAATTCTTTGCAAGATGGTCACGTTTTCAGTTAAGTTTTGGGTGTATAGCGGCAGATAAGAAGAGTAAAAAAAAATAAAAAGAATAAGCATGTATTTTAACATATTGCATAACTATTGATAGTGGTAAATATTTTGATGAATATTCATCAAACGATACAGTATTAAATTTATTTCTGTAAAGCTAAAACCTTGCTTATTACCGAGTTTTGAGTAGTTTTGTCATTTAAAACTTACTTCTGTTTAGAAAATACCAAGTGCAGCACTTTATCTTCACTACACAACTGACTTGGACGGATTAGTTTTGAATACTTTAAATTTGTTTATAATAAGTTTGATTTCTTAATAAATAATTGATTATCAAATTGTTAGTGAATAGATAACATCTTATCTTACATAAGTAATTACTTCTTTGTTGCTATTGAAAAATATGAAAAAAAAATGGAATATCTTAAATTCAGGTCGCATCAAAGGCTATGAATCTGCCACTATTTTGTTGCTAGTGGTATTAATTATCCTTTTTGCTGATTTTTTGTTTTATCATCTTGTTTTTAATCCATTCATACAAAGCAGCATCAATACCCCTGCCGAGCTGCTAAAAGGAGGAGATTGGATTGAGTTTGCCCCTGAGGCTTGGCTTAGCCTGCTAGGCTTGGTGCTTGGTACACTTATCATTGTGATTTCTGTTGCTTCTCAGAGTACACCCAAACTCATAGACCTCTATACTGGCGACAAAACTAGCCTTTGGTATATATGGTACATCATTGTAGGGTCGGTACACAATATGCTTTTGCAAATAGGTACGCTCAATCAGCAAGAAAGCTCTGAAACGCTCATGACTACCCTCAGTAATGCTTGTTTGAATACTTACTTGATGCTTCCCTTAGCTCTACTGTTGGCAGTGCCTTATGTACTTTATATACTCCGATATACAAAAACAAGCAACGTAATTGAAAAAATTCATCAGAGCAATATCCAAAGAATGCATCGACTTCAGAAAAAGGCAAAAAAAGGCTCATTAAAAGATAACCGTGTACACTACCGCTATCAGTTTGAACTCTTTGAAGCACTCAATCAGCTAGATGATTTGCTGGAGTATGTTTCCTTTAAAGAGCCCAAGGGCGATATTATGAATAAGATAAGTGGTTCTATACAAGAGTATATCTCACTCAAAAAAGACATCAAAAGCCACTGTCCTAGTTTTTTTGAGATCAGTAATAAAATCCGCCAAGATGTTTCGTTCAAAACCATGATTGGGCAGTTTAAAGAGATGGAAGAAACAGCCACTTTTTATGAACAAAAAGGATTTAGGCTGTTAGGCAATGCTTACATCAAACTCATAGAAGACGAGGAGTTTGACCTTGCCTCGCTGTGTGCATTTGAGCTTTCAGAGTGTGGCAAAAAAGCCATCAAGTACGAAGATGAAGCCCTCATAAGTGTCATATTGATTCGCTTCAATACTTTAATCAGGTTTGGGATTAAACACGGTTTGAAGAATCGCGAAGCCCGCAACCTATACAATTCTATTTTTCACTACACAGAGTTTATCATATCGATTGTAGGCTACAAAAATGAGCAATTGATTGATACAAGCTGTGGATATTTGAATTTTTACATCAACGAAATTTATGGCTACAGCCGCAAAGAAAAGCCTTTTGGTTTCTTGGTAGATGTTTTTACTTGGGAGTTCAAGCGTATTTTGATGGAAATGAGCGAAAAAGACCTCCCTATTCATTTACGAAAAAAGATTTTAGGATATTTTCTTAGAATTGATAATCTCTCCGAAAAACATGAAGAGCCTCCTATCAAAGGGCAAAACTTCAGCAATAATATCAGGGGATTGCAAATTTCATTGGCATTGTATTATCTGAAAAAAGACCAAGAAGACCTCGCCCGCAGTATTATCACAGATATACTCAACGACCACGAGTCTATGGGAAAAGATGTGCTCAGTGTAGCTATCAACAATACTTGTGATTATTTGAATAAACAGCAGAAGAACTTTTTTGAAGATACTGACCGAGGAAATATGAATATCTACTACACAGAAGATAAAGATGCAATACCTACATTCAAGGTACTATTTAAGGAAATGATTAATGAGTTTAGCGTTATCACACGCAATATAAAGCCTCCTGGTAAAATGACCAGCCCAGAGCTATAAAATCCTGCTTAATTCACTACTGAATCAAGCTACACTCTTCCATACAAGAAAAAATATTGAGCAAATGCTCATCTACCAATTCATAATAAATGTTTTTGCCATCGCGCTCGGATTTTAAGATGCCTTTGTCTTTCATCTTGATGAGGTGATTAGATAGCAGCGACTGGGTGGTGTCTGTAAGCTGCATTAACTCATTGACAGTAAGCCGTTTATGTAGTTCTAGTGCTTCTAGCACATTCAACCTTGTAGGATGTGCAATTGCTTTTAAGATTTCAGATACACGTTTTAGCTTCCCTACTTCTAGCTTTGTATTCGTTTCAGACATGATGGGTTATTTATGGTTCATATTAAAACATATTTTTATGTTGTAAAGTTTATATCTACTACCAATAGCTCATATTAATAATAATTTGAAGGTTTTTTTCTATTGTAAAGCTACTTTTCTCAAAACTTGGTGGCCCGAGATTTCCTTTTGCATCATTAGAAAATCCATATCCTTCTCTGGGTATTCCTAGTAGGTTTTTATCTAACTTTAGGTTCTTATTGGCATCATGTACACAGACTACTGCATATTTTCCTTGTGGCAATTCAGGTAGCACAATCACTGCTTTGTTATTTTGAATGTTTGACTTTTCTTTAAAAAGGGCTTTTTCTTCCTTCATGTAATTTGTGCTAGAGTTATAGACTGCTATAAGTACCTGCCCCTCATTAGATTGTAAGTTTTTGACCACCACGGTCAATGTACTTTTGCCATTTGGGTTTTGCGCATTGACAAATACAAGCATAAAAAAGCAAGCAATAAAGAAAGTTATATTTCTACACATCTTTTGTATTTTTATTTTCACTACTCTTACGAATGTTGTTTCTAGTACGTTGCCTGCGTAAAATTAGTATGCCCAGCTAGGTAAGTTTTGCATACGTGCTAATCCAGCGGTCTGGTACTTCGCCCTTGTTGGCAGTTTGGTAGTCTTTGTAGCTACAGGGTACAATCATTGCTTCTTGCGCTTGGCTGAGTTCGTTGGGGTAGGGCACTTCCATCCACCATTTTTGGGTTACTTTATGCTTATAAAAAACCATTGGGTTTTGGTTGTTATGGTCTAGGGTAGCAACAAGGTACTTCATGAATGCACTACTATTGAAGTCTTTTAATTTTACTCTGTGGTAGTAGCCTTCCACAAAATACCAAACCATAGTAGCGATGAGTGAAGCGGTTTTTTGGCGTTCGTCATATTCGGGGTGGTATTCATAAATACCTAATGAGGCGATTTTTTCACTCAGCCCTGCAAACCAGCAAATCTGGCAAGCCTCTTCTACATTCAGTCCTAGCAGTTGCGCTTGGGGGTGAGCGGGGGCATATTCCATTTTGATTGCTTGAATATCAAAAGAAAGCATATCTGCCTGCCGTATAAGTGGCTCTATTTCTTGTAAATCTTTGCGAAGCTGCCCTACACTATAAGCCTCAAAATAGAATTGCTCTAGTAAATTAAGTGCTTGTTTACTATTGAGAAAACGCTGATAAGCCAGGTGATTGTAGCAAAACAGAAAATTAGGCTTGTGGCTCAGTATTGTCTGTGTATGTGTATGGGCAGGTGGAGCACTCTCAACATCTTCTACATCTATCTTGGCATCTACATTTACAACATTGATGAGCCTTCCTTGGCTTTCATAGGCCTGAAACTGTCCATAATCTAGGGCGTGGGTATCACCTATCACTATGGGGAGCACTTGGTGCTCTAGCAGCTTTTCGCAAACTTGTGCGAGTTTTTGCTGTGTAGCAACTAGTTCTTTCTCGGCAATAAGATTACCCAAATCTACAATCTGATAAGTACCTGTTCCTTTTTTGAGGTCATATAGCTTTTTTCTGACTTGATTGGCGGGGTGTTGTGTTGGGTTCAGGTTGTCGGTATTGAGCGTACTGACCCCCAAGAGGGCAATATGTTTTCGCTGCCATTTAGGAAAACGTCCTTTGTGAATGATGATATTTTTCTCCCAAGTATCTGCCATAGCTTTTTCTTGGAGTAGCTCTGAAGGCACAGGTTCAAACCAGGTTGTAAAATTTGTTATCATGGCTATCTTAAAGCTGAGTTTTTAAGTATTCAATAACTTCAATTAAATTATAGCAAAATGTAGTAATAAACAGTATTTTACAATAAAATTAAATGATTCTTTTAAAAAATTTGCTATTGTAAAATTAGATTTTTATGTTTATTTTCAAAACAAAGTTCTTTGACATAATGCCGAGATAAAGGTTGCGCTGAAAAATCTTTCAGGAAGCCCAAAATCTCAGCGTTGTGCTTTTTTACTTACAAGGGGTCTAAGACCCAAAAAATAGCCGTGTAAATCGGAGCTATCTGTGCGCTAGGTATCCAATCCTTGTCTATGGCATAGTAAGCAAATTTTTTTGGTGAGATAACTAAAACATAATAAGCTAAAAAGCATATCGTGCTCAAAAAGTAGCTCCAAAGAGTTGCAATGGAGTAGAGGTTGTCGTAGTCCAGCCATATGGATATTTTTCTATAAAATAAATGACTATTAAGACCAAAAAGAAAGATAGTATCTAGCATCAGTGCAGCAAATTTAGTTCTTTTTCTGATAGGGAAGAATTTTGTGAAACTATCTTTCATTGCAAAATGAACCCCTGCTACAAAAACACATACAGTGGCTTGGGTGCAAGAATTGTGTGGGAATAAGCATCTTTTTCTTGTTTTTTGGCATAGTTTTTCTTATATTTACTTCATAAAACAAAATGATTTCCATAAAGGCATACTCAAAGCGGTGCAAGCACTTTTAAGCGTATATATTATGCAATTACCCTTTCGAAAAATTAGTTCTAAATACCAATTTTATTCCTTTACCCTTGTATTGTTGGCGGGTGGTTTAGGATTACTTTTTTATGTGCATAGTCTCAAGAAAGACAATTATCAAAAATACCAATATCAGCTTAGTGAATTGCCGCTTTTCTACGCTAAAATGCTTCAGGCCGAGCAGCTTTTCAAAACTGATGAAGCGCAGACGCTTAGATTCTTAAAGACAAAACAAAGCAAATACCTTGATGAATATGAGCAGCAATACAGACGCTTGCAAAAGAATATCAAGTACCTCAGGCAAAACCCCACAGTGGGGCAGCTCGAGCAGCACGAAGCACTACTAAAAGTTGAAAAAGTGCTCAAAGAATATAGAAAAAATATTTTAGAATTTGCTGAAAAAACCAAGCAACTAGGTAAAGATGACTTGGGAATGGAGGGAATGCTCAAAAAAGATTTTGAGGCATTAGCAACAATCCCTACGCTTTCAGAAGTACAAATTCTTGGCTTAAAACAGTTTAAAAATGAGTTCTTACTCTATAAAAATGTAGATGCTTCAAAGTCTTTTAAAGATGAAACTTATAGAATACTTGATGAAGTACGCCAGAAAATAAATATTGAAGATAGTATAGGTCGCCAAGAAATGGCACAAACAGTACAGGCTCTTGAGCAGTGTGCTAGCTCAATGGATAAACTTGTAGCACTGCACCAATACCTAGGCTTAGATGCACAAGCGGGGCTTAAAGCAAAAATCACTCAATATCATCAAGATTTAAACAAGCATTTTCTCTCTATGCAAGCACAAGCAGAGGCAAAGCTAACCCTGCTTGTGCGTGATGCGGAGGCATTTGTCTGGACTGTATTCATAATAGCTTTGCTGCTGGCAATGTTGCTCTCGCTGGTCATTGCGCGCATAGAAAGCACCCCAATCGTTAGCCTCGCTCGTATTGTACAGTCATTGCGCAATGGTATCAAAAATCAAGATAAACTGCTCAATCACCGTAGTTTTGAGAGAAACGATGAAATAGGAAGCCTTGCTAAGCACTTCCAGTATTTTATTGGAATGATTAAAAATACACTGGCTCAAATTAGAGAAAAAGATATCCAGTTAGAAAAAAATGCACAACAAGAATTACTCAGAACTTGGCACAGCGAAGGGCTTACGCTATTTAGAGATATTTTTAGAAGGCAATACCCTACCCAAGAACAACAAGCCTTTGAGATTATCTCTGAATTGGTCAAATATACGCACAGCCAACAAGGCGGACTTTTTATACTCCAACACGAAACGCCACCTAGCCTAGCACTAACCGCTTGCTATGCCTACGAACGCCAAAAGTATAAGCAAAAAAATATCCAGCTTGGTGAAGGGCTTGTAGGTACTGCCTGGAAAGAAAATAAAACCTTGCTCATCTCTGATATTCCACAAGATTATACCTATATCAAGTCCGCCCTTGGTAAAGCCAGCCCAAAGGCACTCTTAATAATACCCATCAAATTAGAAGAAGAAGTAGTGGGTGTAGTAGAACTACTAGCACTGCACCCCTACCAAGCCCACGAGATAGAGTTTGTAGAAAATCTAGCTGGCAGAATCGGTAGTGCCCTGGTAACTGCACAAGCCAATGAAAGGAATAAGAAACTGCTGCTTGCCCAAGAGCAAATCGTAGAAGAATCAAAAGAAAAAGAAAATCAACTTCAAGCGCAAATCAAAAATTACCAATACTGGCTAGAAGCATTCGAGAAAAAACTCAAGCAAGCTATTGAGGCAAACGAGATTTATCAGGCAGTAGTTAATAAAATGTATAAAGGCATGATTGTTACCAATGAGAAGTTTAGAATCATCATGGTCAATGATTACATACTCAAAAGGTACAACCACCAAGCACAAGACCTTATGGACTTACCGCTGGAAACGCTTTTAGATACTGATTACGAGTACATTCTTGACCTGAGAGAACGCAAATTCAAGCTCAACCAGCATACCTTTGAGAAAAAACTACAAAGTAAAATCATTGATAAAATCGGAAAAGCTACCCTCGTAGAAAGTATCTCGGGCAAACTAGAAATAGAAGATAAAGTAGTGTATATCTTTATGCTCAACGAACTCAGCGCGGAAAGTCGCGAAACACAAAATAATAATTCAACCGCTCCCAAACTCAAAGTGGCAAGCTAGAAAGCAAACAGCAAAATATAGCCCGTAAATACGTTGAAAATTGGGAAGCAAAATTTCATCTCTTACATCTTGTACCTCATTTTAAATTAACAAACAAATCAATTATCATTACAGATGATTTTGCGAGGAAATGCTTGATTGATAATGATAAGTTTGTCAGGGCTTGGTCATTCAACGGGCTATATTAGCTGACAAAATACATTCCTGAGCTAAAGACAGAATTAGAATTTATTTGTCAGAGGACAATAGAAACTGAAAGTGCAGCCATAAAATCTAAAGTCAGGAAAATACTTTTACAAAAAAAATAAATACAACTAATTTACTAGTGCAGAAATCTCTGTGCTATTTGGGAGATTTGCTCAAAACGCAATGACATACTTTCTAATAAATAATTGGCTATTTGCCATTTAGCAGAACAAAAGTGTATTAATTTTAGCTAGCAAGGAAATTTCTACACTATATTTTAAATGAATTAGAATCCAAACATTCCATTGTCATTTGCTAAACCCTCAGTAGGAATAGGTTGAATCACGTCCCAATGCGCTACGGCTTTTCCATTTTCAAAGCAAAACAAATCGTAGAAGACATTGGTCGTTCCGTTCCATTGTCCCTCGCTTATGGTTAGCACAAAATTACCTTCGCCCAAAACTTTGTGAACCTTGGTGTATTGAAACATATTGTTTTGCGAGGTGAGGTACTGCACAGCTTCAATAATTCCCGACAAACCATCTTTAATATCAGGGTTATGTTGGTTGTACTGTTCAGCACTGATATAGTCGGTTATTTTATTTGGGTTTTTACCCATCAAAATATCTTCTACCAAAGCTTTTGCTATTGCCTTGTTTGCCTCGGTTTTATCCAAGTCGGTTGCTTCTTTGAGCCCATCTGTCTGTGTCCTTCCACTTGCAGTTTCTTTCACCAGAGCAGTCATTGCGTCCCAATGCTCGGCAACTTTCCCATTTTCATCTAGGCGGATAATATCAAAAGATACCATTTCATCTGCCCCAAAAGGCTTGGCATTTCGCCAAATGTTGTGCATAAAGATGTAGTTTCCATCTTCAAACATTCTTACATTTTCGGCAGTTGTTCCATTTTCTTGCAAAATAGGAAGCATCTGAATAAAGGGCTCTAGTCCCGTGGGAATGAATGGATTGTGCTGAATGTAATCCACAGTTGCTAATTCGCGCATTTTGTTGGGTTCATTTTGAAGCACTGCACCTAGAAAAGTACCTACGATTTCTTTGTTGTTCATTTTGTAATTGTCTGAAAGGGTTAAAAAAAATACTTGCTTATTAAAAGCAAAATTATAATATTAATTTTATTTTGAAAGTAATTACTCAAAATAATTTTCAAAATGCAAGTGAAAATATTTTTTTGTAACTTTGTGGTCTAATTTTTTAAAACCGATATGAAAGCAGAGTTTAGATGTGAGTGTCCTATTACGAGTGCCTTAGATGTTGTGGGAGATAAATGGCTGTTGGTTATCATTAAACAAATGCTTGTGGAGGGTAAGCAAACCTTTAAGGACTTTACGCAGAGCGATGAAGCAATTGCGACCAATATCCTTACGGCAAAACTGAAATTTTTGGAAGAAAATGGATTGATTGAAAAGAAAAATCACCCTACCAATAAAAAAACTAAACTCTATCACCTGACAGAATTAGGTATCTCGCTCACGCCTGTTATCGTAGAGTTAGCATTCTGGAGTGATGTCCACATAAGAGCATTTCACCCCGAAATGCAAGCGGGTGAAGCCATTGATTTTTTAAGAAATGACAAAGTAGCATTTGCCAATGAGTTAGAAAAAAAATACAGAGAAAAATTGGCTGTAATGCTGCATGGGGAAAATCTGTAGTGGCGGACTGAAAGTCCACTAGCACTTATGTTCTGAATTGTATTCAGCTTATTTTATGGGACACTATCACAAAAATTGTTAGAGAGGCAAAATTATTGGCATAGCAAAAAATCAAGGGTCAGATGCTGCTACAAAGATACAACGCTTACTTGCTTGAAACAGCATTGAGTTTCCTGATAAGTACCTAGGAAAATGTAAAAAAATGTCATATTTTTACTTTTAAACACACATTCAAGTTTTAAATGCAATGCGTAGCCAATAATTGGCTATTGACTGTCACTAAACTCGACACACTTTTTATAAATATTTTTTCCAGATGCAAAATACTATTGAAAAAGCTTTACAACAACTCGAATTGGCAGATTTTGCAGGTTATTTTGAGCAGGTAAATGTACTACTCAATGAAATGACTGAGAGCCAAAAGACTACCTATCATAAGTTGAAAAATAGCTTTTTTGATGGTAATTCAAGCAATGAGTTTGCGCAAAGGCTCAGAACATTTGCAAGGGAAATAGCCAATCACCTTGAAGCAATCCTTAGCCAAGCCACCAATGGTAAAAATTTTGTTGCCATCAATACACATCAGAGCAATGATTGGCTGGTGCAGCTCGAGCAAAGCATCAAAGGAAATCAAAAATTAGTCTTGCTCGTGGTGGCAGGTACGTTATCAGATTTCGAGAAACAAAGCCAAGATGAAGTGCCACTCCAGCACTACGGCGCAGCACCCGAAAACTGGAAACCCTACTGCAAAGAAAAAGAGATTTTAGCACTTTTAGAGGATTTTCAGCAAAAATCGCAGCTTAGTGTAGAAGTATATTTTATTCAAACCAATAAGCTCAAAAAAAGAGAAAGACACAAAATCAGCAATGAGATTTCAGCAAGGGGAGTATTGCTGCTCGATGTCTTTGGCTTATGCCACAAAGAAAAATTATCTTTTGCCAAGTTATTTGATAAAACAGAAATTGGTGGTTTTTTAGTACCTTTGTGTAGTGCTATCACTGCTTCGCAGCGTAGGCACGCCCATCAGATGTTTGAGCATTTTGATAACATAGACCTTTACTGGAGTGATACTTTTGATAAGCCGTTTATGTATATTGATTTGGACATTCCAAGTAAATTTGCATTATTTAGAAAACTTGCTGATATTGCCTTTATCCATCTGAAACCACAGCAAGAACTTACAGATGATACCTTGGCAAAGTATAAAAAACTTTTGAAAGAATTATGATTTACACATTTTACTCATACAAAGGCGGCGTTGGGCGCACACACTTACTGACCAATCTGGCTGCGTATCTGTGCTATTACCAAAAAAGAAAAATCTTACTCATCGATTGGGACTTAGAAGCACCAGGGCTTCATTTTTATTTCAATAAAAAAAACAAAGACATCAAGACCAAAGGCTTAATTGATTTACTCAACCACTTCCTAGCTCAACGTTTGGTAGCAAACCCCGAGAATCCCATCAAAGAAAGTGACTTGCTCTTTCCCGACGAAACCTACATTCAAAACCTCCTCAAAATCAAAGATGGGGGACAGATAGATTTGCTCCCTGCTACGCATTATGAAGAGGGTTACCATACATACATCAACGCTTTTGATTGGTCAGATTTTTATGATAGCCAAGAAGGAGGAGTCTATTTGCTCTGGCTTAGGCAACAGCTACGTAGCCGATATGACTATGTGTTTATAGATAGTCGCACGGGGTTCAATGACTACTCAGGGATTTGCAATGTACTGATGCCAGACATGAACATTATCTTAGTAGCTCCCAATGAGCAAAACTTTGAGGGCGCAAAAGCCATGGCAAAGCGCATCATCAATTCTGAATTTACCAAAACCGAAATTAGAGAGCCATTTGTACTACCTATACTCTCGCGCCTTGATGATGAAAGTGAAAGCGCAGATGCTTGGCGCGAAAAATTTGCCCGAGAGTTTGCTTTTGTCATTCCTGAGTTTGAGAAAGAAATCAAACCTTTCTCAAAAGAGTTTTTAGAACACCTCTCTGCCCTCACTACCATCACCTACAACCGAAGATTTGCACTAGGGGAGAAAATCCACTTTAATAAAAAAAATCCAAAACCACTCGTGGCAGGTTCTTACCTCAAAGTATTTGAACACATTGCCTTAGAGTTGCTAGAGAAAATGAACCGTAAAGGGCGTATCAATCTCAATGAACTGGTAGGAGACAAGATGATTCTCAACTATAAATACAAGCTCAATCAAAACCCCGAAGATGAAGAGGCTTGCTTTGGGCTAGGGCTTGCCTATCAAGAGCTCAACAGGCTCGAGGATGCCAAAATGTATTATCTTAAAGCACTCGACATCAACGCCCAAATGCCTGAGGTCTGGAATAACTTAGGTGTCATCTATGAAACAGAACTCAACTACCAACAGGCAGAAGATGCCTACAACAAAGCCATAGAGCTGGAAGAAAAACATTTTGAGGCCTGGAACAATCTCGGGTTTTTGTATATGATACAAAATGAATTAGAAAAAGCCAAAGATTGCTTTGCAAAAGCGCAAGAAATCATAGCACACCAAAATGAAGAATTATTGATGAACCTTGCACATGTAGCTCTCTTAGAAGGAAACGACAGCAAAGCCACACAGCTCTACCAAGCAAGTATGGAGAAATTTCCGAGTACGCACGATTTCTTCTCCAATATAGAAGATGATTTTAAGAATTTTCAGAAAAAAGAAACATACCAAGCAAAGTATGACAGTATAGTAGCGCAACTCAAAAATACGGCTTCTTCGCAGCAAGTGCCACAAGTTATCACTAGCCCTCCTGCTAAAAATACGGCGGCAAACCGAAAGAACTACCAGCCACCTAGTCGCAGCAAGAAAAAATCACATTGACCCCTATAAGCTACCCTTTGGATTATGTGCGGACTGAACCTCATCTGGGATAAGCAAACAAGACTCACCACGCCCTCAGCCCTGCTGCGTATGTGTCAAGCCACTGCCCACAGAGGTCCCGATGCACAACAAACTTGCATGCACACCCTTCCGCAAGGGCAGCTTTTTTTAGGGCATAACCATCTAAAAATTAGGGATTTAAGTAGCAATGCAAGGCAGCCTTATACGCTTGAAGGTACTCAAAAATATCTACTCTACAATGGCGAGCTTTATGGAGAAGCTGCTGCTGCTTCATCTTCGGATACTGGCTATCTCTACCAACACCTCGCCAAACAACTGTGGTACTACAACTCTTCCGAAGTACAAGCTACACTTGCTACACTCAATGGAATGTTTGCTTTTGTATGGATAGATTTACAACAAAATACCTTGTTTGTAGCCAGAGATGCTTGGGGCATCAAACCTTTGTATTATTTTGAAAATGAGCAATACCTTCTCATCTCTTCTGAAATAAAAGGTGTCTTGGCGAGTGGTCTGTTGAAGAAGGCAATCAATGAAAGCCAAATTACGCCTTACCTCCTCAATAGATTTGCAGAAAGCCCACAGACTTTTTTTAAGGGAATTTATCAAATTACAGCTTCTTTGAAGTGGGATTTGCGCACACACCAAAGAACGTCTTTGCCTGTAAGCCAGCCATATTGCTATAACCAGCCACAAGCCTTATCTTCTTCAGCCCTCATAAAAGCTACTGAACAGGCACTCAGCCAAGCACTCAGCCAAGCACTAGCCGCCAAAGTACCCATAGGGCTATTCCTGAGTGGAGGGGTAGATTCTACCTTGCTCTTGGCTTTTTTGCAAGCCTTAGGGCATACGCATTTTCCTGCATTTACGCTTGCCATTGCACCGCAAGACCGCACCAAAGGTACACAAGACACGCTCTTTGCCCAGCGCGCTGCCCAGCAATATGGGGCAGATTTGCATATCCTGACAGTAGAAGAAAATTGTTTGAAAAATATTGAAGATTGGGCAGTACAGCTAGACCAACCCATTGCCGACCCCGCTGCCTACCTTACCTATCTACTTAGCCAAGAAGCCAGCAAATCTGTGAAAGTAGCTCTCTCAGGCGCGGGCGCAGATGAGCTATTTGCAGGCTACCATAGGCACGGGGCGTTTCAGTATTATTTAAAAAATAAAACTGCGCTGCATTTTGCAAAAAATACATTGAGTCCACTGCTGAACTTAATTGCTGAAAACGGCTCTACAAAATACAATGAACTACTCCGACAGGGCAAAAAGTTTTTTGATAATTTGGCAGCTAATCCACAAGATACTTTTATTCATTTTACACAATTGTCTTGGAAAAAAGGACTTAAATTACTACAAGCTGACACTCAGGCAGGGCAATATACCCAAATAGATGATTTATTGCGTTTTGCACTGCATTACGACCAACGGCACTTTCTTGCTCAAGATGTACTTGCCCTCACCGACCACGCCGCTATGCAGCACGGGCTAGAGGTAAGAGTGCCTTACCTTGATGCTGCTTTGAGTACGCTCTTGAAGCGAGTAAGTGCCACTCAAATATTTGGAAAAGATAAAAAATGGCTACTCAAAGCCCTGCTCAATCAGAAGAGAGGGCAGCCCTACACCCAAAGGCGCAAAGAGGGCTTTGGATTTCCCTTTGGGCATTGGCTCAGAAAACCAGCCTACCATTATATTACCGCAGCATTGCTACAAAAAGAACATCTTGTATATACTTATCTTGATTTTGAATTTGCACGCACAAAAATAGAGGCACATCAAAAAGGAAAAATAGATTTTTCTACCGAAATTTGGGCTTTATGGATTTTAAATGTCTGGCTAAAACATCACCGTTAAAAACCAAAAAACTATGACAAATATAAGACAAAACATTTCAACAGGTTCGCCTTGGGAGGCAGCCGTAGGCTACTCGAGAGCCGTAAGAGTGGGCAATTTTGTAGAAGTAAGCGGTACAGTAGCCCTAGATGAGGCTGGTGAGGTAGTAGGCAAAGGAGATGCCTATGCGCAAGCTGTATTCATTCTCAAAAAAATAGAGAAAGCCTTGCAAAGTGCTGGTTCAAGCCTGAGTGAAGTAGTAAGAACACGCATTTTTATTACCAATGTAGCCGACTGGGAGGCAGTAGGAAAAGCGCACGGGGAGTTTTTTGGAGAGATTCGCCCCGCTTCTAGCCTTTTGGTAATTAAGCAATTGATAGGTGAGGAGTACCTTGTAGAGATAGAAGCAAGCGTGGTAGTGGTATAGTATTTTGGGTAGATGGAGTTACTGGAGCAACCTAATGTAATGCCCAATAACTCATTCACGTGTACCTACTTCACTTCAAAACCTTGCAGCCCAATCAGTTTACCATCAGCATAGAGTTCTATTTTATACTTGCCCTCATTGAAATCATAGTCTTTTTGTTTTTCAAACATAATATTCACGGGTAAGCGATTATTGCTGTAGAGTACTTGTTTGCGTGTAGAGTAGGTAAGGCTTTGGTCATTTGCTTCAAACTTACCTCCTTGGGCACTATTGAAAATTACTGTACCTGAAGGCTCTACCACACGCACATAGATTGTACGGCTGCCAGCTTCGGCAATCTGATTTTCGGCAAGCGTAAAGTCGATGCTCAGTTTTTCAATGCGCCGTGCCCTGAATACATTGCGTGATTCGGCTTTGTCGCGGTTGTTATATGCCAAGATAGAGATGGCTTCTGCTTTGAGTGTAGCGGCGACATTGGTAAGGCGTTTGTTGTTTTCTGTTACCTCACTCACGGTAGTAGAGAGTTCATTGGCTTCATTTTCAAGACTATCTTTGGTGCTGGTCAGGTAATCTCGTTCTTCGCTTAGTTGTCGGTTTTGTTCTCTTAGTTCCTCGAGTTCTTTGTCTTTGGAAGCAATTACTTGTTCATAGTTTTGGATTTTGCTTTGGTATTGCCTTACTTGAACATTAGAGACATCTGCATTCTTTTTGAGTACAGAAAGGTCTTGCTCGAGTTGGTTTTTATATTCTTGAAGTGCCTTGTAGTCTGCACCTAGTTTTTTAGATTCTTTGATTTTTGCGTCTAAATCTTTGGCTAGGGCCTCCATTTTTTCGGTCAGTTCATTGATTTCATTATCTTTTGCCTCCACTATTTCTTCTTGTTTGGTGGTCTCGTTGTTCTTGACTATATAGTATGTAACGAGGGCCGTGAGAGCCATTAATAAAACAATGATTAAAAAAAGTGCGAAGTTGCTACCTCCTCTTGAATTTGTTTGCATGGAGCTATTTGATTTTTGGTGAAAATGATTTTTTTAGTTCAACAAGTGTTTCTAAAGATTCGTCAAAGTTATATTTTTTGTGATGCTAGGCAATGCCTTTTCACAAAAATTAATATAGCCTTCACGAACGGACAGGGAAAAGCAAGCAAGGCAAATCCCAAAAAATAAATTAATTTCTAAGTACATTGAGTTCGTTTTGCAATTCTTTGAGCACTTCTTTTTTTACCTCAATTTTTCTTTTCTGAATATTGAGGTTGGTTTGCATAGTACGCAGCACTTTGGGGTGCGTACTTCTTTTTTGGCTTCGTTGGTATTTATCCTCACTGATAGATACTTCTTCTTCATCTCTTCTGATAAGCTCACGCATAAAACTAATTTTTATTCTGTATTGGTCTTCTTGGGGTTTGGTTTCAAAAAGAGGATATTTTCGTTTTACTACACGCATCAGGTAGCTTTCCTCGAAGATGCGGTCGCAGGCAAATCTAAATTTATTGCTACATTCCCGGTCTATTCCTTTGAATACGCCTGAGATTTTTTTCCAGTCCATGAGCAGTTCTTTGGCACGCTCAGTATGTAAATAGGCCTCTTTGCGTGAGAGTTGGTCTGCTTCTTGGGAGAGTTCTACTTGTAGTTTTTCTTTTATTTGGGTAGCCGTCAGAGTAGGGTATTCGGCTTTGAGTGCTTTGTAGTTTTTAAATCGGGTAAAGAAATAATCATTGGCTTTTTTGAAATTATCCCAAAGTATCACTGCTTGCTTATGGGGCACTTTTCCGGCGGTTTTCCAGGCTTGCTGCAAGGTTCTAAATTCTTGAAAAGTAGCATCAAAATCATCTGAATATTTAATGCGCTCTACCTGCGAGAGTATTTGTTGGTATTTTCTGAGGTTGTTGCGTGCCTGTTGATTTTTCTGTCTGATGATTTCTTTTCGCTTGCCAAAATAAGAGCCATACAGTTCCTGAAATTTATTTTCAAGTTCATCTTGTTTTTCTTTGATGACAGCACCCGTTTTTATCCATTTTTGTTTTACCTCTTTGATTTCATCTTCCAGCTCAAGCATTCTTGGGCTTTCTATGATTTCTTCTGCTTCTTTGATGAGTGCTTCTTTGATTTCAAGGTTTTTGACCCTGTTAATGGCAATCATAGCCCTGAGTTTTTTCTCTAGCTCATCAAGTTTAGCAAAAAGATACACATAATCGCCCAAACCATCAAAATTGGAGAGGTATTTCCGCATATGTACCAATTTCATTAGGTAAGAGCCTTTATTTTGTGCTTCTTCTATGAGGTTGTCTAGTGCCATCACTTTTTGATAGGCAATCTCAAAACGGTTTTCAAAATAAAGCAAAGAGGCTGCTTCTGACTCTTTTACTACACCAATCTGCCTATCAGGAAAGTCTAAAAATTTCTTTAAAAAAACTTTATCCCCCTCAATGTACCCAAATTTGTGCTGTTGTTCTTGTTGTTGTTGTGTTTCCATGTATTCATTTGTGATTTAGCTGTGCTATAAGAATAGTAAAATTATGTTAAACTACAAGTTTAATGAATTTTGCATCAAAATTATTCTATTTTACTTATAAATTAATAAGTTTGTGAAAATATAAAACATTTTGGAAACATGAGCAATGAAAAGATAATTTTTTCGATGGCAGGCGTAAATAAAATCTACCCGCCACAAAAACAAGTATTAAAAAATATTTATCTATCCTTCTTTTATGGTGCAAAAATAGGCGTAATCGGCTTAAATGGCTCAGGTAAATCTTCACTTTTAAAGATTATTGCAGGCTTAGATAAAAACTACCAAGGAGAAGTAGTATTCTCACCAGGCTACTCTGTAGGCTACTTAGAGCAAGAACCTGAGCTAGACAAAACCAAAACCGTGAGGCAGGTTATTGAAGAAGGCGTACAAGAAGTAATAGACCTACTCAATGAATTTGAGGCAATCAACTTACAATTTGCTGAACCTGATGCAGATTTTGACAAACTCTTAGAAAGACAAGGGCAAGTACAAGAAAAACTTGACCAATTAGATGCCTGGAACTTAGACAACCGCCTAGAGAAAGCAATGGACGCACTCCGCACTCCACCCGCAGATGCCAAAATTGAAAAGCTCTCAGGCGGTGAAAAAAGACGTGTCGCCCTCTGCCGACTACTACTGCAAGAACCCGCCGTACTGCTACTAGACGAACCTACCAACCACCTTGATGCAGAGTCGGTACATTGGCTAGAACAACACTTGCAGCAATACAAAGGCACAGTCATTGCCGTTACCCACGACCGCTACTTCTTAGACAATGTGGCAGGCTGGATTTTAGAACTCGACCGAGGGGAGGGTATCCCTTGGAAAGGTAATTACTCCTCTTGGTTAGAGCAAAAACAAAAACGACTCGCCGATGAGGAAAAGCAAGAATCTAAACGCCAAAAAACGCTTCAGCGTGAGCTAGAATGGGTGCGCATGAGTCCAAAGGCACGCCAAAGTAAGTCAAAAGCACGTCTAGGAGCTTATGACCGAATGATGAGTGAAGATGTAAAACAGAAAGAAGAAAAACTAGAACTTTTTATTCCGCCAGGTCCTCGTTTGGGCAACAAAGTGATAGAGGCACATGGGGTTTCAAAAGCCTTTGGAGATAAATTGTTGTTTGAAAATTTGGAGTTTGCACTTCCACCTGCGGGCATTGTAGGCATAGTAGGGGCCAACGGAGCGGGCAAAACCACCTTATTCAGGCTGATTACGCAGCAAGCCCAGCCTGATGAAGGCACTTTTAGCATAGGAGAAACTGTTGAGATTGCCTACGTCGACCAAGAGCATGACGACCTCAACCCCGAAGAAACCGTCTATCAAGCTATCTCAGGGGGAAATGAATTGATGATAGTGGGAGGGCGCGAAATCAATGCACGTGCGTATGTGAGTAAATTCAACTTCAGTGGCACTGACCAACAGAAAAAAGTAGGCATGCTTTCAGGCGGAGAACGTAACCGTGTGCATCTTGCCATTGCCCTCAAGCAAGGCGGCAATCTTATTCTGCTAGACGAACCTACCAACGACCTTGATGTGAATACACTCCGTGCCTTAGAAGAAGCCATTGAAAATTTTGCTGGTTGTGCCGTGATTATTTCGCACGACCGCTGGTTCTTGGATAGGGTAGCTACACACATTTTGGCTTTTGAAGGCGACTCACAAGTCTATTGGTTTGAGGGAAATTACTCTGAATATGAAGAAAACTACCACAAACGCAAAGGCAATGAAGGCCCTCAGCGCATCAAATACAAGCCCTTAGTGTAAGTATTTTTTGATGAAGTGTTTGTTTTGGGGGGGAACTTTTATCTGCCCCCCTATTACGTGAGCTAGATGCTCATAGTAGCTCATTATTGTGGGCTATCCTTACCTTCATAGCCCTCTATCACATGAGTAGATACAATATATTTTCTTAGTTCAGAAAAGTATGGAAGGATTTTTTTACAGATTTTGCATTACCTGAATATATGATTCAAACTCTGGAACGTTGTTTTTATCCAAAGTTTTAGGATTAAGAATATAGTTTTGTTTCAGTACGAATATAAACGGGAGATTGAGCATATCTAATGGTGTACCTATACTTTTATCTATTGAGTATGATTCAAACGGTAATTTGTAATATTCTTTGAAATTCAAAAGTTGATTATGACTTGAAAAATTACGAAAAATTATTAACTTATTTTTATCAATGTTAATCTCTTTTAATTTTAATAAATGATTTTCATAGCAGCTCAGGCAGATATTTTGAGGCAAGTAAATAACTATCTTACTCAACTCTTGCTTTTTAAGATTCAAATAATTTAGGTCTGATGATAAAGACAATGTATCAATTGAAATTAAACTGGATAAAATCTCAAGAGAATCAATCTTTCTTTGATGCAAAGCATCGTCATCAATTATTTGTTTGTAATGAGTGTATTCTTTGATTGTTTTATGTAAAAAAACATTCAAAGAATTGTTCAGATAAAGTAAATAAATATTGAAAATAAGTAAAATACCAACTAATACATAACCCAATTTTTTTACCATGAGAACATAGAAATAAGTTAAAAATCATCTTTAAAAGTTGCCAACATAATAATTGGATTACTCTCTTTCGTAATAGTATTTTTCAGTTTAGAGGCTTTCTGATAAGCCTGATTAGTTGTGTCAGGCTGGGCATTCAGTCCTTGAAGGAAATAAGCACTCTCAATAAAAAAGATAAATGATTGGGTCACTTCATCTACTCCGATTACATAAGAAGTATTTTTTTCGAATGTGATGTCATTTTCTATTTTCAAATACTCCAAAATAGCTGACTGATTATTTCTTTTATTATGTACAGCGATTATGGGTTTTTGCCTGTGCATGGTTAGCACAAATAAATGATTTTCAGTTTGGTAAAAATTGAGAGTATAAGCTCGTTTTTCCAACAATCTCGTGACAGATATATCGTCCACCATTTGTTCTAAATCATTTCTAGTAATACTTTTTTTGCCATAATTTAAAATAAGATAAGGCGTGATTTCATTGGAGGTTACTTGATATATGGTATCATTTAGGTGTTTTCTAAAAAACAAGCTTTCTGATATTTTTTGAAAGGGGTGAGTAATAAATACCTCTTTTGAACGGATTGTGTATGGAAATTTGGAAAATTTTTTATTGAAAGCAGAATCACTCACTAAGAGATGATCCTCGATACCTCCTTGTATCCAAGCAAAATGTTCGGTATCTAATTTTTCAAAATAAGAAGCATTAAAATCTTTTAGCCTTTTTTCAGTAAGATATTTTCCGTTAAAATTATATACTAATACTTTAACTCCATTATCCAAAACATGTATCTTCTTTTGTTTTTTATCTAGGATAAAATCCATTGGTTGTTGATAATATCCTGGTCCTGTTCCCGAAGAGCCGATTTTTCTTAAAAATTTTCCTTTTCTGTCAAAGACAAAAATACCTTTTGAAGAAAAGCTGTCCAAAATAAAAAGTTCTTTTTCGGTGGTTAAAATTTTAGTTATCCTACCTATTAAACTATTTTCGGTTGTTTCAAGTGGAACGAACTCATAATCTTTTATAAATAGTGAGTATTTAGGATTAGTAATAGGCTCGGTTAGTTTAATATCAATAACCTTAAACTTGTCAGTGTCTATATCTTTATTTGAGTCGCAGGATTGTAATAATATACTTGCCATTGCTAAAAAGCATAAGTAAAAACATTTTTGAAACATATATAGGTTAAATTTGAACATTGGCATATTATTTAAAGGATTAATTCTAGCTGATTATTTTGTTAATCAGAAAAAACGAGTTAAAGGATATTATCATGTAATCTAATTTTTAATACTATCCCTGATAACACTATATGTATGCTTGCATAATCAAAGCAAGCATACGTATAGACAGATAAGTTTAATTACTTGCAATCTCTCGTAGTCGTTCCACAAGAACAACCACCATTACCATCACCATTAGATAAGCAAGCTTCAATTGTAATCCCCCACCAACCAGGACACTTGAGTTGTTTCCACCTACAGCCAGAGGATTCGTCTGAAATTTCAGTATCAGTATCAGCAATTGATTGAGCAGATAAATGTAATTGTGTTGTGTTGAAACAAATCAAAACACACAAAGAAACAAACAATAAGAGTACTTTTAATTTTTTCATAGACATTAGAAATTTAATTGTGAACTATTTATACAATAATATTATTTTCAAAATTATTTTCAAAATTATTTTCAAAATTATTTTAAATATAACTTTTCAAATCATAAATATAATTTTTTTAATTTATAACACTTCCTCTATTGTACTATATGAGTGAAGCAAAAACTTGTACCATTAATTTTTGAGAGGATTCATTTTCCTTTTAATTTGAAAGGTCTTTAAACTACTAAAATGCCGAAAAACAAAATCAAACCAAAATTTACAGCTTCCTAAAATGCCTCAGCATATAAGCCTTACACTTCCGATAAGAAGCGAATGTTTATTGGAAACACCATGACAAAAAGCTATTGCTATCTTTTCGCTATTTTTAGTTTTAAAATAATTCCGTACTAGGGGAGAAAATGTGGTTGGGCAAACCTTCCTCTACTTTGTCCAACTTTCAGGGCTTAGCATCATAAAATCAACCTATCAAACTATTCAAAATCATTTTAAAAGACCTTTGCCTAATCTATCCCTTCAAAATGCCGTATAGATTCTTTTGAGTTTACAAGGTTTTTATATGAAATGTAATAAATCACACAAGAACCCAGAAAATACAACAGAAAAAGGTCTTATTTTGGCTTTGTTCTAAAAATGACATTCTAAATTAACTTATGATAGAAACTCAACCCCGCACAGAAGACTTAATCGAATGGTGGCGGGCATTGAACCCCACTTGGCAAGAGATTTTTTTGATTAATCTAGCACTTTCACAAAAAATGGCTAGAAACAAATTAAGAAGTGTTAAAATACTCCGTACCTTTTACTACGCTTCACCACAAATTATCTATAAAAACTTCTTCGGTGTACCTTTTTTAGCTCCTCAAAAAGAGCCTGACTTAGCTACGCTCAAAGCCATCACCAATTTAGAAGAGATACTCTGCCAAGGAAGCAACATTACCGACCTTGCTCCCCTTGCCATGCTTACCAATCTTAAATTTTTGTTTTGCCACAACACACCCCTCGAAAATGTAGAAGCACTCAAAAATACCCGTTTTTTACGCACACTCAACTGTTCTAAAACTCCACTCAAAGATTTGAGCGTCTTACGGTTTTGCCCAAGTCTCGAGACCCTCATTGCCAATGATACCTTTGTGGCAGACCTAAGCGAGCTAGAATATTTGCGTAAAATGAGAATACTGTGGCTTGAAAAAACTTCTATCAAAAGCCTTAAATCTATCCACCGAATGCACAAATTGGTGCAACTCAACATCTCTTTTACGGCGGTGGAAGACCTCTCTCCCCTCAAAAAAATGCCCGAACTCAAAGTACTTAAAGCTGGCTTGACCAAAGTAAAGGATTTAGCTTCATTGAGCGAAAACACAGGAATCGAGAAACTCTACCTCTGGGCCTGCCCCATACAAGATCTGAACCCACTCTACGGGCTGAAAAAGTTACATAAATTATTTATCCCTCACTGCAAGCACTTAAAAATCAATCAAATAGAAGATTTTAAAATCAGTATGCCTACTTGCCAAGTGATTTTGGAGGGGTAGGTGGAGAGGCTTGTAAAGAACGAAGTATGGGTGCTAATGAATCAATCCTAGTATTCTTTACTCCCCCTCAAATACCGAGGGATTCAGAAACTTATATACTTCTATGTTGAAGCGGGGGGCTTGCTCATATTGCAAGAAATGCCCTCCCCTAGGGTAGAGTTTGAGTTGGCAATCTCTGATTTGCTCTGCCCCACGTCTGGCAACTGCCTCTGTGCTTTCGGGGTGTATGAGTGGGTTCGGGATTAGCTGGTCTTTTTTACCAAAGCAAACCAATACAGGCATGGAGAGGTCAGCAAGTTCTTCAAATACAGGTTCTTCAAGCATTGCTTTTGAGGAGCGTGTAAGCACTTTGAACAAATGAGGATTGTCTTTGAGGGAGTAAAAGTCACGGCTAAACGCTTGTAGCTTGGCATATTCGCGCTCGTTGAGGTCAAAGAAAAAGTTTTTTAGATTGAAAAAATTTTTGAAGTATTGTGCTGCATTGAACATACCAGAACTGATGGCATTACTGATGAAAAATTTTTCAGTTTCAGTGAAAGTTTCAAAACCTGCGGGAGCTACCAGCACAAGCTGCGAAACCAACTCGGGGTGAGTAAGCGAAAAACGAATAGAGATTTGCCCTCCCATTGAGTGCCCTATCAATACCACTTTTTTTAGCCCTAACTTTTGGATAAACTGCTCAATCGCCGCTGTATAAAATTCTATTGTAAAGGGATAATCTCCCGAAGAAGAAAGCCCATGCCCAGGAAGGTCAAGGGCGATGCACTGATAGTACTTTTGCAATCTTTCTAGGTTACGCTCCCAAGTAGGTAAAAAACTGGCAAAGCCATGCACAAACAAGAGGGTTTCCGAACCTTTGCCCACTTGGACATAAGCTATTTTTAAATTATCTTCAAGCTGTATTTGTCTGACAGGGTAAGGGTAGTCGCTGTGTATGACCATGGTTTTTTTGAGTGGTTTGAGTGTTCAACAATCATAATTGTAGAAATAGGCATACTTTTCATTGAATAGTATGTCTAAGAACATACTTTTTTATTCCTACTCTTGCATTATAGTAAAGAAACTTAAATAAATTGTACAAAAAAGTTATAGTTTTGTTTTTCATT
>CAYZQI010000064.1:0-24901 GCA_964480455.1 uncultured Cytophagaceae bacterium
CTGAAAAAAAAAAAGAAGGAGTGGGTTAGTATTCCAGAGATTACCCTCGCTACTGGGCTTCAGCAAAACTGGGTAGAGTATGCTTTACGGCTGTTGATGAAAGATTACCCTTGTGAAGTAAGCCTCAATGATACAAAACAAGCCATCTATCTTTTTGATATTCAACCACAAGAAACCAAGGGTAAACGTATAGCAGGCTTCTTGCTGAAAAACATACGACAGTTTACTTTGGCTGTGCTGGGATTTATATCTGACTTGCTGCTTTGGAGTTTTGTAGCAATTTCTATGATTTTATATGCGCCGACCTATATGGTCAACGCAATGGTACAAGTCATTATTGACCCAATTTTTAAGTACATCATTGATTTCAAACGTATAGAAGCGCAGACAAAGAAGTATGAAGACCATTTTTTTGGGGCAATGATTGGCAAGCGTTTCAATGAATCAGGCGGTAGTCTAATGGGTTTCTTAAGCACTTTTGGAGTAACAAAAAAGAGAAATGATAAGCTTTTTACAGAGCGTAAGCTGTTGCAGTATGCAAGTTTTAGAGAAGGCAAACTTACACTCAGCGAAATCATACAATTGACGGGTTGGGACTCGCACACCGCAAGACTGGCAGCTACTAAAATGGTGGGTATTTATAATGGGGAAATACAAGTGAGCCAAAACGGTATCTTAGTGTATGTTTTTGAAGACCTCAGCCAAGACCAGCCTGGCATCATGTATATTCCCAAAACTTGGCATAGCTTAGGACGCTATAAAGTCCTCACCAGTTTGTCAAGTCAAGACTTTTGGAAAATGATACGCCTGATGTCGCTCACAGCATTTTATCATTGTATTTTTACAGTGATACTTTTATTTTTTCTGCTTCTTGAGGTCAAGACAATTAGTCAAGCCTTATTTTTCAGCTTCTTTTTAGCTACACCACTATTTTTAATTTCTATTTGCTACTTAATTATGTTATTGAGGAATAGTATTTATCAAATTCAAAATATCCCAATACATAAGAAAAATACCTTCAAACGTATCATCAAGCACATTACTGAGCAGCGAGGCGATAAAGTGTATCTTAAAGATTTTGAAAAAGAACCTACCAAAAGATTAGAAAGAATTTTTATGGCTTTGGGAGGTATGCCTCAAACAGACGAGGAAGGACAAGTGTATTATTATTTTGAGGAATTTGCTTTGGCAGATTATCCCCTCATTGAGCATTATCAAAAAATCAATCTCTATGATCGCTTTGATGGTAAAAGTGGCTTAGAATGGTCAACAGGTGAAAGTGAAAATAGAAAACTAGCTTATCAAGATAATTATTATTATTTTGAACACAAGCGGTCTAAGAGAAGTTGGATGACACAATATCACTTGCCTTTTGATAATGCTTACAAGTATTTTAAGATTGAGGCAAAAATAGAAGTATTAACCATCGAGAATCCTGAAAATTACTACGGTATTGTCTGGGATGCCACCTCAGATTTTGAAAATTATTATGAGTTTACTGTATCCAACTTGGGAGATTTTGAAGTAAGCGAATGTGTTAAAGGAGAAGCAGCTTATTATCTTAGAGGAAAAACTGAACATATTTTACCACAACCCACTATTAACATATTCACCCTTGAGCAGTATGCTGATACTGAAGGTAAATTAAGATGGCGTTTTTCTATCAATCACCATGAAATAGCAGATATGTCTGCAAAAAAAATTTTGGGCGATAGAATTGGCTTTGTTTTAGGAAAGAAAATTTCAGTAGCCATTCACGAGCTACTGGTTACAGAATCTATCCCTTCTGATAAATAACTGAATTATCCTCTTTTTTTATAAATATCGGGTGTAACAGCTACGGGATAAAAATCTGTGAAAACAAAAGTACGCTTGGTGCGGGGGTTAGAAATTTCAACATAAAATACACCTCGTGTGGTGGTGGCTACTTCCGATACTATAAAGGGGCTTTTAAACTTATCGTAGTAGCATAAATCATTGGGCTGGAGTTTCATTACATCGATTTCGTTGAGTTGGGCAACAGTATTTTTCTTGAAGATAGAATATTTTACCATCTGCATTTTATTTTTTGGTGTTTGTCATTTTCGTTGTCTGTTACGGATTTCCCTTCAATTAGTTATTGTAGCTTTTAGATTAAAAATAACAAATTATGTAGGAAAATTTGCATCTTCTTTATTTTCTTTTTTGGGTGAACTACTAATTTTATACATCAAATAGCCAATTCCTGCCAAAAAATGAACTATTATCACAGTTGCCACAATAATTATAAAGGTATTATCCATGTAACAAAATTAATATTTTTTCTTGAAAAACAAGTGTTTTAATTTATTTTTTCGATATTATGAATGATTCAAAAGACATTGCCTGAATTTATGATAGTAATTTGATAAGCAAATTAGAATTATTTGTAGTATTGGTCTAAAAACTAAAAACAATTCAAGATATTTGAAAAATGAAAATAAGCATCATCATTCCTGCCCTCAATGAAGAAGAATGTATAAGTAAACTCATTACGCACCTACAACAATACAGAGATGATAGACTGCAAGAAATCATCTTATCAGATGGGGGGAGTACAGACAAAACAGTGAAAATTGCAAAAGAAGCAGGTGCAAGTACTGTTGTATCGCCACAATGCGGTCGGGCTTTTCAGATGAACTTTGGTGCAACAAAGGCTTCACCCAAAAGTGATGTATTGTATTTTGTACACGCCGATACACTCCCCCCTGTAAGTTATCTTGATGATATTCAAGCGGCACTTTTAGAAGGTTATCTTATGGGCTGCTATCGCTTTCAGTTTAACTCTCCCAAAAAAATATTAAAAATCAATGCCTATTTTACACGTTTTGATAAAACCATGTTCAGAGGAGGCGACCAAACGCTGTTTATCACGCGCCGTTTGTTTGACCAATTGGAAGGTTTTAATCAATCTATGGTGCTAATGGAAGACTATGACTTGATAACACGTGCCAGAAAAACCAAACCCTTTAAGATTATTCAAAAAGATGTATTGGTTTCGGCAAGAAAATATGAGGAAAATAGCTGGTTGCGCGTCAATCTAGCCAATTTGATAGTTTTCAAAATGTATCAGTGGGGCTACGATACCCCTACCCTCTGGAAAACCTACAAAAAACTACTCAGACACCCCAAAGCCGAGGCTAAGGTCTAGTTACAACCAATACTGATTACACTACAAGAACACATAAAATATGTTTACACTAAAAAAAAATAATTTATACACAACCCTTGTTTGCTATACATTGGTATTTTGTTTTTGGTCAGCAACTATCCCCACAAAAGCCCAAGTAGATACCGAATTTTGGTTTGCTGCCCCAGATGTAGATGCCAACCACGGCGATAGC
Organism: uncultured Cytophagaceae bacterium; assembly: GCA_964480455.1. Lineage (GTDB taxonomy): Bacteria > Bacteroidota > Bacteroidia > Cytophagales > Microscillaceae > JAABSX01. Next base: position 3,363 of record CAYZQI010000064.1, read on the forward strand.
CCTATTTTCTTGCATATCTCTACCTACAGCGAAGCCGCACAAGTACGCATTACACAACCTGCCAACCTAAATTTTAGCCCCATTACCACCCTCATACCTGCCAATGATACACGCAGTATTGAATTGACCTCACGCAAAAGCATCATAGAAAATCAACCTGCTAACAGCATCTTAAACTACGGAATCTATATCACAGCAGACGAGAGCATCACAGTCTATTACGAAGTAGCTAGCGAGGTAAATCCAGAGATATTTCCCCTCAAAGGTCGAAATGCCCTTGGTACTTTCTTTGCAGCACCCTCCCAAGATGATTTTCAGAACATAGATGGGCACGAAGTACTAGACATTGTAGCCACTGAAAATAACACCATAGTTACCATCACACCCACTACTACACTATTTGGCAGACCTGCTAACATTCCTTTCCAAATCACACTCCAAAAAGGGCAAAGTTATGCAGCACGCGCCCTGAGCAGAGACCTTGGCGTCTCCCTCAGAGGTACTACTATTCAAAGCACCAAGCCCATTGCCGTAACAATGAGTGATGATTCTATCCTTTTAGATAACGGGTGGGATTTGATAGGCGACCAAATGATTCCTGCCAACCTTACAGGGAAAACCTATATTGCCACACGCGGATTTTCAGGAAATGGAGAGCGGGTATATATTTTGGCACTAGAAGATGATACACAAATAAGCGTGAATGGGAATTTAGTAGTCAATCTTAACGCATTACAACAATACAAAAGCAGTGTATTAGGCTCAAGTATGTTTATAGAAAGTAATAAAAATGTGTATGTACTACACCTTTCAGGACACCCCAGCGAACTAGGAAGTGCCTTGCTTCCTCACTTAGACTGTACAGGCTCTTCGCAGATGGGCTTTGTACGCACAAGCCCTGATGCTTTTGCCTTGATTTTACTCACCAAAAAAGGTAACGAAGGTAATTTTAACATCAATGGCAATACGACACTGGTAACTCAAGCTGATTTTGTAGATGTACCTAGCACCAATGGCGATTGGGTAGTTATGCAAAAAGAATTTACCACTGCCCAACTTCCCGTAGGGCGTGCCAATCTTATCAGTAATAACACTGGGCTTTTTCATTTGGGAGTGCTCAATAACCTAGGGGCAAGCTCAGTTTATGGTTATTTCTCTGCATTTTCAAGCCTAAATCTTGGACCAGACCAAAGGGCTTGCATAGGCGATTTTGTAGAACTCAAAGCTGGAGCAGGGGCAAATAGTTATTTATGGTCTGATGGTTCTACTGAACCTAACCTTTCGGTAAACCAAAGTGGAGAATATTGGGTGAAAATTACACGTGGCGACTGTATTTTGTATGATACCTTGCAAATAAATTTCAAGCCCATTCCTCAGCCTATGCTCACAAACTTATCTCCTCAATACTGCCTCAACAATGCTATGGTCAATCTGACAGCCAATCCAGCAGGAGGTGTATTTACGATTGATGGGGTTGCTACCAATGTGCTTGACCCTCAAACACTTGCCGTAGGCCTTCATACAGTAAGCTATACTTATACAGATGAATTTGAGTGTCAAGGAACTGTCAGCAGTACTTTTGAAATCATAGCTCCTCCTGCTAACTTGGCTTTGACTAACTTAGCGGAGGCTTATTGTATAGGCGATGACAATATTCCCCTCACTGCACAACCTCTGGGAGGGCGTTTTGAGGTGAATGGACAGAATAATTCGTTTTTTAGCCCTGCTGATTTGGGTGTTGGGCAGCACGAGGTTAGTTATTTTTATACTGATAATTTAGGTTGTACCTACCAAGTAAGTCAATCTGTAAATGTAGTAGATTTTCCTTTACCAGTGATTCCTAGTCAGGATACACTTTTTGTATGCCCTCCCAATGTGCGCGGGCTTATCTTAGAAGCCTCAGAAGCAGCCACTTATAGATGGAGTACAGGTGAAATAGGTTCACTGATAGAAGTACGTGAGCCAGGTGTGTATGAAGTAATTATGGACAATGGCTATGGTTGCGAAACTGCTGCACGTTTTGAAACCTTCGGCAGGTGTACGCCTGAGTTTTATCTTCCCGAAGCCTTTTCGCCCAATCAAGATGGGCTGAATGATGTTTTAGAAATCTTTGGGGGTGATTTTGCACGGCTTCAGCTCACGATTTATAATAGATGGGGAGAGATAATTTACCAAACTTTCAGTCAAGAATTGCCCTGGGACGGCACACTCAATGGCAAAGCTGCCCCCACAGGCACTTATCTTTGGAAGGTAAGTTATGTGCACCCCTTCTACCCTACTCAAAGATTTGAGCAAAAAGGAAAAGTAGTACTGATGCGGTGAGGCTGTCATACCGTAATTTCAATGATACTCTTTTCTGGGTCTAGCACTACACTTTCATAATAGCCATCTCCTGTGGTATGTGGCAAGACAATAATTTTATTATGCTTATAAGTGCTCAAAAAAATAAAGAGAAATAGAGGAAAAGTAAGGTTCTAGGTGATTTTACTTGGTAAGCAAGTGTTCAATAAATAAATACCAAATTTTTATGAGGGTTTGTACTCAGATTGACCAGAAAGATGCCACACCTGAAGGTGTTTATCTTTTTTAAAATTTTTACTACAAAGATAACAAGCCTATGGCTTTTTTGAAATCCTTTAGGACTGAAATCTTTGTAGAAGAGCATTTAGCAAGTAAAAAACGCCAGAGGCGTGAAATCTTAAGCCCATACAATCTATGTATTAAGAAGACCCATATCAAGTAAAATCATATACCACCAAGAATAAAGCAGATTCTCAGATTTTTTGAAAGATGAAAAAAAAATAAAAAAAATGTTTAACTATTTGTTTTTTTAAAAATAGCATACTAATATTGCATCACATAGCTGGTTGAAGGATAGAGGAGGTTAAGTAGTCATCCCCGACTACACCTCCTCGTATTTTTTAAGTACTTTTCATCTTTAAGAATTATCTCATTATTTTTTGCTAATTTAGTAAACTGAATGCCTAACATAAAAATTTAGGTTCAGGTACTCTAAATAAATTGTTCAGAATAAAGCAATTTTGTTTTATGTATAAGCTACTGATAATGAGTTACTTGTCATAGCTAATAATTGATTAAACTTATTTAATGGATAAAATTCTACAATTACATTCTAAACAACTGATCATAATAGGTGGAGGTGCCGCAGGTTTTTTCGCTGCTTTGACGGCTGCAAGGCTACACCCTCAGTACAAGGTTACTATCTTAGAAAAAACCAGTAAATTACTCAGCAAGGTAAAAATATCAGGAGGAGGTCGCTGTAATGTTACGCATGCTTGCTATTCAGTAAGCGAGTTGGTAAAAAACTATCCTCGTGGAGGGAAATTTCTTAAAAAAGTATTTCCAAATTTTACCCCACAGCATACTTTTGAGTGGTTTGCCGAACGGGGCGTACAGCTCAAAACCGAAGAAGATGGGCGGGTTTTTCCTACCACAGATGATTCTCAGACAATTATTGATTGTTTTTTTAAAGAGGCAAAAAACTTAAATATCGACATCAAAATCAATCAAGAGGTAAGGTACATTCAATCCAATCTTGATGGCACTTTCTTGCTGACGTTGCCACAATCTGAAAATATAAAGGCTGATAAAGTCATCATAGCTACGGGCGGTGGGGCAAAGATGAAGCATTTTGAGTGGTTTGCCTCACTCAATCATGAGATTATCTCTCCTGTTCCTTCACTTTTTACTTTTAATATGCCCAAGCAAGCCCTTACACAATTGATGGGTGTAGTAGCATCACCTGTGCTTGCCAAGATACAAAGTAGCAAACTTTCTCAAGAAGGTGCTTTGCTTATCACGCATTGGGGAATGAGTGGACCTGCCATTTTAAAACTATCTGCGTGGGGTGCAAGACTTTTGCAAGAAATGGAGTATAGCTTTCAAGTGCAAGTCAATTGGATTACGCCACAAAATGAAGAACAAATAAGACAAACCCTGCTTGACTTTAAAGAAAATTCACCACAAAAGAAAATCAAAAACTTTCCCCTTACGCTTCCTAAGCGACTTTGGAGCTTTTTACTTGAAAAAGCAGCCATACAAGAGGATACCGAACTTCAAGCCCTCCCTAAAAATGCACTTAATCGCTTGGCAAACCTCTTAACAGCTGATGTTTATCCTGTAAAAGGAAAAACTACTTTTAAAGAAGAGTTTGTAACCAGTGGTGGAGTTGCCCTTGAGCAAATCAACCCACAAACTATGGAAAGTAAACTTATCCCGAACCTATATTTTGCAGGTGAGGTGCTTGATATTGATGGGGTTACAGGAGGCTTTAACTTCCAAGCAGCTTGGGCAACGGCGTTTGTGGCAGGTAAAGCTGTGGGTCTATAAGGAGCAGTATTGTTCTAATAAGCAACTAACCCTGCACACAGTACAAAAGCCCATTTTAGGCTCTTAGCCCACCTTGCCACAAATGCCATGTTGTCATCAGTTTTTCCCTAAAGAGAGTAACCATTGCTTGGCATCTTCTCTGTTATCAAAATAACGAGTTTGGAATTTAGTGCCTTCGGACTCTTCCATTGCTTGCTGAACAGATAAGTTAGCAATCAATTCTGAGGGTATTACAATAGCAACATACGTTACACCAACAGAAAGAACCCTCGGGAATATTGTTTTGTCAATCCATTCTTGTATTGTAGGTGTTATTGGAAAGCAAAAATCACGACAATCAATTAAAAGTTGTTTGGGTTTGTATTTCTCAACTGTTTGAGCATAATTGTTCATTTCAGATTTATACAAATCCTCAGTCATACTTTCAGAGTTATTGTTCCAAACAGGTGTTAATAACTTCAATTCTTCATCATGAAAAATAGACCAGTGCTCACTTTTGTAAACTTCCATGTCTTTTATATTTAATTTTGTTTAAAATCAATCACAACGAAATAGTGTATGGGCTTACCAAAGTCATCAAGTAAGCCTTGGCTGAGTTAGTCTTTCTGCTGAACCTTTGCCCAAGTATCTTTGAGTGTAACTGTACGGTTGAAAACCAATCTATCAGGCCTTGAATCATTGTTATCTACACAAAAATAGCCCAAGCGTTGAAACTGAAACTTATCTCCTGCTTTTGCATTTTTTAAGCTTGGCTCTAGTTTGGCATCACTAACGATTTTGAGCGAGTCAGGATTGATAAACTCCTTAAAATCTTTTTCTTTATCGCCCAGAGGGTCTTCTACACTAAACAAACGATCGTAGAGGCGCACTTCGGCATTGATGGCGTGTGGGGCAGACACCCAGTGAATCGTGCCTTTTGCTTTCAAACCACTGTTATCTTCGCCACTTTTAGAATTTGGAAAATATTTACAATGCAATTCGGTGATATTGCCTTGTTCATCTTTCAGATAATTTTCACACTCGATAATGTAAGCAGATTTAAGGCGAACCATACGGTTAGGCCCTAATCTAAAAAATTTCTTGGGTGGCGGTGGATTTTCTAAAAAATCTTCTCGCTCTATGTAAAGTTCTCTTGAAAAGGGCATTAACCTTGTACCTGCTGACTCGTCTTCGGGATTATTTTCAGTGCTGAGTTCCTCTACTTGCCCTTCGGGATAATTGGTAATAATTACCTTGATAGGGTCAAGCACTGCCATTACGCGAGGGGCTACCCTATTGAGATGCTCACGCACGCTATTTTCTAGCAAAGTTACATCAGTAATGCTTTTACGTCTGGTAACTCCCGTTTTTTGCACAAAATCACGAATAGATTCGGGCGTGTAACCTCTACGGCGCAGGCCTGAAAGCGTAGGCATGCGGGGGTCGTCCCAGCCGCTTACGTGTTTTTCTTCTACCAATTGCAGCAGTTTACTTTTGCTTGTTACGGTATAATTGATTTCTAGCCTCGAGAACTCAGTCTGTTCTGAGGGATAGATGTCCAAATTTTCAATGAACCAATTATACAAAGGGCGGTGCACTTCAAACTCCAGGGTACACAAAGAATGGGTAATTCCCTCTAAAGAATCGGACTGCCCGTGTGCAAAATCATACGTAGGATAGATTTTCCATTGATCACCCGTACGGTGGTGATGTGCTTTTTTGATACGGTACATGGCCGGGTCGCGGAGGTGCATATTGGGCGAAGCCATGTCTATTTTAGCACGTAGCACATACGTTCCTTCTTCAAACTCTCCATTTTTCATGCGCTCGAAGAGGTCTAAACTTTCTTCTATAGGGCGGTTGCGAAAGGGGCTTCCTTTGCCTGCTTCTGCGGGCGTACCTTTGAGTGCATTGAACTCGGCAGTGCTGAGTTCGTCTATGTATGCCTTTCCTTCCTTAATAAGTGCTACGGCAAATTCATAGAGTTGCTCAAAATAATCAGAGGCATAGTATTCACGGTTATCCCAGTTGAAACCTAGCCATTTGATGTCATCTTTGATAGCGTCCACATAACGCACATCTTCTTTGGCAGGGTTGGTATCATCAAAGCGAAGATTGCACAAGCCTCCATATTTTTGAGCCAGCCCAAAGTTCAGGCAAATAGATTTGGCATGCCCAATATGCAAAAAGCCGTTGGGTTCGGGTGGAAACCTTGTATGAATAGGCTTTTGATACTTTTCATTCTTAAGGTCTTGTTCTATGATATTCTCAATAAAATTGAGAGAAGTCTTTGCTTCTTTTTCTGGATTTTCTTTTTCTGAGTTACTCATAATACATTTTTGGTTATGATTATTTTCTTTTTTGCTTGTGGTCAGCTCCATTTTATATTCCTCATCTCTGAGAGCAAATGCAGTTGTAGTGCAAAGTTATGAAATAAAATGCTTTGAAATGCTTGTTTTTTGTGAGATAAATTGAGGAGAAAAAAAGAGGTCGCGAGCGGGTTCGAACCGCTGTCTGAGCTTTTGCAGAGCTCTGCCTAGCCACTCGGCCACACGACCTTTTTGTTTTGGATTGCAAATATATAAATAAAAAATACAAATCAAATATTTTGTTTTATTTTTCTTTTAGATTGGTTCAAAAAAACTTCTCAATGTGCAAATTATTTCAATTATTATTGAAACTTCTATAAATTGACTTTATATTTGCACACCTAACTAATTGTGTTTTGACACAACAAGAATATTGAATAATAGAGAAGTATCCTTTTATCTTGGAATTGTGGTTTCCAATATTTTATGTATTTTATTGATAGCTAGCATTGCTATCATTCACTCAGAGGTTTACTATTTGACTGGTTCTTTACTTCTAGCTAGCTTTGTGATTACGCTTTGTATAGGAATAGGGGCTAGTGCTTATTTCTGGCGTTCGCTCTCCTTACCTTGGCAGGATTTCTTAAAATACAGTTTTCTAAACTGTTTGGTTGCTTTGTTTTGGTTAATTCTTTTGATTCTTTGATTTTTCTTTAATTTAGCGAGTTACTTGGTGAGGGTTTAAAAGCAAAATAGCACATTATTTTACTAGGACACTGATTTTCAGTTGATTAAAACCCCATAACAAAGTAATTAAACGCTTACTTAGTATCTTTATTAAGATTTTTATTTAAAAACATGAAATTAGAAGAAGCAAAAGAGCAATTTGTACAAACTTGGGGTACACTAGGTACAAACTGGGGCATTAACCGCACTATGGCACAGATACACGCACTGCTTATGATAGCGCCTGAGGCCCTTAGTACAGAAGAAATTATGGAAGAGCTTAATATTTCGCGTGGCAATACCAATATGAACATTCGTGAATTAATCTCTTGGGGACTTGTCCATAAGGAGTTGAAATCGGGCGAACGTAAAGAGTATTTTGTAGCTGAGAAAGATATTTGGGAAGTTGCGCAGTGTATTGTCAGAGAGCGCAAAAGAAGAGAACTTGACCCCATCAGAAAAGCAATTGAAAGCCTTAGTCAAATAGAAGGCGATAACAAAGACCCAAAAATAAAAGCTTACCTTGCTGTGGTAGAAGAGATACAAGGACTTTCTAATATGGCGGACAATGTACTGAGCAAGTTTACTGTAATGGACAAAAACTGGTTTGTAAAAAAAATACTCAAGTTATTTAGTTAAGCAGAGGAATGTTCTAAATTTTTGCAAGCATCAAAAAAAATATTATTTTTGCAATTATTTAATCGCATCTGTAGCTCAACTGGATAGAGCATCAGACTTCGGATCTGAGGGTTGGGGGTTCGAATCCCTCCAGGTGTACTTTTTATGGTTCTCTACAGAAAGAATGTTACCAAGATACAATCTAAAGCTATTATTTTTTAATAGCTGATTGTAATAACAGCAAAAGAACTTTCAAGTAGCAATTTCACCTCTCTTTTTATACAATTTTTTAACTCATAGCTTGCTTTATGTCATATAACCATAGCCTAAGGCGGTTTTTGCGCCGATGCCGTGGTTTACGAGGGCATCTTTGAGCCATTGCTTAATATTTTTACTGCCTATTGTCTTAGTCAAAAGTTCATTATCATTGCTTCCGATAATAAATTGAAAAGCACAACCTGCTACGGTTAAAAAGGGAATAGGAACAGGGCTTTGTGTATCTGTGGGAGCAATATTCTTTTTATTATCTGAATCTCCATAGTAACCTGGGTAATGAGGATTCATAATGTCTATTTCTATTTTAGGCTCGGAAGTAGGAAAGGCATCAAAGAAAATCACTTTTCCTTCTCTTGCTTCCTTGTAATAACCTTCTGAATCACAGCCAAAAAAGTCGCAGAATAACTGTTCTTTTAATGCTCTTTTTTCTGCGTGTTTCAAATTTTCTTCTTCCTTCTCATTCTTACCGAACACTTCTGTAATTATCCAACTCCTCACAATTCCTTTTATGGAACTTGCAGGAATGTAAGGAATCCCGTAAATATGGTGCAAAGTAATAGAGGTTTCATAAACAGATTCATTGCCTAAGCCTACAATCATTCTCCAGTCTATTGTAGCCTTATGTGTGTGTATGTGGGTTTCTTTTGGAATAGATTTTATTTGCTTATTGAAAGCATATTCTATCAGCTTACTATCAAATTGTGCTTTTATTTCGTAGTTATCTCCTTTGCGCTGCCTTAAGAAAAACTGAAACTTGCTATGACTTTCAAAATTATCTGAGCGAGCTACTTTCTGAAGTTTTAGAGCGAAATTATCAATCTCTGTGAGTGTAGAGATAACTTTTACATCTTTAGGCAAGAAGGTTTCTGAAAGTTTGAAGCTATCAGAAATCCTAGTCCCAGAAAACTCATTTTGTTTATTTTTTGCTTTCTCTCGTTCTTGTTTTATCCTTTCTTCTTCGGCTTTTTGTTCTTCGGCTTTCTTTTTTGCTTGTTCTTCTTTTTCGTTGATAATATCCTGAGATTTTGGAATTTCTTTACCCTCAATTACAATTTTAGAAATAGGATTACCCTCAAATTCACATTCAAAACGAGCTGTACCTGATTTAGGGGTGTATACACTGAAATCAAACTCTTTTGGGACACTCATTTCCTTACCTCCTTCAGGTCTAATTTTAGCTCCTCCTTTTTTAGTAATTGCTATCCTTCCTTTTTCCATCACTCACCCCCATCTCCTTCTATCAGACCATCTGCAAAACGGCGTAACCAACCTAAGAAAGCCAATACATCAATAGTAGTAGCTCGGTAGGTAAAACTATCTATTTCAGTCATTTTTTTAGCCAATTGGTTGTTCTCTACTGTAAATAATTTACTAGGAGATTTATCTTTGAGATAGGTTTCTAAATGGATGTAAAGCAAACCCCAAGCATTGTCTTTCTTAGCTATGCCGTCTTTACTTCCTTTGGCAAAGGCAAATGCTACAGCACTTCCAAGACCATTGGTTTTGATGAGCATAGGCATTTTTTTGACATAAGACTTATACTCTTTTGCTTTTTTGCCTAAATCTCTTTTAGCTCCTTCGGCACAAGTATAAGCAAACGCTGCCCTTCCTTGTTCTAGTTTAGTCTGATTAGCCATTGTTTTTGCCTCCTTTCATAAAATAAGTCCTAGTAAGCCCTTTGCCTATGGTGGCATTGCCTCCTATTTGTACTATTTGTGGTAGATTTTCTTCAAAAAAGGTGATTATATCTTCTTTTGATAACTTCTCTTCTTTTCTTGTAAACTCACCCGCCGCCAAGACTAAAGAATACATCACGGACTCGGCAGGGAGGTATTCTTCTGTAAATAATGCTCCTGTTTCTACCGTGCCTGTTTCATTGCTAATCTTGGTGCGTGTGATAACTTCTGTGCTTAGATTGACAAAATCCTTGAAATCATCATCTGTAAGAATCACAATATCGGTTTTGATTTTTCCTTTCAAAAATGCTTCTGCCTCTTGGAAGAGATTCTCATTAAGCCATTTACCTAAATTTGATACAGTAGCATTGTTTTTGGTATCAAAGGCATATTCTTCTAGTACTATTTTATTAGAACTTGGAATTTTTATTTTTGAATTTTCAGCTATGAAGGCTGTGTTGTCAGCAATGTTTAAGGTACTAAAATCCAATGAAAATGAGCTATCTGCTAGTTTCATATCTGATTGAAATTGTTGTAATGCCTTAGGGCAAGTTATCCAAGCAAAAACCCCGCGCATAGATTTGACTGGAAAAAGCAATAGACGAGCATCTGTAAAGCCCAACGCTCCCGAAAACTCTGTATGCTTTTCATCTTTACCATCTTTTTTGAGTGCATAAGTAAACTCTTTTTCTAAGCTACTTTTATTGAATCGCTTGTCTAGGTCTGCTTCATCATAGCCAAAGGCTTTGTTGGTTTTGATTAAATTGATGAGTGCTTTATCTCTATTAGGTTCAGACAAAACAGCTTTCTGTTCTACTGCTTGGCGAATTGCTCCTTTAAAGCTACTTCCTTCTATTTTAGGGAAGCTAGTATGCCTTTCCCTTTGGATAGGCATATCTACGATGCCAAGTGAGTCGCCACTGCCTGCGTGCATAGGGGTTTCGCAGATTAAGAATAGTGGATGAGCTTGTCTATACATATTTTTATAGGTTTTGATGATTGATTCTGTTTTAGAGGTATTTGCTATATTTGTAAACTTCCTAGATTCGCCCAATAAGCCAAACCAAAGCCTTCATTGCTCTTAAAGTCTGAGATGCGAAAAGGCTGCGAAACTTTTGAGGGTGCATCTTTGCTGTATTCACCTAATATTTCAAAAAAATAAACCGAACCAGCAGGCACTGCTTTCCGCATTGTTTTGGGGCTTCTGCTTTGCATGTCAAAGCCTCCTATTGAGAGTGGTTTATCTATTGCGGCGGCTATTAGCCTGATTTTGAGGCCTTCCCATTCACCTTCACAGGGCGCTTGATTGCTAATAAAAGAAGGTAGCCATCCTCCTTTAAAGATGGCTGGAGTCATCAAGACCATTTTAAAATATTTTGAAGTGAGTAAAGTAGGTGTTTCAAGTGTTTTAGATTTTTCGCTATTCATAACCGTAGCACTGACGAGTTTTCCTTCTCCGCCCATTTTAAAACAAGCATTTTCTGAAATACCTGCCTCATCATTCAATCTCAGTACAAATGATAAAGATTGATTTTTTGCATCACTCAGCCGTGCCATGCCTACCCTGTATAGCTTTGAGTTGGCGGTAGTGTGCGTTTGTTTATCTCTGCCTATGCCTACTTTGGGTTCTGTGAAAAATTTAGCCTCGCATACTTCGGTAGGCACGTTCCCGTTCAGGTATTTTTCAAATTGGCTCTGCTCCAAAAAGGTATATGCCCCAAAATTATCTACTTCTTTTTGAGTACTCAGGCGGTAGGTAAGTGCATGAGAAGATGAACCCTGTGCAGATGCTTGAAGGGAGAGTAAATGAGGAGTTTCTTGCTTGTCTTTGATTAGGTCTTTGGGTAAGCTAAACAGTATTTTCCCTTTGTATTCAAAGCAAAAGTCTTGGATACTAATACCTAAGGATTTATCTTTTTGCTTAGTATCTTCTTCATCAGTGTAATTGGCTAACTGTTGGATTTGTGTGGGGTGATGCAAAATATACCAAGTACGCAATGCTCCATAAATCACACTTGGAGGAGGGGGAAATACACCATTTGCCCACGACTCATCACCCATCTCAAAGGGCTTGCCATCACGGAAAAATAAGGTATCTAAGGCTTCTAATTTGATTTGCATAGTATCTAAATTTCTTTTGCTTCGGTTAAAATTTGCTCTATTATGGGTGTGGTATTAGAAACTACGATATCAGGCATTGGCTCTATCTTGCTTAAGTGTTTCAGGACTTACATCGTTGTATATATCTACGCCATAAAGTGCTAATATATCAAAAAAAGCAATTCTCGTGATGCCCAAGGCTTTGGCGGCTTTGCCCGAAGATATTTTACCCAACTCAAAAAGTTTGACCAAGGCCATTTTTTTGATTTCGTAGGCAAACTCTTCGTCTTGCATTTTGAGCGAAAACGCCATCTCAGGCGGAAATTCTATCTGATATTGTTTCATTGATTTTAAATTTTTCTATGGATAAAGTCTGCAATGTGTAGTGCATGGATAAAGTTTTCAATGCTTTTCATTTTTCTATTCCCTGGATTTTTCACTCTCTTTTCCTCTGCTTCCTCTAGAAATTCAGCAGACTCAAAGAGTGTTACAAGTGCTGCATACAAGGTATGTATTTTGTCAGCTTGTGTTTTATCTATGAGTGCCCTTTTGAGCAGACGCTTCATCTCCGTAAAAATGGCTTCTTTGGGTACGGTGTAAAGTTTTTTAAGCTCAAGACCTGCCAACTGATACAGCTCAGTGCTGAGGTTGGTGATGAATTTATTAGAAAATAGCTCATCTTTGAGCATAGAGAATATGGTTTCCACAGCCTGCCAATTGCCTGAGGCTGAGGGAGCAGAAGCATCTGTGTCCCACTTGAAAACGCACTCTTGTAGCTCGCCTGAGTGCTTCATGACGGCTATAGCAAAGGCATTTCTATCTCCTAGCTTTTTGGCTGTTTGCTCTACTTCTCTTGCTTTTTTGAGTACTTCTGAGAGAGGAGTTTTGTAGTGTGCTATCATAATACCCGCCGAGAAAGTCAGGTTTTCGCCTTGTTCAGCATATTTTTGAAGTTGGCTGTTTACTTGTTTGTTAAATTCTGTTCGGAGTTCAGACATCACCTCAAAAAGATGATGCAGATTGATAAAACCCAAAAAATCATCTCCGCCTGCATAGACCGTCTTGCCATTGTGCTTTACTTCAGATAAAATGCCCTGTGCTTGCTTGGCAAAGTCAGAAAGTATCTCTGAAAATTTTGTATGAAAAACAGCTAGGTCTGTATCTTTTTTGAGTTTAGTGCCTCTGAGCCACTTGCCCATGCTATCACCATCAAAGATGGTCAGGGCATAGTATTTGGTCTTGAGATGGGAACTGATACCGTGGTATGCCTCTTGAATATTGCTTAGTTTTGCATTGCTTACTTCTATACCGTGCTTCTCGAGGTAAGTAGCGTTAAGATTTTCTTCATAAAAAAGCTGCTCATCAAAATCTTTTTTTCTGAAAAATTTTCTGAAAACGTCTATTTTATCAGCCAAGGCAGTATTTTCTTCAGCTTTGGTCATGTCTTGCATCAGGGCGATCTTGGCAGTAGAGGGAAAGCCCTGTTCTTGATAAAATCGCTTGGTGAGGCTGATGGCACTCAAGCCCTCCGTAGGATAGACTTTTACCTCATCATCATTCAAGAAAAAAGCACCACCGTTCCACTTTTTGATGCTTTTTTGCTTACTCTCGCTATCAGGAGTGCCAAAAAAGAGGGCATTGTTCTCGCCATCTAAGGAGCATTTTTTACCTTGTTCGCCCAGGTAATCTTCGTGGTAGCGATACTGCTCAAACATAGCGGTATTTTTGATGCTGGCGAGTTGTGCCTCTAAATTGTGATACGTTTGGGTATAATCACTACTTACAGGCTCAAATACCCAGTGTATGCTCAAGTGCTGTGCTATCTGCTCCCAAAAGCCTTTGGGCGGGTTTTCAATGCTTTGTTTGGCTTTCTTCAAAGCTTCTGTTGCTAGAGTTTTGAGTTTATTTTTGATGGCTTCGGAGATAGCTTTGGCGAGTTCGGTTCTTTTACTCTCTTCTAAGCTGAATTTTGCTAAGATTCTATTGGGCAAAGAATTAGAATGAATATCGGCAGGGAAAATTATTTTTATGTCTTGAGGATTCTTTTTGAATAGCTCTTGGTCATTGATAGCCTGCATCCCTGCCTTGGTAAGCACTGAGAGCATACGGCTGCTGGCATAGAGGTCTTTGGTCTTGCGTGCATTGGAGATGAAGCTCTGTACAGGCCCAAAAGTAATCAAAAATAAATGGCTCTTTTTATCAGCCATAAGGCAATGAATTAGGGTTATGAAGTTGGTGAATCATCAAAAAGAAGTCATTGGCTCAAAAGGTCATTTCTAACATAGGAAAAGCGACATCTTCTACAGCTTGTTTCTGATACAATGGCTGTAGCTTACCAAAGCCAAGGCTTACGGCTTTGCCCAAACCTATGTGCGAAGGCAAACTTAGCTGGGTCTCAAAGACCACATCAAAGACCTCAAACTTTACTTCTTTGTACCTGCGAAGGGCATGCCCTTGTATGCTTTGTATGCTTGCCTCAAACCTACCTTTGTCTTTAGGAATTTGCCAGCCTACTCCCTTGGCAAAACCAATGAGATGATTGGCTAGGATTCGCTCTAAAAACTGGCACTGTGCTACCAAGCCTCTACACTGCTTGAATGCCTCATAATTGCTTTGGTTGAGGGCAAGCCAATTATGCAAAGCGTAGGTATAGTACCCTCCCTGGGGGTGAGTGCCTAAGCTGTATTGGTATTCTTTTTTAGAGAAAAGGCTGAGTGCCAGTGGCTTACCTTCTAGGCTGATATTCCAGTCTTTGTCTTCGCTCAGGAGGGCAGCTAGTTCTTGCCTTGCCTTACCTATGAAAAGTAGGCTGGGTCTGCCCGAGACCATTTGATACTGAATGAGTGGGTAGCGATAATGCACCCGCGCTTGCCCTTGCTCATTCTGGAAGTGATTGTGAAATAAATCATGCTGTATGCCCATCATCTCAGCAATTGCGCCCCTAAAACTACCTAAGTGCTTAGAAGGGATTTTCAGGTCAAAAATAAGGCTAGTGCTTTGTAATTCCATAGATTGTACTGTTAAAAACTTAACTAGTTTGTGTCTATCAGAAACAAAGATATACAAATCTTAGACAACACCCCACAAAATAAAAAAAATCTTAGAAATTTTCATTTTTTCTCCGGCGATATGTCGCAGTCCTCACTAAAAATGGAATAGGCTCTTACCCCCCAGCGGAAGACTCCTGTTTTTTCAGGAATTGTCGCAGTCCTCACTAAAAATGGAATAGGCTCTTACGGTAGTACTTCGTAAAGAAGTACACGCCCGTTTCTGTCGCAGTCCTCACTAAAAATGGAATAGGCTCTTACGTGCCCAGGCCTCTGCGTCCGTAGTTCTCTGGGAATTTGTCGCAGTCCTCACTAAAAATGGAATAGGCTCTTACATCCAGCTGTCTCAATACTGCTCCGACCCTCAAAAGTCGCAGTCCTCACTAAAAATGGAATAGGCTCTTACGAGTTGAAAGGGGGGGAACTGGTAGCAATACCAGGGTCGCAGTCCTCACTAAAAATGGAATAGGCTCTTACATGGGCCTCAAAAATCATCCTCGAATCTGCAACGCGTCGCAGTCCTCACTAAAAATGGAATAGGCTCTTACAATTATCGTCCCGGTATCGGTTCACATTGTTAACGTCGCAGTCCTCACTAAAAATGGAATAGGCTCTTACTGTAAAAAGTCCAAGTCAGAGGCGGAAGTCAAATACGTCGCAGTCCTCACTAAAAATGGAATAGGCTCTTACAGGTGGCATGATGAGTGGGTACACAATCCATTCCTGTCGCAGTCCTCACTAAAAATGGAATAGGCTCTTACTATGCCGTAACTAACGTAGATATTGCAGGGCAAACGTCGCAGTCCTCACTAAAAATGGAATAGGCTCTTACCTTAACTTCTTGTAAGTGGCAGATAATCAACTGATTAAGACTGTTTTGAGTGTTTCGAAATCGGGCATTTTGTGCAATTTGAAAGATTTTTACTAAAATTTCAAAGAACGGATTTGGCATTTTCAATTAATTTAAGTTATTTGCAATTAGATACCATACAAAAATAAGTAATTAGGTTTAAATAAACAAATTAGCTATGGCAATCACCAAAAAACGTAAGCACACAAAAGAGTATCTACTCCATAGACAGAAGATTTTTTGTCAGTTACAAAAGCCTTCGGAGATTTTTGATTTGCTAGGAATCACTCCTTCACAATACCAAAAACTTACAGATAAACCTCAATACCATTCTTTTAAGATAGGTAAGAAATCAGGTGGTGAGCGACAGATAGAAACGCCACACCTTGGCCTCAAAAAGATACAAGAAAAGCTAAGTAGTTACTTACAAGCGGTGTATTATTTTTATAAGACACCCCTTGCCTATGGTTTTGTACTCAATATTCGCAAAGACCCAGACCCACGAGATATTCTGAGCAATGCCCGCAAACATCTGCAAAAGCCTTATTTGATTAACTTAGATTTAGAAGATTTCTTTCATAGTGTCAAAGTGCCAGATGTATGGAAAATTTTTGGTCAGTCTCCTTTTCGCTTTCAGCGTGAAACCATAGAAACACTCACAAGGCTAGTAACCTATCGCAACAGGCTGCCCATGGGTGCTTCTACCTCACCTGTACTTTCTAACTTTGCCATGCGTCATTTAGACCTTGTGCTGTATGATCTTGCCGAACAAGAGGCACTAAGCATTACACGCTATGCTGATGATATTAGTATCTCTTCTGATGAACCTATCAGTGAAGAGCTTTTCAAAAAAATACAACAAAGCATAGAAACTGAAGCATTCGTAATTAATCAAAAAAAAGTAAAACACTATCTGCCCGAAGACATCAAAGAAGTAACAGGCATCTTACTTAAAGGAGATGCACTTGCACTGCCCGAGCGTTTTTTGCCTGAGCTAAATAAAGAGATAGAACAGTTTGCAGCCATCATGCTTGTCCAAAATCAGCAAGGAAAGCTCAACACGGCTTGGGTAGGAGAGTTTAAGAAAAGGCTACAAGGCAAGATTAACTTTTTGGGTTATGTGCTGGGTCAAGATTCAACAGAAAAGAAACAAATGATTGCTAAACTACAGAAAGCAAGCTACCCGCCACCAGATGATTTTGGAAGCCATAGTTGGCGTTCTTTTCATTACCATATCTAAATCAAACTTCTCAACTCTCAAACTCACCAACTTCAATGCAATTAGTATTAGATACCAAGGGCTTAAACCTCCGAAAAAAACGCCAAAGTTTTGAAGTAGTACCTCTGGAAGGCGAGGCCAGAACCTTTAGCCCCAATAAAATCACGAGCATTGCCATCACTGAGAATGTAAGCCTTCAAGCAGATGCTATCAGGCTGGCTGTAAAGCACCAGATACCTATTTTGTTTTTTGACCGCATAGGCAAAGCAGAGGCGAGGCTATGGAGCCCTTATTTTGGCAGCATTGCTACTTTACGCCGTATGCAAGTACGGTTTACTGATAGCACACAGGCCAGTAACTGGGTGATAGAGCTATTTGAGCTAAAAACTGCTCATCAGCTACAGAACCTACGCTACCTCAAAAATAGAAAAAAAGCCCAAAAAGACATACTTGAGACCACCATTAGTCAGATAGAATCTATAGCAAAACAGTTGAGAAAATACAGTGATACGCCTATCTCCGAATCACGCCAGAGCCTGATGGGCATAGAGGGGAGCATGGCAAGGCTTTACTTCAAAGCCGTTTCTCAGAGTCTTCCTGTGGCATATCAGTTTGAGAAGCGTAGTCGTCGCCCAGCCGAAGACATGTTTAATGCTGCCCTTAATTATTTCTACGGGATGCTCTACAGCATAGTAGAAGGGGCATTATTTGCTGCTGGGCTTGACCCTCACTTAGGGATACTGCATACAGATGAGTATAGCAAGCCTGTATTGGCTTTTGATATGATAGAGATTTTTAGACCTTGGGCAGATACTTTGCTATTAGAGCTATGCCTTGCTGAGGAGTTGCTCAAAAGTTTTTTTTCAGCCAATCAGCATGGCGTTTTTTTAAATAAAAAAGGGAAAGCCATCTTAATTCCACGTTTCAATGCTTGGCTTAGAGAAGTCAAACGATTTCAGGAGCAAGACAGCAATATTCGTAATCATATTTACCAGACGGCAGGAAAACTAGCACAGCAAATCAGAAGTTTTGAAACACTTACTAACCTTGAATTATGATTTCATTGCTCATCAGTTATGACATAGAAGATAACTATTTACGTCAGAAAATGGCCAATCATATCTTGGATACGGGTCTTGACCGAGTGCAGTACTCCGTCTATATAGGCACACTCAAAGAAGGTATCATTACCAAGTTGGTAGATTGGGCAAATGCACTCCCCCAACAAAAACAATGGAAAGGCAATGATAGCATCTTGATACTTTCACTTACGCCTACCCAGCTTCAGCAAATGCGGATAGTAGGTAACCCAAAATGGGACAAAGACGAACTAAGCGGAGAGCAACATACTTTGATTTTATAAAGATTTAAAATATTCTTATTAATTTTATCATACATAAATAACCCCTAAAATTTCAAAAAAATGGAAACACCCCAAGACATTAAATCCATCATTGCAGAAGCCCTTAAATGCTTAGAGGAGGCTGATTTTGTAGGTTATTTTGAGACACTCCAAAAGGTAAAAATGCCTAGCAGTTTCAAAACGAATTTTAGTACTTATAAACAGGAGTTTCAGCAGGGCCTTAAAGAATTTACCTTTAATCAGCGTTTAGCACTATTTGCCAAAGAGCTAGAAAGACAAACCCAAGCAAGCCTTAATCACTTGCTAGAAGACCAACTTGAGATAGACGAATACCTCAATCAGACGCACATTTTGGTCATCAGCAAAGAGGCTTCAAGCGATACAAGTTTTTTAGTGCGTTTTTTTGAGAAGTTTAGGTTTAAGAATGTAGCCTACTGCACCGAAGCCGAGTACCAAATAAGAGCAGCCCAAGCCCATTTTGAGCTACACCTTTTCAACAATGAAGAAGGTGAGTTTAAAGATTTATCTCTGCTTACGGGCTACCTTAAGAAAGATGCGCCTAATTTGGCTTATCTTTATTTTGGCAGGGGTTTCTTAACTACTGATGCCAAAAACATCAATTTTGCAAGTTCACGCTATACGCTCTATGAGCAGATAATGAACTTGCTCAAGATTCATAAGATGTTGTTTTAGGTGGGTGAGGCTTGGTTTGGTTAGAGGCAGGTTTGCTACATAATCACTAAATCCACAGATTTATTTGTGGATTTAGTGATTTATTTTTTGAGCTAGAGTAGTTCTTTTTTGAAGTCATCTTGTAATTTTTTGCCCTTTGTGTTTAATGTCCAGCCTTCTTTTGGGATGGTATTCAGTGTGGTGATGATAGCAGATTTGCCATCGAGGGTACTCACGTATATAGGAGATGCAAAGCGACCTCCATTGCCTAATGCAAAAGCATATTGCTTCCTGTAGTTTTCGTCTTCTTTCGCTTTTTTATCGTCTTCTCCCTTGATTTTATGTGTGGCTTTTGCTATCCCTAACGTACTCACTGCTTTGCTGCCAATTTCAATTTTCTGAATACAGGGGTATGGCTGATTAAATTTTGTAGAAATATGATTTGAATTTTGTGTGAATTGTTTATGCTCTAGAAAAGAATAAATATCTTGCAAAGTTTGGGGCATCTTGAAACCTTCTTTTTTTACTCTATCAATATGAATTTCTTTTATCCTCACACTTCCAAATCCTCTCCGACTTCTCTTGCCTAAACCACCCAGGCAACAAGTGATTACAAAGAGGTTTATTAGTTTCACTTCATTCATTAGAATCATTTGCCCTTGTTTAATCTCATTTTGAGTTAATTTAAGTTCTATTACAAAATCACTATTGGGTCTGAAAGCGTTTTGTGGTGAACGCTGATTTCCTTCTTTGTGAGGCAACATAAATTCTTTACCAACAGTACCCTTCTTAAAATTTTCTTTCCTAAGAATAATTACCTTACTCCTTCCCCCACTATCTCCGTCAGTCCCCCCAAAAATTAAAGACTCCTGTTCTTTCAGCGTTTTTAAGTCCAAATGCCCATTCATAGCCCGCCACCAAAAGCGCAGTACCCCTTTGATGCTGGGCGGTCTTAGTTCAGGTGTGATGCCGTCTGCCCCAGAGAGGAACATAGGCGTAATGGTTTCGCAAGTAAAAGTGATTGTTTTCATAGTTTTTTGTTGAAATTTATTAATAAAATTCCAACATTAAAAGTTTTTAGGAAAAAAAATGCTTGTATTGTCCAAATCAACAGCATAGTTTTGTTTTGGGTGCAAAACATAGGAAGCATTTAATAAAAATTTTGAATTTAATTCAGGTATGGTATTTCTTGCTTACTCCTTAGTCAAATAGCTCAAACCTTATCCAATCGTAGGGTTTGTATTGTGCTACCCTGTCAAGGTCATCATCTATGATGTTTACTATTCTGGGATAACCGCCTGTAGTTTGGGCATCGGCAAGAAGTATGATAGGTGTACCCTCAGGCACTATTTGCACTGTGCCTGCTACAATGCCCGAAGAAATCAGCGGAAAAGCCGCCTGCTGTAGTTTGTATTTTTCTGGCGTAAGGCGGCAACCCATTCTGTTAGATTGCAAACGCACTTGATAGGCTTGGCTGAAAAAGCGAGCGATGTCTTTGTGGCTAAATTGCTCAAACTCAGGGGCAGGCACTACACGTAACGGTTTTTGAAGCAAGGATTCATCGAGAGCCTGTTTTGTAAAATCTAATATTTTAGATATAGGAAAAGAAGGCACTACTTTCAAATGACTATGCTTTACAAAAACACTTTGAGGAGTGAGCAAATCGGCATATTGTGTAGCTGCGCTGCAGCTTCCGAGCCATTTTTTGGCTTGCCACTCCCCTCCTACTGCTAGGTATGTCCTGCAGCCTTGTATAGGTTTTCCAAAAGTGAGTTCATTTTGTTGGTTCAGTGTGAGGGTACGATACATTGAAAGCGGTTTTTGATTAAGTTGAGGCGACAAATTAGCCCCTGTTAGTGCTATTTGACAATCTCCTTTAATGCGTAGCTTTGGGCCCACCATGGTAATTTCTAACACAGGTGCATCAGGTAGATTACCTACCAGTAAATTTGCCAACCTAGCCGCTCCTCGGTCTAGTACACCTCCTACTGCCACGCCTAGATGCTGATAGCCTATTCTGCCTGAATCTTGTATGGTAGTCTGCAAGCCTGTTTGTTCAAAAAAAATCTTTATACTTGACTGCTCCACGCTTTGTACTGATGTATAAGAGTTTGATTTCTTTGACAATTTCTGTGATTGTGTGCGATAAAATGAGCTAAATACTGTTTAGAACATAAATGCCAGCGGACTGGAAATCCGCTGCTGTAGATTTCTACAAAAATTGTCAGACAACCATTTTTTTGACAAATCTAAAAATAATTTTTGTAGATAATGGGCTTTTATTATTCTTCGCTTATATCTTACGTTTCGCTAGTTTCGAAACCCACAAAAAACAATTTAAGGGAATAAGCCTC
>CAYZQI010000065.1:0-24789 GCA_964480455.1 uncultured Cytophagaceae bacterium
TATGTGTATGTCCAAATTTTGTATTAATTACAATTTTACTTCTGTCTTTGCCTTTAAGTGCTTTGCCCAAGCGTTCTTCACCAGTACCGTGTCCATAATTTGGAGCAGTATCAAAAAAATTGACACCCAAATCTAAAGATTTATGAACTATTTTAATGGCTTCAATTTCTGTCATACTTTTCCAACCAGAATTTTGCCCTAATTGCCAAGCTCCAAGACCGATTTCAGAGATATTTATTGAGTTTTTTACGTATTTTTTATATTTCATTTTGTGGAGAATTCATTATTTGTTGAATCCAGGAATACTTATTAAACAGCATTTTGTTTTTTATGATGTTGACTAACATCAGTCTGTCTAAAAACCCCTAAATATACGCATTTCTGAACTCTCAGCGCAATAAAAAATATAGTTTTTAGACAGCTTGAAGGTCAAGTATGAGAGCAGTAGCGGATTCCGAGGCGATTTCCTGACCACTACCACAAAAGTTTATTAAATGAACAGACCTTGACTTTACTACTCCACCCGCTATTGCTATCATGCAATGTTGGCTAGTTTTCTCATTATTTATTTGTTTGCATATTTCGTCTTAAACCAACTAATACAGCAACGGAAACTAATAGCATTGCAATTGATAATGATATAAGTGAAAATGCTACAATTCCTTCAATGACTGGTGGACCTTCTTGTCCATTTGCAGCAATACCCAACATTTTCCCTGCATTAAAAATAGCAGCTATTAGAATTCCAAAACAATTTGCAAAAGTCCCATAAACAGCAGACCAAAAAGTAATCTTTAACCATTGATTTGATAAATCAACTTTATTCCAAATTAATCCAAGGATAATCAAGAACATTCCGTTAAGTACTCCCTCAATGTGACTCGATACTCCCATTCTCGGATTAGCAAATACTGGAACTATTAATCCGATTATTAAACCTATAAGAAAAAGGATTAATCCAAGGTAAATGAGCTTATCCGACTGTCGTTTTTTCACTTTTAATTCCTCCATTTTTAACTCTTATTTAATTATAGTTAACAATTAAGCTATATGATAGTAGAAGTTTACAACACTTTTCTCGTCAAAAGTACAAAAGTTTTTAAAAAGCAAAAAACTATCAACTAAATTTTTCGCCCGCTTTCATATAGCGTTTGTTAGGTAATGTTATTCTTTGGTTATTGAGCCATTTTGATAGGTTGCAAAAACAAAACAATATCAGAACAAGACTTCATTTTCGGCGAATTAGTCTTTGCTGTTCCCCGAAGGCTTTTTGGATATTGCAACCCCAAATCCCAGAATTTAACCCCAAACTTCCGCCCCCCAAGTCTTGAATGCGTAGCCTTTTCAAATCTTTTTTCTATAATATTACCTAACGGCAGTCTGTCTAAAAACTATTTTGAGTGAAGATAGCACAAAACGGATGCAAGTCAAATTTCCCTTTTTAGCCACCCCACCCCTTCCCTCCCCTCTTGAGAGGGCATAAGGAAGTCAATTTGACTTGCACCCCTAGTCATTGAGGATTTCCACTTAGGTATGCTTAGTACCTTATTATTAGCTGTTTTTGAGTTTTTACTTATATAATTATTTGGCTTAACTTTTTGCAACACAACCATATAAATAAAAAATATTTGGTTGTCTGACAATTTTTGTGGAAATCTGTAGCAGCAGACTTCCAGTCCGCTGGCTTTTACGTTCTAAACATTATTTAGCTCGTCTTATCGCACACAATCACAAAAATTGTCAAAGAATCAAATACTTACAAAAAATATTTTTTATTTTTTTTGCTAAAAACTAGTTGAATCAAAATATTTTGATAGAAAACCATATATTTACTTTATAATAAAATGGTTTAATTACAATGATTGGCAGAATAAAACGTACTTGGCAAGACGATACTGCGATAGGCAACAGTTCTGAGGGCGGCCAAGTGTTTATCAGTGTGCACAATCTGGCTCAGTCCACAGACTATCCTGAAGCATAAATCGCTGTGAGAACCGACGAAGTAGGCTACTACCCAATACTTCAACTACTAAGACCAACTCTTTGCACTATGCAGCACTAGATAGATGGTAGGTTTGTTACAAAATAAAAGCCAAATACCACTTTGCGCATCATTTATGTTTAAAGAATAACAAGTCTGTATTTGTATTATTCAACAAAATATACCCTGAATTAGTAATAAAGGCTATAAAATAAAAATCCCCTAAACGATTGTTTAGGGGATTTGAAAAGTTGCAGAGACGGAGGGATTCGAACCCCCGGACCTGTTACAGTCAACGGTTTTCAAGACCGCCGCATTCGACCACTCTGCCACGTCTCTGTCTAAATGAATGTGCAAAAATATTATTTATTTTTATAAAAACCAAACCAAATCAATAAATTATTTAAGTTTGATAAAAAGTTTACCTCTAATGCTTTGGTAGTTATTTTTTTGAATAGTTTTTTTAAAGATAGCTATTTCATAAATTTCTATTTTTGCGGTGTATTGTTGGCTTTGCTCTAAGAGGGTCATTTCTGCTATGGGTACGCTGTAAGTATTGGTAGCATAGTTTTTCAACAAGTTTTTGATAAGCAGGTTCAAGTCAAAACTTACAATAGATTCTGTGCTGTTGGCAGCCTTGAAAGTGAGTAAGTTTTTGTCATAATTACTTTCTATCAGGTAGGGCTGCTTATCTAGCTCAAATTCTGTATGCTCTTGTTTGTAGATAGAAAATTCTAGTACATAATCATAGTCTTTTACTTCCCAGACTTTTGGTAAATTGTTGGTAGAAAAAATATAATTTGATTTTAGTTGCTGCGCTGTTTCTTCTGTATTGATTACGTTGCCAAGCAATAAAATTACTTTTTCCTTTTTTTGATAGTTAGCTTCGTTGGTTTTGAAGAGTGTATCTAGCTGTACATCTATGGAGGGTTGTAGCAATGCCAGGCGTTCTCTTTCTGCAAAAAACTCAACAATAGACTTCAAATTCTGCCAATCCTCTTGAGGTAAGGCTATGTTTTGAGGTTTTTGTGTAAGTATTTTACCCTCTGCCGTAAGTTGGTGCTTTGTCAACAGTTGTATCCATCTACTCAACTGACTCTGCTCGGCTACAGAAAAAATCCCCCAAGGACCAAATGAAAAAAAGAACCCCAAAAAGCTGAGAGAAAGCGGAATGTATTGTATGTTTTTGATTTTACTCCTCAAAAAGTAAACAGCAACTCCAGTAAGCCAAAAGGAAAGTATCAACACAATGTAGCGCAATTCTGTAAAACCATAATCGTAAATTCGCCGAATAATGGCAGCAAAAAGTAAAATCAATAAAGGAAACAATGCAATGTAAAAAGCCCTGACATAAATCCGTATCCAGCGATTTTCACTCAACTTTTGAATAGGATAAACCAATAACAAAGAAAAGATACCTGCACTCGAGAATGCCAGCACCAAATACGTTACCCAGCCTTTGGGTAGCTCCCAAGTAAATAAAATTTTACCTCCATAAACATACAAAATAAACAAATAAAGACTGACTAAGGGCAGCAGCACAAACTGCGTGAATAGCTTAAGACCATTAGGATAGGCATCAGTTATCTCGAGTGCTTCAAAATCAGAAGGTACTCCGCTCAAAAAAAACCAAGTATTGAAAATACCTATGATAAATAACCAAATCTGAGTGTATATTTTCCAATCAATACGCACATCAAAAAGCTGGTCTATGGCGAGCAATGCAATAGAAATACCTACATACAGCACCGAAGAATACAGCACAGCAGTCAAAAAGCGTAAAAATATCATTTGATTGAACTGCCAAAAGCCATTCAATTCATTTTTTAAAAAATAGGGTGCAAAAGATACCAACAAATGAAAACTTACCCACCAAAGAAAAAAGCGAATGATATCTTGTTGATTGTAAGTACCTGAAAGTGTATAGTAATATAGCACCAACACCCCCCCTACTACTACAAAAAAAATCCATTCTTTTGACTGCTCAAACTTTGCACGCTGCAAGTATAAATTCAATGCCATAAACAAGGGTAGCCCCAGAGAGGCTGTCTGGATAAGATGTAAAAGCCACATAGGAGGCTCTTGCTCTACTTCTATCTGATAAATACTCAGAAAAGTAACCAGCATAGCGCACATCAACACCAATGGAAAACGCATGAAAGAAGCCTTAGCAGAGTTGATGAAGTATTCAATAGAAATCCATTTTTTCATAATCTCGTCTGTATTTTTACCTTTGAATGAGTATATGTTTGGTTGTCTGACAATTTTTGTGGAAATCTGTAGTAGCGGACGTCCAGCCTGCTGGCATTTATGTTCTAAACAGTATTTAGCTCATCTTATCGCACACCATCACAAAAATTGTCAAAGAATCATATATTTTGTTTACTCTTGGTAGGCTGGAGTGTTACAGATTTGAGTTAGTTATTCAAAAAATAATTGAAGTTTGTTTTCAATCAGGAGGATTTACCATAAGGTACTCAGTAGCCAGCATGCTAAAAATGAGAAAGACAATGAAATTACTCATTCATTGTCATTTATCACTTAGCAAAAGGCAGAAGATAACTTTTACATTTTTGATTACCTAAGTCGTTGATAATGAATGCTTTAAAAACTCACAATTCATAGCTTAGTGAGTACTTATCTTCGTCTTACTTTGGGCTTTTTGGCATCACAAGGGCAGGGAGTTTTTGCTGCACTACAACCTTCTAGTATTCCCCCAAGCACAACAAGTGCTAAAAAAATACGAATAGACTTTTGTAAATTTTTCATAATTAGAATTTTTTGTCTGATAAATACACTTAACGTGCTTTTCGTTTGTAGTGATGCTTGTAAGGTCTGTCCATTTTCATAGGCTTGGGCTTTTTATACACCCAACTTACAGGTACTCTTTCATACCTTGGGCTACAAGCTACTGCAAAACAGGTTAAAAGACACAGGGTGATTAACTTTCTCATACTAGCTATTATATTGTCAAGTAAATAGGTTCAATGATTGGTGCAATAAGCCAATATTTGTTACCTTTTTTTGAGTAAAAGAAGAGAGTTTTTCGCACCCTTGTCATCAGTAGCCAAGTGCATACCGCAACATAGGCTAGTTTGCAGTATTATCTTTTATGTTTTGCTTTATGAGGTTTTGTAAAATCTTGTGGTTTGTGTTTGTTAGGCACCCAAGTTTGTTTGATAGGTTTGTAATTAGAGCAAGAAGCAAGGAAACACCCCATAACAAGTACAATAAGTAATTTTTTCATGACACATCTATTATTTTTGATTTATAGTTTCTAAACGCAAAAATGCTCAAAAGTTATCAATCAAACCAAAAAAAACACTTTGATATGTTACAACTTTACAAAAAAGGGGTTTTTCTTATCATTCTTAGCAAAGATTCTTCACTGCTGAGTGTATTTGCTTTCTCTAGTGAAAACCAAGCCAGTTGATTGGATTCTTCGCTCAGAGCTAAATCAGTAGTATCATCGGCTATCCAGCAAAATCGCACGTCATAGTGTGCGTGTGCGGGCATCGCCTTGTGTGCGGGAATGAGATGAATGTCTATATCAAAAATATTTTCGCGCCAAGGAGTCAAATTTTGTAATCCTGTTTCTTCTTGCAATTCGCGCAGAGCTGTATGAAAAATACTCAGGTCTTGTGCGTCAGCATGCCCACCAGGCTGTAGCCATTTGTTGAGTTTTCGGTGATGCAAGAGCAGTACTTTTTCTTTGGTAGGGTTTACAATCCAGGTCGAGCCTGTCAGATGTCTAGGCAGTAGCTCTCGGTCATAAAAATCAGGACAAGTCTGCACAAGGTTCACAAACTGTTCTAGATAAGCTTCTTCGGTAGGGTTTTGAGGTATGTAGGCTTGTAGCAGGGCTAGGGTTTGTAATTGATTCATTTGAGTTTTAAAATGCAAGTTTTTGAGTGAGATGCTAAACACAAAGGAAGAACTCGCCAAAGGCAAACTCTTCCCAAGCAATAAGTGATGGTTTTTATTTATCCAAAAAATTATCGTTTATCGATTGCTACATAGGTACGCAACTTTTCGCCAGTATATATCTGACGTGGGCGACCGATGGGCTGATTATCTTCACGCATTTCTTTCCATTGTGCTATCCAGCCAGGTAGCCTTCCGAGGGCAAACATCACCGTAAACATATCAGTAGGGATACCCAATGCACGGTAAATAATACCAGAGTAGAAATCTACGTTGGGGTAGAGTTTTCTTTCTACAAAGTATTCATCACTGAGGGCAGCTTCTTCAAGTTCTTTGGCGATTTCGAGGGTTTGGTCTTGCACACCCAGTTCATTGAGTACATTATCGCAAGCTTTTTTGATAATGCGCGCACGGGGGTCAAAGTTTTTATAGACACGGTGTCCGAAGCCCATCAATCGGAAGGGGTCATCTTTGTCTTTGGCTTTATCAAGCCATTTTTTAGAGTCGCCTCCATCGGCTTTGATTTGCTCGAGCATTTCTATCACTTGTTGGTTTGCCCCTCCGTGCAGAGGTCCCCAGAGCGAGCTAATGCCTGCTGAAATGGCAGAATACAAACTTACTTGCGAAGAACCTGCCAAGCGCACCGTAGAGGCAGAGCAGTTTTGCTCGTGGTCGGCGTGCAAGATGAGCAATACATCAAGAGCTTTCTCTACTACGGGGTTTACGTGGTACTCTTCTACAGGTAGCGAAAACATCATGTGCAAAAAGTTAGCACAGTAGCCTAGGCTATTTTTGGGGTAGTTTACGGGCTGCCCTAGTGAGTTTTTATATGCCCAAGTAGCCAATGTAGGCATTTTTGCCATCAAGCGAGTGATAGTAAGGTTGATTGCCTCAGGGCTACGGTTGGGGTCTATAGACTCAGGATAGAAAGTAGCCAAAGTAGAGGCTAGAGCAGCCATTACACCCATAGGGTGTGCATTGACAGGGAAACCGTCAAAGATTTTACGCATATCTTCGTTTACGAGAGTACGGCGGCGGATATTGTTGGTAAAAGTATCTAGTTGTTCTTGAGTAGGCAGTGCCCCATTGATGAGCAAGTAGGCTACTTCCAGAAAAGTAGATTTTTCAGCAAGTTCTTCTATACTATAGCCTCTATACCTAAGAATACCCTGCTCACCATCTAAGAAAGTAACTGCACTTTTGGTAGAGCCAGTGTTTTTGTAGCCCGAGTCAAGGGTTACACATCCTGTTTCGGCACGCAAATTGGTAATATCAATTGCTTTTTCGCCTTCTGAGCCTGTAAAAACAGGTAACTTGTAGGTTTTTCCATCAAGTATAATTTCAGCAAATTCTGACATATATTCGAGAGTTATAAAATGATTGATTAAAAATAGTTTCCAGCGAATTTACGCAAAAACTTGAATTTCTCTTTATTAATTAAAAAAAATAAAAATTAGTGCCTCTATAAAATAAAATAGCTTGGATTTTGTTGAGATTTTTTTAAAAAAAATAATGATAGTCTTAAACAATTCAAATTTATTCTTATTTTTAGGAATGCTGGTATAGTTTTTAATACAATTAAGTGTAATAGTTGGGTATTGAACAAAAAACATCAACACCCAAGATTTTTTAGACACATGAACCCACCCCTCAAAAAAGTAAATATAGAGCTCAATAATGCCTGGCGGCAAGAATACCTAAAACTTGGCAATAAATATGCCCTGAATGCAGCTTTGCTCTTGGTATTTACTTTTCCAATGATTATTGCTGCAAACTATACCCTCATTCACCCTGAAAATCTTTTTGCTTATACCGTTGCTTATCTATTACCTAGTGTGCTGGTAGGTGCAGGGCTTATTATCCAGCGTTTTATCAACTATCGCCACGAAGTATTGGTAGCATTGATGTTTGGCAGCATTTTCTTTGCTTCTGCCTTCCGTACAGACGAAAATAGCTTACTTATCTATCTGATTATCAATGTAGTATCTTTTATTGTCTCCTCTGTACAGATGTTAGTGTTTCCTGTGTTGAATAGTTATTTTGTAGCTTATATTTTGGTAGTACACCCATTGATTGCTTATGTTCACTATGGAGAAGGCCTAGATGTGTATTTTAGCCAACACGGCGGCGTAGTGATGATTGTATTGAGCTTTGTCTTTTCGGGGGTCAATAGCCTACGCTATCAAATAATGAAAAAAAACTTCATCACTAGCCTGGAGCTGCAAAAATCTTATGTGCTACTTTCCGAAAAATCAAAAATTATTGAAGAAAATGCTCAGCAACTTACCGAACAAAACAACAATATTACTGCGAGTATTACTTATGCCAAACGTATTCAAGAAGCTATTTTGCCTCGCCTAGAAACCATTTCACAGGCTGTGCCTTCTTCTTTTATCTTTTTTAAACCCCGAGATATAGTCAGTGGTGATTTTTATTGGTTTGCCAATCTTAAAGAACTTACAGGCCAAGATGCCATCATCTTGGCTGCCGTCGACTGCACAGGACATGGCGTGCCAGGAGCCTTTATGAGCATGATAGGCAATACTTTCTTAAACCAAATTGTAAACGAAAACCGTGTGTTTATGCCCGATGAGATTCTTAATCAGCTAGACCTAAATATTCAAAAAGCACTCAAGCAAGATAATAACCAAAACTGGGACGGTATGGATATGTCGTTGGTGCATTTCAACAGAGATACAAAAACGCTCTACTATGCAGGAGCAAAAAATCCCCTCTGCTATATAAAAGACGGCAAACTGAACATCATCAAAGCAAATAATTTTCCAGTAGGAGGCTTTTACAGAGAAGATAAATTTTTCAAATACCACAAAATTCCGCTCAACGGGTCAGAAGTATTTTATCTCTTCAGTGATGGATTTCAGGACCAGTTTGGAGGAGAGAAAAACAAGAAATTTACCGTAACACGCTTCCATAAGCTACTCCTAGAAATTCATAAGCTACCTTTCTATCTTCAAAAGGAAAAACTTGAAGAAGCTCTGCTTTACTGGCAAGGCAAAGAAGAACAAATAGATGATGTACTAGTAATTGGTTTTAGACCCTAAAATCAGCTTAAAACGCTATGAATCAACCCCTTATATCGGTAGTGAGTCCTGTTTATAAAGCCAATAATACCATTGATGCTTTGGTAGAACGCACCAGCCACGCACTTTCACAGATTACTACCAATTTTGAGATAATTTTGGTAGAAGATGGCTCTCCTGATGATTCTTGGTACAAAATACAACAAAATTGCCAAAGTGATGCACGCATCAAAGGTATCAGACTAAGCCGTAACTTTGGGCAACACTATGCCATTACCGCAGGGCTTGACCATGCACGAGGGGAGTGGGTTGTAGTAATGGATTGCGACCTACAAGACCGCCCCGAGGAAATATCCAGACTTTACCAAAAAGCAGAAGAGGGCTATCAGGTTGTATTAGCCCAGCGACACCGAAGGCAAGATAATTTTTTTAAACGCTGGCTCTCTTGGGTATTTTATAAGCTACTTACTTACCTCACTGGCACAAAACAAGACCCCACAGTAGCCAATTTTGGCATTTATCATCAACAAGTGATTCAGTCCATCTGCCAAATGCGCGAAAGCATCAGGGTATTTCCTATTATGGTGCGCTGGGTAGGCTTTCAGCAAACCAAAATAGCTGTACAGCATGCCCCCAGAGAAGAAGGTAAAAGCACTTATAGCTTCAAACGCCGCTTTAATTTAGCACTTGATATTATTTTGGCTTACTCTGATAAACCTATTCGTTTAACCATCAAAATAGGACTGTTTATTGCATTTTTTGCCTTTGTGGTGGCAGTAGTCATACTCTTTCAATACCTATTTGGATACATTAAAGTATCGGGCTATACTAGTCTGATGATTTCTATTTGGTTTCTGGCAGGGCTTATGATGATGATATTAGGCGTAATAGGACTTTATATAGGCAAAACCTTTGAGGGTGTAAAAAACAGACCTGTTTATCTCATTCAATCTATTGAAAATTTATGAATATTTTTTTTTCTGACACGGAAAGTGCAAGATTTGGCTTACCTGTGTATCGCTCACAATCTGATGTATTTGACACAAAAGCTATTCATACTTTTTTAGAAGCACACCCCACAGCTTTACTCATCTGCCGTGTACCTGTGCAAGCACAGCCTCAGTTACATCAATTTAATGCAATGGGCATCAATTACTTAATGGCAGATACCTTGCTTTGTTATAGCTATGACCTGAAACAACACTTGGCAAAGCCATTAAACAACGCACTCACATTTGAGATAGCAAGATACAGTGATGAACCAATCTTGAATGAGTTGATTCAAGATATATTTAAAGACTACAGCAATCACTACTTGGCCAATCCTATTTTAGACAAAACAAGCATTACAGCAGGCTATCAAGAGTGGATGAAGGCATACCTTGCCGCCAATGAAGAGGATAAAATCACTTTTTTGGTTAAAAAAAACCATCAATTAGTAGGATTTGCCGCTTGTAGAAAAATAACCAAAGAAACAGTAGAAGGAGCATTATTAGGTGTAAAACCTGCATTTAGCCAGCAAGGTATATATACTGATATAATCCGATTTGTAAAAGATTTTTTTTGCCAAAAGGAAACCAATACATTTCGTATCTCTACCCAAATACAAAATATACCTGTCCAGAGAATCTGGATAAAAGAGGGCTTCCTCTTGGATAAAGCATGGCTTACTTTACATGTTTTTGGGAGAGAAGTTCAGCTTACACAAAAATAAAAACTCACAAAATATTTGAAAATCTGCCTTTGTCTAAGTTTCTTTGCTTCTTAAGACAAAAAGGCACTATGCCAATAAAAGATTTATGAAATCAAACAATCAATTTGCTCGCTTTCTACCACATATTTTGGTGGTAATCGGCTTTATCGTTGTTGCATTTGCCTACAACTACCCCGTTTTGGAGGGCAAGCAACTTATACAAAATGACATGGTGCAGG
This sequence comes from uncultured Cytophagaceae bacterium, assembly GCA_964480455.1. GTDB lineage: Bacteria > Bacteroidota > Bacteroidia > Cytophagales > Microscillaceae > JAABSX01. Next base: position 10,879 of record CAYZQI010000065.1, read on the forward strand.
CACAAGGCTCTGCCCGAAAGCTACAAGAATTTTATAAAGAAACAGGTAGTATCTCTCTCTGGACACCCAGTATGTTTAGTGGTATGCCTGCTTATCTTATTTATATGGACTACCCCCTGAGCCTCACCACGCTGCTAGGGCGCGCCATTACCTATACCCTACCTTCACCTGTAAATTTATTTTTTCTTTATCTATTGGGTTTTTACTTGATGGCGATGATGCTAGGCTACAAAATGGAACTGGCTGTTTTAGGTGCGATTGGCTTTGCTTTTGCCTCTTACAATGTCATCAATATAGAAGCAGGACATGTTTCTAAAGCGATTGCAGTTGCCTTTTTGCCTCCTTTTATTGGGGCAGTTATTATGACTTACAGAGGTAAGATTCTCTTGGGGAGTGCCTTAGCTGGTATTTTTACGGGCATAGAACTCTACGCCAATCATATTCAGATTACTTACTATGCAGTGCTTGCTTTGGTGCTTTACGCCTTTTATGAGTTTATCATACGCCTACAAGCCAAAGAAAATAAAAATCTTCAACTCAAGCAATTTTTGTTTGCTTCTATTGCCTTGGCAGTAGCAGGTGGGTTGAGCATAGGCTCTCATGCTTCGCGCTTGTGGGTGAGTATCTCTTATGCCGAGCAGAGCAATAGAGGAGGTTCTGAGCTGAGCGACAATACCCAATCAAAAGGAGGCACGGACCGCGACTATGCCTTTCAGTGGAGCTATGGCAAAATGGAAACTTTTACCTATCTTATTCCTAATTTTTATGGGGGTGGAAGTGGCTCAGGGGCTTCGCTAGGCAAAGAATCACGTACTTTCCAAACTTTTCAAGCCAATGGAATTAACCCGCAGTTTGCTGCCAATATGCCCTTCTATTGGGGTGCACAGCCTTTTACCTCAGGCCCTGCCTACATGGGTGCGATTGTATGCTTTTTGTTTGTATTGGGCATGTTTCTCAGCAAAAACCCTATCAAATGGTGGCTTTTGAGTGTGGTAATCCTATTTACAGTATTAGCTTGGGGCAAAAACTTTGAAGCCGTCAATAACTTACTTTTTGATACGCTGCCGCTTTATAACAAATTTAGGGCAGTTACAATGGTCTTGTCCATTATACCATTGTTTTTGGTATGGGGGGCGATACTTGGCTTACAAGTATTTTTTAAGCCTGATTTTGACAAAGCAAAGGCAAAATATGCCTTGCAGTGGAGTGGTGGGATAGTAGGTGGTTTGCTTTTGTTTTTTGCGCTTTTGGGTGGCTCTTTCCAGAATTATAAGACCAATGCCTACCAAGAAAATGCAGATGCCAATGGCAAAAAAACAACCCTCAACCAAGATGATTTATTTATCCAAAACCTCAGCCAGCAACTCGGCAACAATGAAAATTTAGCCCAAGAAATTATGCAATCCATTAGAAGCGACCGTGCCATGATGCAGCGCAATGATGCTTGGCGTTCATTCATCTTTGTAGCCTTGGCTTTTGGGGTTTTGTGGTTTGCCGTTGGGGGTAGTTTTCCGCCTGTATATGCCGCAGGCGCGTTGGCTTTTTTGGCACTGATAGATATGTGGGGCATAGACTGGCGTTACCTCAATGATGAAAACTTTGTGAAAAAGAGCCGATTTGAAGCAGTTTTTGAGCAGACTGATGCCGACAAAACCATCTTGGCCGACAAAGACCTCAGCTTCAGGGTCTTCAATACCACCGTCAGCCCCTTCAATGATGCTACTACCTCTTACTGGCATCAATCCATAGGAGGCTACCACGGCGCAAAACTACGCCGCTACCAAGATGTGATAGAAAAACACCTAGGGCAAAATAATCGTGCGGTCTATAACATGCTCAATGCCAAATACTTCATCACACAGGCAGAAAACGGCGCACCTGCTGCACGCCAAAACCCTGATGCCATGGGCAATGCGTGGTTTGTACCTGAATACAAACTCGTAAACAATCCCGATGAGGAAATCGACGCACTTACTGATTTTGAGCCAGCCAAAACTGCTTTTATAGACAAAACTTTTGCAGCTCAACTCAAAGACCTTAGCTCCAAAGCCGACACTACGGCAAGCATCAAACTTACCCGAAACCTACCCAATCATTTGGTCTATGAGAGCAATACCCAATCCAAGCAACTTGCCATCTTCTCTGAAATCTACTATGTAGATAAAGGAAATAGCCAATGGACGGCATACATAGACGGCAAAGAAGTACCACACCTCAGGGCAAACTACCTCTTGCGTGGCCTAGTCGTACCCGCAGGAAAGCACAAAATAGAATTTAAGTTTGACTCTAAGGTATATCACCAAGGCGAAAGCATTGCCCTTGTCTGCTCATTACTCTTACTGGCAGGGCTTGGCTTTGCTGGCTTTAAAGAATGGAAAAAAAAGAAAACCTAGTACATCTCTTTTACTTATTTTTAGATTTAAAAAGCCTTTGTATGATACAAGGGCTTTTTTGTGTTTGAATGTTATTTTTTCTTAAAATCAAAATTCTAATTTTATCAGTAAAAATACTTTTTATTAAGTGTATCATATACCTTCCAAAGATTTTAATTTGTTTTTTTATAAAAAAATAAAATTCATAGCCAAATACCCTAATTTAAAACATAATAAATAGCTACCATAAAAACTTGAAAAATAATGTAATCCGTTGCATTATTTCAGAGAATTACTAATTTTGAGAATATTTGATAATTTATTAACTATAAATTAATTTTTATGAAACAAAAATTACTTCTTATTTTATTGTTTGCTCTCTTTGCATACACAGGAGGATTTGCTCAATCTAAACTTGTAACGGGCAAAATTACCTCCTCAGAAGATGGTTCAGCACTTCCAGGCGTGAGTGTCATCATCAAAGGAACTACGCAGGGTACTGTATCAGATGTTGATGGCAATTTCAGTATCTCTGTTTCAGGAACTAATCCTGTACTCGTATTCAAATACCTTGGTTTCAAAGACCAAGAAGTCAATGTGGCTACTACCAGCACCATAGATATTAGTATGGTAGTAGAAGACAAAACCCTTGACGAAATTGTAGTGATTGCTTTCGGTGAAGGTGATAAAGACAAACTCACTGGTGCTGTTGGTGAGGTAACTGCAGCTCAAATAGAAAAAAGACCACTTACCAACGTAGCCAATGCACTGTCAGGTACTATTTCAGGAGTACTTACCAATGCTGCCACAGGACAACCTGGTAATGCGCCCGCCATACGTGTACGTGGCTTCGGTTCTGTCAACGCCAGTAGCGATCCCTTGTATGTAGTAGATGGCATACCTTATGACCAAGGTATTTCTAATATCAATCCACAAGATATTGCTTCTATTTCTGTGCTAAAAGATGCCTCTACTGCCGCTTTGTATGGCTCTCGTGCAGCCAATGGTGTAGTAATGATTACTACCAAGCGAGGTAATGCAAAACAGACGCGCTTTAATTTTCAGGCTTTGTATGGCATTACGCAACGTGCTTTGCCTGAGTACGACCGTGTGGGACCTCAGGACTATTATACCTTGATGTGGGAGGCTTTTAGAAATGCACAAGTAACAGGTGGTGCAGATATTGCCGTAGCTGGGCAAAGTGCCTCCAACAACATTACTTCTGCCTTAGGAGGTTATAATCCATTCAATGTACCTAATGACCAATTAATTTCTACAACAGGGGTATTTAACCCAAATGCGCAATTACTTTACAGTGATTTTGATTGGTTTGACCCCATCGAGCGCAATGGTACAAGAAGCGATTATAACTTTAGCTTTAGTGGAGGTTCTGGCAACACTGACTATTATGTTTCGTTGGGTTATCTTACAGAAAAAGGTTATCTAATTAATTCAGATTTTGATAGATGGACAGCACGTATCAATGTAAATACTGAGCTGCGTAAATGGCTCAAAGCGGGTGTCAATGTAGCGGCTACTTACACTGAATCACAGCAAGCAAGAACAGGTAGTGCTAGTATTGTAAATCCTTTCAACAGTGCAAGAGGAATAGGCGCAATTTATCCTGTTTATCTTAGAGACCAAGCGGGTCAATTGGTACTAGATGCCGCAGGAAACCCTCAATTTGATTTAGGTTTTGGAGATGCTGATTTAGGCCTACTAGGTCGCCCAGGTAGTACTGGTCGTCATGTAGTAGCCGAAACGCTCTTAAACCAAGACCAATACAAGCGTACTGTATTGAGCGGGCGTACTTTTGTAGAAGCTAACTTCTTGAAAAACTTTACATTCCGTTTCAATGCAGGGGTAGATTTATTTAGCTTTTATGAATTAGGTTATGATAACCCATTGGTGGGTGATGGGGCTCCTGCTGGACGAGCTAACAGGTTGAGCTCCACGGAAGCAACTATCAATCTTAATCAACTACTCTCCTACAAGAATACCTTTGCAGAAAAACACACCCTTGAAGTGTTGGTAGGACACGAGAGCTATAGTTTTGTAGATAATGGATTTAGTGGTTCAAGACAAGGACAAATTGTAGAGGGTAACAATGAATTGATTAACTTTACTGATATTAACAGTGTTACCTCATCTACTTCTGACCGCTCAATAGAAGGATACTTCTCTCGCTTGAACTATGATTATAACAATAAGTATTTTCTTTCTGCTTCTTTGAGAACAGACGGATCTTCACGCTTTGCACCCGATGTAAGATGGGGTACATTTGCCTCAGTAGGGGCTGCTTGGCGTCTTGATAATGAAGCATTTATGGCTAATGTGGCTTGGGTAGATGTATTGAAATTGAGAAGTTCTTATGGGCAACTAGGCAATGAATCCGTAGGAGGGTTTTACCCTTGGCAGGCGTTGTATGGCTTGGGCTTTAATAATGTTGACGAGCCAGGTTTCTTACAGACAGTGCTTCCCGACCCTACCCTACAATGGGAAACTAATTCTACTTTTGATGTGGGTGTTGATTTCACTTTACAAAAAGGTCGAGTACGTGGTTCAGTAGAGTATTACAACCGTGGCTCAAGCAATCTTATATTTGATGTGCCGCAGCCACTCTCAGCTGGAACTCCCGCAGGTGTCATTACCCAAAATGTAGGTACTATGGTAAACAGCGGTTTTGAAATCCAAGTAGCAGTTGATGTAATTCGTACCAATGACTTTACTTGGAACATAGATTTGAATGCCTCTACCATCAGAAACCGCATCACTAAACTTCCGCAAGAGGAAATTATTACCGGTACTAAAAAATTACAGGTAGGTCGCTCTATTTTTGACTACTGGTTACGTCAATACTATGGTGTAAATTCAGAAAATGGAGATGCACTTTGGGTAGCAGATACACAGTCTGCCGGTTTTGATATTGATGATGCGGTGATTATTAATACTGATACGCTCACCACAGAATTTAATCAAGCTGAATTTGCTTATGTAGGTACTGCTATTCCTGACCTTTTTGGTGGTATCACCAATACTTTCCGATATAAAAATTTCTCGCTTTCTATCTTGACTACTTATCAAATTGGTGGGCTAACCTATGACGGAGTATATGCTGGTTTGATGAATGCAGGTGAGTATGGAAGAGCATTGCACGTAGATGCGCTCAATCGCTGGCAAACTACTGGCAACAACACAGATGTACCTAGAATGGATAATTCAAGAGCATCTATCTTTAATGCAGGCTCAGACAGATGGCTTACAAGCAGTACACACTTAAATCTGCGCCAAGTAACATTAAGCTATGAGTTCTCACCCTCTCTTTTGAGCAAAGCAAAAATTGCCAATGCTTCCGTTTATGTAACAGGTGAAAACTTGATTCTATTCTCTGCTCGTAAAGGAATGAATGTACAGCAAGGATTCACAGGGGTTACCTCTAATGCCTTTATCCCTGCACGTGTACTATCTTTTGGCTTAAATGTTGGATTCTAATTAAAACCCAAATAATACTATGAAAAAAATAAATAATATCATATTCCTCTATGCAGTACTGATAGCTATGCTACTACTGCCTACTTCTTGTAGTGAAGATTTCTTGGACAGAGTACCTACAAGTGCTATTTCTGACCAAACAGTATTCACCACTACTGAAAATGCACGTGCTGCCCTTAATGGTATCCACCGTTTTATGTTTGTACGTGTGTCTCCTCCCAACTCGCAAGATGCACAAGGGCATGGCTCCCTCATGATTACGATGGATATGCTCGGCGAAGACCTCGTAATGACTGCCCCCGCTAATGGTTGGTATAATGGGCACTACCGCTGGATTAATCACCGTACTGATAACTTTAGATTACCTGACTTTGCTTTCCGATTTTATTACAGAATTGTTGCCAATGCCAATGCTATTATCTTAAATATAGATAATGCAGAGGGGCCACAAAGAGACAAAAATGAAATCAAGGCACAGGCACTGTGCTACCGTGCTTTTTGTCATTTTATGCTAGTACAGCTCTACGGGCAACGTTATGATTTTAACAACATTGGAGGAAATACACAACTAGGTGTACCCATTGTACTTGATAATCAGATTATCCCACGCCCAAGAGCAACTGTAGAAGAAGTTTATACGCAAATCAAACAAGACTTGGCTGATGCCATTGATTTATTCGGTGATGCTACTCCTCGTGTAGCAAAATCACACTTCAATATCAATGTAGCCAATGGCTTGTTAGCACGTGTAGCATTGACTACGGGCGATTGGACTACTGCCTCTAATGCTGCCATTGCCGCACGCGCGGGCTTTACGCTGAACAATGAGGCACAATACAAGGCTGGTTTTAATGATGTAAGTCTTCCTGAATGGATGTGGGGTAGCCAACAAATCCAAGACCAACAGACTTTCTTTGCTTCTTTCTTTGCTTATATGTCACGCAATTTTAGTTCTTCTAACATCAGAGGAAATCCTAAATGTATGAATGGGCTACTACACGACCAAATCCCTGATACAGATTACCGCAAAGACCTCTGGGACCCTAACGGCTTACCCCCAGAGGAACGCCCTACCACTGGTTCTCTTACAGCACCTTACGCCAATCGTAAGTTTGTAGCCGCCTCTTCTTCTTTGAGTATTGGTGATGTACCTTATATGCGTGCTTCTGAGATGTATCTGATTGAAGCAGAAGCCAAGGCTAGATTAGGACAAGATGGTGCAGAACCACTCTTCCAACTTAACAGTGTTCGTGATGCTAGCTACGTAAAATCTACTAGCACAGGACAAGCATTGCTTGACGAAATTTGGTTCTACCGTAGAGTTGAACTATGGGGAGAAGGTTTCCGTTTCCTAGACTTGAAGCGCAACAACCTGCCTCTAGACCGTCAGCAAGGAGTAAGTAATCACAATGACACGATGACCGCTGGGTTGTATGCAGTTCCTGCGGGAGACCCAAGATGGCAGTTTGTTATTTCTATCAATGAGATAAATGCCAATCCTTTGATGATTCAGAATCCATAAATCCAGCCTAATGTCATGACATAGAAAACCTTGATTTCAAATTTGAAATCAAGGTTTTTCTTTTTATCTGAACTTTCTTGACTGCTTTTTAATTTCTAATCCAAAAGAAATAACATTGTGATAGTCATTCATTTTTTAGGAAAAATCATTTCAAGTATTCTCATAGGGCTAGTACGACTGTATCAGTGGGTACTTTCGCCTATTTTGCCCAATGCTTGCCGCTATCAGCCTACCTGCTCGCATTATATGGTAGAAGCCATCAAAGTACATGGCCCCCTCTACGGCACTTGGCTAGGCTTGAAGCGCATTAGCCGCTGCCACCCCTGGGGAGGCTACGGCAAAGACCCCGTTCCTCCTCCCAAACAAAAAAAGAAAGAAATAGACCCGCAAGCCTGATAAGTAATGGTTAATTGTCGGTTATTGGCTAAGTTAATTAATTGACTACCAATAACTTACAATATACAATAAAAGTATTGGAAATTATTTTTACATTTTCCTAAATCATTGATTTGTACTTATCGCTTATCTAAAAGTGTTTGATAAAAGCTTGTATAACGCTTGCTTACCACTTCTTCAGAAAAATTCTCTAGTAGTGTATTACGGGCAGTTTGGCAAAGCAGTTCGTATTGTTCGTTTTGGTTGTGATGCACATTATGAAGCCAAGCGATGCCTTTGGCAAGGTCGTTAGCAGATTGGCTTTCAGCAAGATAGCCATTCTTTTGGTGTGCTACCATTTCAGGAATACCACCCGTGCGAAAAGCAACTACAGGTGTGGCACAAGCCAGTGCTTCTAAGACGGTATTGGGTAGATTATCCTCTAAGGAGGGCATCACAAACACATTGGCACTTTGATAGACTTTCACCAATGCCGATAGCTTCATCTTTCCTAAATTAATTACTGAGAAGGGTAGCTCTGAGAGTGTCTCGATTTTGAACTTCCCAAATACCATTAGAGTTATTTTTTGTTTTTGAGCGCAAGGGAGTGTCTCTGCAAATTGTGCCAAAGCTGCCCGTAAGTACTTGAATCCTTTGCGTTCATCATTGATGTTGGCAGCCCCAAACAAAAGGACAAAGTCATCTTCAGATAGGTTCAGGGCTTGGCGATGTGTTTTTTTGTGTGCCGCAGGAGAAAAAAAATTGGTGTCAATGGGTGCTGGGATTGCTTCAATTTGCTTCGTGCTGAATAGGCTACTTTGTGCTGCTTGCTTAGCGAGCCATTGGCTCGTAGGCGTGATAATGAAAGGAAAATCTTGATAAATTACTGCTTTTTTCTGCCAAACTTGGTACGAAAGGTCTTTGGTAGAAGGGTTTTTGAGCATAGGGCAATTGCCACAGTTTTTTTGATAGCCTTTGCAGGCAGCTACATAATGACAACCGCCTGTAAAAGACCACATATCCTGCAAAGTCCACACAATGGGTTTGTTAAGTTGTGTGAGCCGTTCAATAGATTTTAAGGAGAGAAAGCCAAAGTGCACCCAATGCAAATGAAGTACATCTGCTGACTGCACCAAGGGGTGTTGGCTGATGTCTATGCCTACATTGGCAGGTGAGAAAGCAAAGCGAACTGATTTGTCTTTGGCATATTGCCAAAACCTCAAACGCTCCCATACAAAGCGAACGAACGCCTTTTTTTTCTGCCAGAAGGTCTGTGCTATTGGTACTACCCAAGGCAAATCAGATTTTTTTTCTTGTACAAGTAGTGTTACCTCTAAGGCTGGGTTGTTTTGGAGGGCTTTGGCGGCACGCATACAAGCGATGGCTGCCCCGCCGCCTATGTCTGAGGTACTTATCATTACTATTTTTATTTTTCTCATCAGGCAAAAATGCTAAGATTTTTCAAAAAAAGTTATGAAAGCAAAGAGTTTTCTAGGTTCTCTGACAATTTTTGTGGTAGTGTTTCATAAGATAGCTTGAATACTGTTCAGAACATAAATGCCAGCGGACTGGAAGTCCGCTGCTACAGATTTTCACAGAAATTGTCAGACAATCGTTTTCTATCTTTTGATGCAGATGGGGTGTTTTTTTACAGGGTATTGAAGTAAAAAAGTTGATGTATTGAGTGTAGATTTTTTAGGAGGATTAATTGGAGAGTTTTTCCACAAGCAATGTTTGTGCGCTGTCAATCAGACGCATTATTCAATCTGCTTAAAAAGCAGTGTCAAGTCTATTTCAAATCCTTCTAAGACCTTTGACCTAACGCTACCTGTTGTATCTGCTTGTGAAAAAATCTCGTATTGCCCTGCCTCACCCAGTGTTTCTACCAAAACCGATTTTTTGCTTGGTTCTATTTGCCAGTATTCTGTAATGGCTTTTCCTTCATACAAACTATGCTTGCGTTCACGCTCCTTTTGCGTATTACCGGGCGACCAAATCTCTACTACCATATCAGGCGCACCATTGATGTAGTTTTTTTCTATGACGGCATACCTACTCACCGCAATAAACAAGATATCGGGCTGAACTACATTGTCTTCGTCTAATTTGGTATCCATAGGAGCGGTGAGTACTTCACCAAGTTCATATTTTTCTGCAAAAAAACTCATCTCACGTGAGAGTTTCATAGAAATTTTTTGATGGTAAAAGTTAGGCGTAGGCATAATAAATATTTGGTTATCAATGATTTCAACTTTGATGGATAAGTCTTGGGGAAAGTATTTTTCTAAATCGCTGTATGTCCAGGCATAGTCTTGTGGGAAAGCCGCCACAATTGCCTCAAGGTCTTCTATGGTATAAGTATCTTTTTCTTCATAAAAACACACATTTTTTTCCTGTTCTTCTACTGCCTCTTCTAGTATCTCAGCCTCTTCTATAAAGGTAAGATAAGGTACGAAATGCGCCAAAAAAGCTTCGGCTTTTTCTAAGTCGGGTATGTTCAATAAGAGTTTAGGCATAAAGCTATTTTTTTGATATAGGTACAAATATAGACAATTAATTGATTTTGCTAGCCAAGGCTGTTGTCTAAAATTTTGATTTTCTGGCAATTTTTATGCAGTACAGTTTTGAGTTAAAAAACTGCCGTAAGCTGTATTCTGCCCACGTGGATAGTGGGTATATTGGGTGGTTTGCGCCCGTTGTAGTTCAAAATCAGTTGCAGTCCATTGCTGAGGCGTTGCTGCCAGTTGAGTGTCCAAGTAAAATTACGCCCTGGGTTGAGGGCATCAAGCATTTCATAGCTAAGTGGTGTATTTGGCTCACCTCCATACTGAATTTCAATCCATCTAAAATCAGCCAAGATATTTCTTTTCCCTACTTGGCTCAGGCGCATTTCTATTTTTAGCTCGTTGAGTGTAGCTTTTTCATCTTCCGTTTCAGGCGTACTGCCCGTTTTTTGGTTCAACTGATAGCTACCCGTAATTCTGAAACTAGGGCTAGGCTGATAGGCTATTTCGGGTTTGATAGAATAGGCATTGATTTCATAGTTACGATTGAGCAGTACATCAGAGAAATTACGCAGGCTTTTGACTTCTGGCTTAAACGTTATATTGATGGATTTACTAAGATTTCCCCTGAAAAGCAGGCCATACTCACGCTGTAAGCGGTCTTCAAAGCCATTGTTGAGAAGTTGTTTTTGACGGCTTGATAGATAGTTTACCTCCCAGCCAAAGGCAGGATTGCTGCGGTCAAAAAACAGCGTGGTGCGTAAGTTTTCTCGTGTAGAAAGTACGGTGCTGTTGTCAAGCCCCAAAAAAGGAACTGCACGGCTCAAAATACTTTCATCAGTAAATCTTCTGTTGATGGTCCAAGAGAGAATTTGTGAAAACTTACCCAAAAAACCTTTAAGTCCTTTCTTGTCTTTCCACTTTCGGGGTGCTTGCCAGTTGAGCCTGTAGCTAAAATTATTGATAAATGCCTCTATGTATTCATCTGTGGGCACAAAAACCTTGATGTATTCTCGCTCATCAGGATTAATGGCAAGGTAAAATTCATTCAAATCTTGTATGCCATCTTGGTTTTCATCTCGCCAAGTATGTGTGCCTAGCCCTGTCTGCACTTGCAAGAAGATGAACTCCCGCCTTAGTTCTCGCCCAGCAAGGGTAGCAAAACTTAGCTCAGAGCGCACGTGTTTTTGCCAAAAATTAGCGTTCCAGTCCAGCCTGCCCATGAGGTTGTTCTCATTATTTTGGGCAAGGGTATCCAGTAGATTTTCAATTCTGCGGTAGCTTAGTGTCAGTGAAAGTTGCTGGTTGGCATTGGGCTGTGCCTGTAGTTTTAGATTTGCATTCTGAGATTGTAGGCTTGGCACTAATACACCTTCCTTTGGTAGGTTGTCCTCACGCAAGCTAACATCTATGCTTAGTTTTACTTTGCTAGTATCGGCAGTTCTGAAATACAACTGATGCTCATCAAAGTTCATGGCTGTTTGGAATACTGAATCTACTCTTGGGAACAGCACTTGGTTTTTATCTTGGGTAAATTTATACCCAATTTGGCTTCCTTTGATGCGGTAGCCCACATCAGTCTGAAAACGTTGCCAATCTGAGCGGATACTGTCTTGCACATTGCGTAGCAAAAACATATCAAAACCTAGTACAAACCTTGCCAATTCTTTTTTGAGGGTAAGTGTTTGTTGCCAGCCCTCTGCTTCTTGCCCTCTTTTGCGCCCACTAAATCTATAAGCCACTTGGTTGAGTTCATTTTTTTTGATGCCCAATACTGCATTGATGATGTTGTCGGCTATGCGAGTCGTATCGATTTGTATGCTCCAATCACGGTTAAATTCAATGCTCCTGAATCGGTCAATGGGTCTAAAATTACGTGTGTTATGCTCAAAATCCAACGCTCCCCACCACGTCAGGTCTTTGCCAAAGGGTAATTTCTTGCCTTCATTTTGATAGCCCAACTTGAAAGCCTGCCCTTGTGTGTTGGCATTGTCTAAGGTAGAGAAGCGGTTGTTGTCTTGTTTTGAGAATGCACCTTCTACATAAAAGCGGTCAGTGTCAGTAAGTCTATAGGCAAGTCCTGCATTGATAAGTTGCTGCTCATTGGGGGTAGGTACAATGCGCTGCGCCGTAAAATTGCCCTGCGGTACACCGTCTAAAGGAGCTATCCAAGCATAGACTTGCCCATTAATTGTATTATTGACCCTTACATAATCGCCTCTATTCATACCTACTTCCGTAAAATTAATTTGAAAAACTGCCTTGCTAGGATCGGTAGAATATTCATAGATTCCTTCAAAAAAAAGCCCCTCAACAGTGAGGGTATCTTTGCGAAGATACAAGACCGCATCACCACGGAAGCCCACAGAGTCCACGCCATTCACCAAGCCTAGCCCATCGCCCACTTGGGCAAGCTGATTCTTATCTTCTTCTGAAAGGCGCAAAATTGGGTTGCGTGGATTGTCTGCAGCACGGTGGATATTGGCAAAGAAATCCCATTTTTTGTAGCTTTGATAGTGATTGCCCACCAAGATAGTACGAGTATAGTTTTGCTCTGAGTACTCAAAATCAATTCGAATACGTGTAAATTGTGTGATGACGATATTGGGATTGAAAGTAACTTCGGCAAGGTTGTAATCAATCACGTAATCATTGTTGAAACCCCTAGTGAGTGGTCTTCCATCTATAAATACCTTTTCAGAGTTGGCAAGCACAATGATAAACCGTTCACCATTGGGCCCTGTAAGGCGGTAAGGACCTTGCACGCCCTCCAATGGAGGAATATTAATAGAAGCAAATTTACCCTTGGCTACAGCAAAGCCAAAAGCGGTATTTGCCTTACTTTCTTTGGCAATGGTATAATCACTTTCCAGAAATCCTCCCTGCACGTTTTTGTAGTATTTCATAAAGTAGCTTTCTTTGTTTTTGAGTACTACATCTCCGACTGTCATCTTACCTAATCTGTGCGAAAGCTGTACAAATACTCTGTCAAACTCTTGTAGCTGGAGCGTATTGCCTTCGGGCTGAAAAGGCACATCTTGGTCGGAGATACTGGCAAGAATAGAAATTTCTTCTGAAATTTGCCCTTCTAGTTGCAAGTTCAAGGAAGAATTGACAAAGGCACTTTGGTTATTGCCTGCAGAAATGCCCCTAGTCAAGTTGCCACTTTTTTCTAGTCCTTCTAATTTGAAGATTTCTTCACGCTCACGCTCAAAAGGCGTTGGAAATTGATACAAATCATCAGAATATTTCTCTAGAGAATCATACTTGACAGGGTCTCGCTTAAAGGAGATTTGTGCCAAGTCAAAAGGCAAAACTTGGTAGCAAACCTGAATAGAATCTACTGTTGCTTCGCCTATGAGCGTGATTTGTCGGGTGTTGAGGTCATAGTGTAGCTCAAGCCTGTGTGTAGCTGGGGCTTTGATTTGTAAACTTGCAGGCAAGATACTCAAAGAATCTAGTTGAAGGGTGTCTATGCGTGTGCTTATCCATTTGCAACGCTCAGGGCTGGTTTGGGTGTATGCTTTCTGGGCTGTACTAAGCCATAAACCTAGACAAAAAAAGATGGCATAACAGCGAATAAGTAGTTTCTTGTTTAATTCGGGCATATTCCCGAGTAGGCTAGTGTATTGTATGATTGCTTTCT